>NZ_JCACER010000076.1:0-335525 GCF_059502445.1 Kumtagia sp.
GACCTGGAAGGCCTGCTGCATGATGTGGGTGATGATGACGACGCCGATGCCCTGGCGCGCCACCTGGCGGATCATGTCGAGGCCGCGCCGCGTCTGCTCGACGCCGAGCGCGGCGAAGGGCTCGTCCAGGAGCACGAGCTTGCCGCCCCAGTGGACGAAGCGGTTGAGCTCGATCGCCTGGCGCTGGCCGCCCGACAGATGCTCGACCTTGGTGCGCAGCGACGGGATGCGCGTGCCGGCATTGGCGAGCGCCTTGCCGACCACCGCCTCCATGGCCTTCTCGTCGAGCACGGGCACGCCCAGCACCCTGCGCGTGATCTCGCGGCCCATGAAGAAATTGGCAACGACGTCGACATTGGTGCAGAGCGACAGGTCCTGGTAGACAGTCTCGATGCCCGCCGCCTTGGCTTCGGCGGGCGTCCTCGCCAGGAACTCCTTGCCCTCGAAGAGCATGCGGCCCGACGTAGGCTCCAGGCCGCCGGAGATGATCTTCACCAAGGTCGATTTTCCGGCGCCGTTGTCGCCGAGCAGGGCGACCACCTCCCCCCTGGCGATGGAGAAGCTGACGCCTTTCAGCGCTTCGATGGCACCGTATTTCTTGGTGATGTCTTCCAGGACCAGCAGGGGCTCGCTCATGCCGCCATACCCTTTCCCTCGGAGCCGCTGTGTCCGCTCTCCTGCTCGGCGGCGAACATTTTTCCGAAGCGCGGCGACAGCACGCCCGATACGACCAGCGCGGCCGCTCCGCGCAGCACCGACTGCTGTCCGCCAAGGGCGACGATCAGGCGCGGCGTCACCCTGTCGCGACGCGCCGACACCGAATTGGGTAGCTCCTTGCCGAGTTCCGCCAGCCTTTCGAGAAGTTCGGGCGGCGCCAGGCCGCCGAGGATGACGGTCTGCGGGTCGTAGAGGTTTTCGATGGTGCTGATGGCGTTGCGGAAGATCGGCGCCACGCTGCGCAGCCAGTCCGTTTCGCCGACGCCGCTTCGGCCAAGCGCCTCCAGCGATACGTAGCGCTCCAGGCAGCCGCGATTGCCGCAAGGGCACGGCTCGCCGTCCGGCACCACCGGGATGTGGCCGATCTCGCCGGCATTGCCCCAGGCGCCGCGCAGCACCGCGCCGTCATGCACCAGGGCGCCGCCGAGGCCAACGCCGAAATAGAGATAGTAATAGTCCGAGAATTTCGTGCCGTAGCCGTAGAGCTGCTCGCCGAGCGCGGCGGTCGCCATGTCGGTGTCGAGGAAGGCAGGCAATCCCGTCGCCTCGGCCAGCCGGTCCCGGAGCGCCACGTTTTCCCAGCCCGCCATGGTGGTCGGGCCGACGAAACTCATGGTTTCCACGCCGAACGGACCGGGCAGCGCCATGCCGACGCCGAGAACGCGGCCGCCCGGCCTCGACCGGGTCAGGTCGCGCACCATGACGCGGATCAGCTCGAAGGCGCGGTCGGGCGACACGCCCGGCGCGGCGCGGCGGGTGATTTCGACGACGTTGCCACCAAGATCGATCAGCGCGGCATCGATGCCGAGCGGAGTGAGATGGATGCCGACGGCGTAGCCGCCCGCGGCGTTGATGCGCAATGTCGCCGGAGGCAGTCCCCGCCCCTTCGGTTCGTCGCGCCCGGACAGGACGAAACCCTGCTCCTCGAGCTCGCGGACGATGGTGGAGACGGTCTGGACGGTAAGGCCGACGCCCCGGGCAATGTCGGCGCGGGTCGTCGGGCCGTGCAGTCGGATCGATTCCAGCACGATCCGCCGGTTGTACGGTCGTCCGGATTCCTGATTGGTACCCCGCAGCGCCATCCCGTGCGCCCTCCCGACACGGGCAGAGTTGCACCGGGGTTCGTTTTTGTCAAACGGTTTTCAAAAATCAGAAGGCACGCCGCTGGCTGGGAAATGGCCTGCAAAATTTCATGTGCCGGCCGCACCGCCGATCCATGGAGCGGCAGCGCGCCGCCGCGATGACGGCGCTCGATGAGCCCGGGGCAGAGAATGCCGCGTCGATGATCCCCCGCGCGAGAATGGAGATGAACGTCCGGCCGGACGACGAAAGGACGAGGAATGAACCAGTCGCGGCCGATCAGCCGAAGATCGAGCGGATGGTGCCCCCGTCGGCCCGGTGGGTCACCCCGTTCATGGCCGGATTGGTGGCGAGCTGGATGACGCCGCGCCCGTGCAGCATCGGGTCGATCAGCTTCTGCGTCAGGTTGGAGGGCTGCACCTCCTTGTAGAAGTCGCGCAGCGTCTCCTCCACCGATTTTCCCTGCTGGCGGGCGAGATCG
Source organism: Kumtagia sp. (assembly GCF_059502445.1). Classification (NCBI taxonomy): domain Bacteria; kingdom Pseudomonadati; phylum Pseudomonadota; class Alphaproteobacteria; order Hyphomicrobiales; family Phyllobacteriaceae; genus Kumtagia; species Kumtagia sp. The sequence continues at coordinate 2,279 of NZ_JCACER010000076.1, forward strand.
GCGAAATAGGTCTCGACGGACTCCGTTGCCGTGGTTCCCGGCATGTAGCTGTTGACGCGCACCGCGGTGCCGCGCGTCAGCTCGGCCAGCGACCGGCCGAGTCCCAGCATCGCCGTCTTGGTCACCGAATAGGGCACCATGTTGCCGATGGAGCGGATCGCCGCCTCCGACGAGATGAAGACGATGCTGCCCTCGTCGCGCGCCAGCATGTCCTTCATGACGAGGCGCGTGATACGCACGGCGGTCATGATGTTGTGCTGAAAATACTCGATCCAGCGCTCGTCGCCGACCTCGAAGAAGTCGTTGACGTCGAAGATGCCGATGTTGTTGACGAGGAAGGAGACCGGCCCGAGGCGAGCCGCGTAGCCGGCCAGCGTCTCGGCGCCTTCCGCGGTCAGCAAGTCGGCGACGACGCCGTGGGCGCGCGGGCCGATCGCCGCGGCGGCCGCCTCGATGCGCTTCTTCGAGCGGCCGTTGATGACGACGGTGGCCCCCTCGTCGTGGAACGTCCTGGCGATGGCGTTTCCGATGCCGGTGCCGCCGCCGGTCACGATCGCGATCTTGTCCGTGACGCCGAAATCCATTCCGTCCCTCCCTGCGATGTGTGTTGCGGGGCAGCATGCCTCATCGCAGCGGGCTTGCGATAGCCCGGGCTTCGCTCGACCCTGCGAATTTTGTCCGCGCCGCGTCCCGTCGCTACAGCGGGCGGCGGCGATGATGGTCGGTGACGGACTGGAAGGCGCGGGCCGCCGACAGCAGCGCCGCCTCGGCAAGGCGCGGCGCGACGAGCTGCACCGACAGCGGCATGCCGTCGGCGTCGAACCCGCCGGGAAAGGTGATGGTGGGATTGCCCGACATCGCGAACGGGCAGGTGAAGCGGTGGATGCCGTAGATGGTGTCGTCGTCGATCGTCAGCATGCGCTGCCGCGTCGGGATGGCGAAGGCGATGGCCGGCATGGCGACGAAATCGACCGTCCGCAAAGTTCGTTGAAGCTGCCCGGCATATATGGCCCGGCGCTTCTGCACGCGCTGCAGGTCGACGGCCTTAAGGCCGAGCCCGAGATCGAGCAGGGCAGCGAGCGAGCGTGAATATTGCCCGGCATCGGCCGGATAGGTCGCCTCATGCGCCAGGGCGGCCTGCGCCGCGCAGATCTCGAACCAGTCCCAGATGACCTGCTCCGCCGGCGGCAGGCTGATCTCCCGCACCGTGGCGCCGAGCGATTGGAACGTCGATAGCGCCGCCTCGACGGCCCGCACCACCGGCTGCTCGACGCGGTCGCTCATCCAGGAAGGATCGACGCCGACGACCACGCCCGCAAGTTCGGGCGGCTGCGCGGAGAAGTCGGGCACCGGCTCGATCAGCGAAGTCGGGTCGAGCGGATCTGCTCCGGCGATCACCTGGAGCAGGCAGGTCACGTCGGCGGCCGAACGCGCCATCGGCCCGATGGCGTCGAGATCGCCGGCGAGCTCGAACGCGCCGTGGCGGCTCACCCGGCCCCAGGTCGGCCGCAACCCGGTGACGCCGTTGGCCGCTGAGGGAAGGCGGATCGATCCGCCGGTGTCGGAGGCGATCGATCCGAAGCACAGCCCGGCCGCCGTGGCGACGCCGCTGCCGCCGGACGAGGCGCCGGCCCAGCGATCCGCATTCCAGGGATTGATGGGTGTGCCGTACGGTTCCAGATATTCGCCGTAGACCCCTTCGGCGACGTTGAGCTTTCCGAGGATCACCGCGCCCGCTTCATCGAGGCGCCGCACGACGGTCGCCTCCTCGGTGGCGACATGGTCGCGGCGCATCGGCATGCCCGCCGTGGTGGGCGCGCCGGCTATGTCGAGGATGTCCTTGACGGCGATCGGCACGCCGTGCAGCGGACCGAGCAGGCGCCCCGCGGCCCTCGCCCCGTCGGCCGCTTGGGCGGCCGCCAGCGCCCGATCGGCCAGCACGGTGATGTAGGCGTTGCAGCGCCCGTCCATCGCCGCGATGCGCGAGAGGCAGGCCTCGGCAAGATCCCGCGCCCGGATGTCGCCGTCGCGCAGCAGCGCGGCGACGTCCGTCAGGTCGCTGAAATGCAGCTCCGCCGTGAGATTCATGCCGGCCGGTGCCCGCCCGGGGGACGGGGCTATTTCGCCTCGGGGAATGCGGCGATCGAATAGGCGCGCTTGTCGTCCGCCACCCAGCTGTCGATGTTTTCGGAGGTGAACAGCTTCGAGGCGACGACGATCGGCTTCTGCTCGGCCGTCGGGTTGGCGATCGCCTCGTCCATGGCACGCGCCAGGGCGAAGCCGGTCGCTGGGGCATCGGGATCCCAGGTGCCGGTCAGCCGCCCTTCACGCACCGCCGCGATGGCATCGGCATCGCCGTTGATGCCGAACACCATGACCCCGTCCGTCTTGCCCGCCGCGTAGACCGACTTGCCGGCGGCGATCACCGAAGCGGAGATGCCGAGCGCGCTGGAATCGTTGTAGGCCCAGAAGACCTGCACGTCGGGAAAGCGGATCAGCTCGTCGGACGCCAGGGTGGCGGCGTTGGCGGTGGAATCCTTGGTGTTGTCGACGCGGTCGATCACTTCGAGCCCGGCAGCCTTTGCGGCTTCCGTGAAGCATTTGGCGTTGGCCATGATCGACTCCACGGGCGGGCCGCCGAACACGATCACCTTGGCGGCGGGAAGCCGCTCGGCGATCCATGCCGCCTGCTTCTCGTATGGCCCGCCGGGGTTGCAGGTGTTGACCTCCCACCAGACAGTGTTGGTGACGCCCTGCCCGACCGAGTTCACGCCGATGACCGGGACGCCCTGGGCACGGGCGCGCTCATAGGCGCCGCCGACGGCGTTGGCATCGAGCGACCAGGAGCCGATCGCCTTGGCGCCCAGCGTCAGCAGCGTGTCGACATGCGAGACCTGCCTGTCGGCGGAGAGGTTGGCATCGAGAACGCGATGTTGCCAGCCCTTCTCGGTCGCCGCCGCGCCGATGGCGGTGTTGATCAATTGCTGGCCGGGCTGGCTGGCGATCGGTGAGATGTAGCCGATGAGCGTGTCCTCGGCCTGCGCGGCGCAGGCCGTAGCATAGAGCGCGACCAGCGCGCCAAATCCGATCCTGATCTTTCCCATGATCTTCCCCTGTTCCTTGTTTTTCTGCCGGCGCGGCCGTTCCTTTCGAAAGGGCCGCCGCCGCGCCTGTGTTCATCACAGCCGAAAAACCCATTCCCATCCAATAGATTCAATCAGGCAGTCCGATGCCGGAATGCTATCGCTCGTCGAGGAACATCGCCCACGCCATACCCGCGCGGTCAGCCGATCCGGGCCTGCCGCCGGCGTCGCAGAACCTGCCGCAAGCCGCCCAGCCACACCGCCAGGATGAGGATCAGGCCGCTGACCATGCCCTGCCAGAACGAGGACACGCCGCTCAGCGTCAGCCCGTTCTGGATGACGCCGAGGAACAGCACGCCGATCATGGTGCCGAACACCCCGCCCTCGCCGCCGGTATAGGCGGTGCCGCCGATCAGCACCGCCGCCAGCACGGTGAGCAGCAGCGTCGGGTCGATCTCGGCGGAGGCCGAGGTCAGGCGTCCGACCTGCACGACGCTGCCGAGCCCGGCCATCAGGCCGGCGATGACGAAGACGAGCAGCATGATGCGCTTGACGTCGATGCCGTTGAGGCGCGCGGCTTCCGTGTTGGCGCCGATGGCATAAAGCGCCCGGCCGAACGCCGTGTAGCGCAGCACGCCGCCGGCGATCAGCAGCAGCGCCAGGTCGAAGACGAGGATGATGGGAACGGCACCGATGTTGCCGTTGACGAAGGCGCTGATCGGCGCGAAGCCGGGCGAGGAGAAGACGCTGATGCTGCCGCCGTCGTTGACGATCAGGGCAAAACTCTGGAACATCGACAGCGAGCCGAGGGTGACGACGAAGAACGAGATCTTGAAGTAGCTGATCAGCGTGCCGTTGATCGCCCCGAGAAATCCGCCGAACAGCAGCGCCGCCGGGATCGCCACATAGGCCGGCATGCCGGCGACCAGCAGCAGGCCGAGCACCATGGCGCAGGCCGCCGTGGCGCTGGCGACGGCCAGGTCGATGGCGCCGGCGATGACGACGAAAGTCGCGCCGATCGCCAGAACGAAGACGACGCTGTTCGACTTCACGATGTTCATGAGGTTGGGCCAGGTCAGGAACACCGGCTGCGTGGCCGCCACGATCGCTGAAACCAGCAACAGGCTGAACAGGGCGCCGGCGTAGCGGTTCTGCAGGATCTGCTGGAAGATCGGCGCGGCCGGCCGGCTTCGCTCCGTCATGACCGCACTCCTCGCATTCGTGGCTGTCATTTTGGTTCCTCGTATCGAGAGTCGGCGTGCGCCCTGCTGCCGGTGCCGGCGACGGCGACATGAGCGATCGCTTCCTCCGTTGCCTCGTCGCGGTTGAACTCCGCCGCCAGCCCGCCCTCGAAGAACACGGTGATGCGGTCGCAGATGCCCAGCAGTTCGGGCAGTTCGGAAGAGATGACTACGACGCCGGCACCGGCCTCGGCCGCGTCCTGCAGCATCCGGTAGATCTCGCTCTTGGCGCCGACGTCGATGCCGCGCGTCGGCTCGCTCAGCACCAGCACGCTTGGCTGCCGCGCGAAGGTGCGTCCCAGGATGACCTTCTGCTGGTTGCCGCCCGACAGGGTGGCGATCGCCACGGCGGGAGACGCGGCGGCCACGTGGTATTTCTTGACCGCGGCCTCTACCTGCGAGCGCTCGCGGCGCGTGTCGAGCAGGCCGGCCCGGCACAGCCGATCCATCCAGGCCAGCGAAAAATTCTCGAGCACGCTGCGCACCAAGAGCAGGGCCGACGATTTTCGGTCGTCGGGGACGAAGCCGATACCTGCGGCGATGGCGCTACGCGGGTCGCCGAGACGAACAGGTCGGCCGTCGACCTCAACCTCGCCAGCACCGGGGATCGCGCCGCCGAGCGCCAGGCCGAACTCGGACTTGCCCGAGCCGACCAGCCCGGCAATGCCGACGATCTCGCCGCGCCTTACCTCCAGCGAGGTCGGCCGCAATATGCCAGCCGGCGTGTGCAGGTCGCGGATGCGCAGCACCCGGTCGCCGACAGGGATGGAGCGCTTTCCATAAAAGTCGTTGATCTCGCGGCCGACCATCAGCCGCACGAGCTGGCTTTCCGTCGCCTCCGGCAGGGCGACGGTGGCGACGATATTTCCGTCGCGCAGCACCGTGGCGACGGAGGACACCGCATAGATCTCCGGCATCCTGTGGGTGATCATCAGGATCGCCATGCCGGCGTCGCGCTCCTGGCGCACGCGCTCGAGCAGCCGCGCCGTGGCGGCTTCGGACAGCGAGCTGGTGGCCTCGTCGAGGATCAGCAGGCGGGCATTGGCCGAGAGCGCGCGGGCAATCTCCACCTCCTGCCTGAACTCGACGCTGAGGTCGCCCACCCGCGCATGCGGCGAGACATGGACATCGAGCCGCGCCAGCGCCAGCGCCGCGTCCTCTTCTAGCCGCGACCAGTCGACGAGGCCGAGGCGGGTGCGCGGCAGGCGACCGAGGAAAATGTTCTCCGCCACCGTCAACGTCGGCGCCAGCGTCAACTCCTGGCTGATCATGACGATGCCCATGCCGAGCGCCGCCGCCGGGCTGTCGATCGTGCACTCCCGGCCGTCGACGAAGATGCGGCCTTCATCCGGCTTCATCATGCCGGCGATGATGCGCGACAGCGTCGATTTTCCGGAGCCGTTCTCGCCGGTCAACGCATGGACCTCGCCCGGCCGGATGGTCAGGTTGACATCGTTCAAGGCGCGCACGCCGGGGAAGCTCTTGCTTATGCCCTCCACCCGGACGAGCTCGGGCATGCCGGCGCGGGGCGGAGGCGGTGCGTCGGCCGGTTCGCGGCGCTGCTCGGCAACAGCCAGGCTCATGCGGCCCGCCCGCGGATCAGGTCCGCCGCCTTCTCGCCGATCATGATGGTGGCGGCGTTGGTGTTGCCGGACACCAGCGTCGGCATCACCGAGGCGTCGGCGACGCGCAGTCCCTCGACGCCACGCACTTTGAGTTCCGGGTCGACCACCGCCATCTCGTCGGTTCCCATCTTGCAGGTCCCGACCTGGTGCGAGACGCAGCCGCCGTTCTGTCTGAGATAGGCCTCGATCTCCGCGTCGGTCGCGGTCGGCGATCCCGGCAGGTGCTCCTCGACGACGAAGTCCGCCAGCGGCCTGCTCGCCGCCATGCGGCGGGCGAGCTTCAACCCTTCCACGGCGATGCGGCGGTCGCGCTCCTCGGCAAAATAGTTGGGCAGCAGCTTCGGCGTATCGTCCGGGCTGGCCGAGCGCAGCCTGATCTCGCCGCGGCTCAGCGGCCGCACCGGGCATAGGAAATTGGCGAAGCCGGAGAACTTGAACAGCCCGTCCTCATAATAACCGCCGCTGAAGGTCTGGAACAGGAACTGCAAGTCCGGCGACGCGGATTCCGGCAGCACCTTGGCAAACAGCCCGGCCTGCCCCGCCGGCACAGACAGCGGGCCGCTGCGCGTCAGCAGCCAGCGCAGGCCGACCTTCAATTGCCGGAAGCGGCTCAGCATCACGTCATTCATGGTGATCGGCCGGTTGCATTTCCAGGTGATCTGGCCGCCATAATGGTCCTGCAGGTTCCTGCCCACACCCGGCAGGTGGTGCAGCCACTTGATGCCGTGCCCCGCCAGCTCCTCGGCGTCGCCCAGGCCCGAAAGCATCAGCAGATGCGGCGACTTGACCGAGCCGGCGGCAAGGATGACCTCGCGCCGGGCATTGACGCGGACGATGCCGCCGCCGCGCCTGAACTCGACGCCGCTGGCCCGCCGGCCCTGGAACAGGATGCGTTCGGCATGGGCGTCAGTCGCGACCGTCAGATTGCGGCGCGCCATGGCCGGCTTCAGATAAGCGGTGGCGGCCGAGGCCCGCCTGCCCCGCCGCACGGTCGCCTGGAAATAGCCGGCGCCCTCCTGGACGGGGCCGTTGAAATCCTCGTTGCGGGAAATCCCCTGCACCGCCGCCGAGCTGATGAAGGCATCGCAGAGCGGGTTGCGCTCGGTGAGATTGGTCACCGACAGCGGGCCGCCCTTGCCGTGATAGCGGTCGGCGCCGTTCTCCTGGTCCTCGGCGCGGCGGAAATAGGGCAGCACGTCGTCATAGGACCAGCCGACATTGCCGAGCTGGCGCCAATGGTCGAAATCCTCGGCCTGGCCGCGGATGTAGATCAGGCCGTTGATCGAGGACGAACCGCCCAAAACCTTGCCGCGCGGCCAATAGATGCGGCGGCCGTCGAGTGCCGGATTGGGCTCGGTCTCGAATTTCCAGTTGACGCGGGGGTCGGTGATCGTCCTGCCGTAACCGACCGGGATATGGATCCAGAAGCTCGAATCCCTGCCGCCGGCCTCCAGCACCAGCACGGTGTTCTTGCCGTCCTCGCTCAAGCGCGCCGCCAGCACGCAGCCGGCAGAGCCGGCACCAACGATGACGTAGTCGAACATCTGCCCGTCGAGCACGGAACGCCAGCTCCCAATCATGCCTTCGCCATCGGCCGTCCGCCGCGCATCGTCCGGAAACCGCCTCAGGCCGCCTTGCCGCGGATCATGTCGGCCGCCTTCTCGGCGATCATGATCGTCGGGGCGTTGGTGTTTCCCGACACCAGCGTCGGCATGATCGACGCGTCGACCACCCGCAGCCGGTCGATGCCGCGTACCTTCAGCGTGTTGTCGACCACCGCCATCGGGTCATTGCCCATCTTGCAGGTGCCGACCTGGTGGGCGATCGAAAGTCCCGTCTCCCTGGCGTAGGCGAGCAGCTCGTCGTCGCTGCGCACGGCCGGGCCCGGCGCATATTCAGCGACGATTTGGGCGGCGATCGCCGCCTTCTCGGCCACCCGGCGCGACAGCTTCATCGCCTCGACCAGCACGCGCCGGTCGGTTTCCGAAGCGAGATAGTTGGGCTGCATCAGCGGCGTATCCTTCGGGTCGGCCGAACGCAGCGCGAGCCTGCCGCGGCTTTCCGGCCGCACCGGGCAGACCACGTTGGCGAAGCCTGAGAACTTGTGCAGGCCGGCATCGTATTCGTCGTGGCTGAAGGTCTGGAACAGGAACTGGATGTCGGGCGTCTCGACATGCGGCCCGGATCGGGCGAAGGCGCCGACCTGCGCGGCCGATATGGTGAGCGGCCCGGTGCGGAACAGCATGTATTGCAGCCCTGCCTGCACCTGCCGCAGGGGGCTGCGCATGATGTCGTTGACGGTGAGCGGCAGCCGGCTCCTGTAGGTGATGATCGCGCCGTAGTGGTCCTGCAGGTTCTCGCCGACGCCGGGCAGGTCATGGACGGGCGAGATGCCAAGCTCGGAGAGTTCGCCGGCCGTGCCGACGCCCGAAAGCAGCAGGAGTTGCGGGGAATTGATCGAGCCGCCGCTGAGGATCACCTCGCGCCGGGCCCGCACGGTGGTGCGCCGGCCGGCGCGCTCGAACACCACCCCGACGGCGCGCCGTCCGTCGAACAGGATGCGCTCGGCGAGAGCGTGGGTGACGATGCGCAGGTTGGGCCGCCGCTTGGCCGGCTTCAGATAGGCGACGGCGGCGGAGCAGCGGCGGGCGTTGCGCGTCGTGATCTGGTAATAGCCGACGCCTTCCTGCGAGGCGCCGTTGAAATCCTCGGTGCGGGGAATGCCGGCCTCGACCGCGCTGTCGATGAAGGCGTCGCACAGCGGGTTGCGCTCCTTCAGGTTGGAGACGCGCAGCGGCCCGCCGCTGCCGTGATAGGCGTCGGCTCCGTTCTCCTGGTCCTCCGCCTTCCTGAAATAGGGCAGGACGTCCTCGTAGGACCAGCCGGCGTTGCCGAGCTGGCGCCACTGGTCGTAGTCGCGCGCCTGGCCGCGGATGTAGAGCAGCCCATTGATCGAAGAGGAACCGCCCAACACCTTGCCGCGGGCCCAATACATCGGCCTGTCGGCGATCTCGGCGCCCTTCTCCGTCTCGTAGCGCCAGTTGAGGCGCGGATCGACGATGGTCTTGCCGTAGCCGATGGGGATGTGGATCCACGGATTACGGTCGGGACCGCCGGCTTCCAGCAGCGTCACCGACGTCCCGGCATCCTCGGAAAGCCGGCCGGCGAGCGTGCATCCCGCCGAACCCGCACCGACAATCACGAAATCGGTTTCAATGATCTCGACCGCATCAGCCATGAAAAGGCGTCCGTCCTCCTGCCCAGACATCGGGCACCAACCGAAAATCCGGCCGGCATCCTTCGCCATGTCCCCGCTGCGACGGCCCGTTTCCAACGGCTACGCCGTGGCGGGCCTTCAATCGTTGTGATGGTGAATGAAGCGGAGTTTACCCGGCAACTCCAATACAAAAGTTTGGGCCAATCCATACCGTTCCGGCATCGATTGAACCTCCAGGCCATCAATCTCATTATATGCACGGGGAGCGTGTGCCGCCGTCAGCCGGCCGCACCGGCGGTTTGCGCCCGGACCAGATCCAGGAACCTGTCGAGCGCCGGCAGCCCATGCCCCGTTCGGTAGACAAGGGCAAGGTCCAGCCCGACATCCAGCCCATGGACCGGGATGAGCGACAGCCCCTCCGGCCTGCGCCATTTCTGGCACTCGTTGATAAGAGCGACGCCGAGGCCGGTTGTGACCAGCGCCAGCATCTCGGCCTCGTTGTCGGCCTCGTGCACGATGTCGACAGCAACGCCGGCATTGAACAGGCCGCGGTGAAGCTCGTCGTAATAGATCGGGCTCTGACGCCGGTGGAACGAGATCAGCGGCTGTCCGGACAACTCCTTCACGTCGACAGCCTGACGGCCGGCCAGGGCCGAGTCCGACTGCACGGCCAGCAGCACCCGGTGGCGCGCGACCGGCAGCGTCGTCAGCAGCGGGTTGTTCGTCGCCGGATTGTAGAGAAAGCCGGCGTCGATCCGGCCGTCCTGGATGGCTTCCAGCTGGTCCAGCGTCGTCATCGACCGCAGCACCAGTTGAACGTCCGGGCTCAAGCGCCTGAATCCCATGATGACTTCCGGGATGGTGCCGCTCCATGCCGCGACCTCGATGAAGCCGAGCTTGAGCATTCCCGCCTCGCCGCGGCTGACGGCCTGCGTCTCGCTCACGGCATGGCCGAGGTCGAGCATGATCTTGCGGCAGTAGTCGAGAAAGGTCCGCCCGGCCGCCGACAGCCGCACGCCGCGCGGCAGGCGCTCGAACAGCGTCACGCCCAGTTCGGCTTCAAGCATCTGGATCTGGCGGCTCAGCGCCGGCTGGGCGATGTGGATCCGCTCCGAGGCGCGGCCGAAATGCTCGTCCTCGCCGACGGCGATGAAATATCGAATTTGTCTCAGGTCCATGGCGATCGATAGCAATCCACTATCCAAACCGGCAAGCAATAATATTGGACCGTCCCCTCCGCCCCCCACTACCCCTTTGGCCAGTTTCAGACGCGCTGTGTCAGTCGCCTCGGGCAGAAGAAGCCGGGTTTCGCTGCGACGGAGCGCGAAACGGGATGTCCGATGCATTCTCCATTTCTCGCCTTCGCGGAACGCGCGACGACAAAGCCGGACGCGACGTTTCTGATCGCGCCGGCGAGCGCTGCCCTGCCTTATGCACCCGAGGGTTTTCGGATTTCCTACGGCGAGGCGCTCGAATCCGTCGAGCGGCTGAGGACGCGCTTCGCCGATGCCGGCTATGGGGCTGGCTGCCGCGTTGCATTGCTGCTGGAGAACAGGCCGGACCTGCTCCTTCACTGGCTGGCCCTCAACGCGCTGGGCGTCTCGATCGTGCCGATCAACCCGGACCTGCGCCCGGCCGAGCTTGCCTACCAGCTCGACCTCGCCGGCGCCGATCTGCTGGTCACCTACGCCAGGGACGCGCCGGCGCTGCGTACCTTCTCCGACCCGCGGGTACGGGTCATCGACACGACCGACGATATCCCGCCGGCCGGCACACGAGCCGAGCGCCGGTATGGCGAGCCGCAGGACGAATGCGCGCTGCTGTTCACCTCCGGCAGCACCGGCAAGCCGAAGGGCTGCATGCTCTCCAACAGCTATTTCATGACGCTGGCGGACTGGTACGTGACTCAGGGCGGCATCGCCGAGGTCGAGGACGGCCGTGAGGTCGCGCTGACGCCGCTGCCGATGTTCCACATGAACGCGCTCGGCTGCACCGCGCTCGGCATGATCGTCAGGGGTGGCGCCATCGTGCCGCTCGACCGCTTCCATCCAAAACGCTGGTGGCGGACGGTGAAGGATTCCGAGGCGACGATCGCGCATTTCCTCGGCGTCATCCCGGCGATCCTGCTGCAGCTGCCGGAGACGCCGGAAGAGACCGCGCACAAGGTGAAATTCGCGCTCGGCCCCGGCGTCGACGCCGCCCACAAGATCGAGTTCGAGCGGCGTTACGGCATCCCAATCGTCGAGGCCTGGGCGATGACGGAGACCGGCGGCCGCGCCACGACTACCACGGCTTGCGACGACTACACGCCCGGCCAGCGCTGCATCGGCCGGCCGCGCGAAGGCATGGAGTACAGGATCGTCGGCGACGACGGTGCGCCGGTCGCCAGGGGCGAGCCCGGCGAGCTGATTGTGCGGGCCGAAGGCCCCGACCCGAGGGACGGCTTCTTCAGCGGCTACCTCAAGGAGGAGCAGGCGACCGAGGAGGCATGGACCGGCGGCTGGTTCCGCACCGGCGATCTCGTCTTCGAGGACGACAAAGGCCTGCTCTACTTCTTCGACCGCAAGAAGAGCATCGTGCGCCGCAGCGGCGAGAACATCGCCGTGCTCGAGGTCGAGGCGGCGCTGACAAGCGACGAGACGCTGAAAGCGGTGGCCGTCACGCCCGTCCCGGACGAATTGCGCGGCGAGGAGGTGTTCGCCTTCTTCGTCACGGCGAATGGTCGCCATAGCGATCCCAGGACGACGGCCGAGGAGATCGTCCGCCAGGGCGCGGCGCGCCTCTCCTACCACAAGCTGCCGGGCTACGCCGCCTTCGTCGACGACCTGCCGCTCGGCTCGACCCAAAAACTGCAGCGCGGCGAGATCAAGGCGATGGCCGCCGATCTGGTGCGGCAAGGGCTGGCCATCGATCTCAGGGATTTCAAGACGGCGCTGCGCAAGGGCGAAGGGCAATGAGCGCGGCGGACATCCGGATATGAGCCGATGAACGGGACAGGCGCAGCAAAGAGCAAGCGGCAGTCCTACGACGGCGTCGTCGCGACTGTCCCCGTCACCGTGCCCTATCAGCGCTATTCGATCGAAAGCGGCCAGTGGTGGATCGGCCGGGCACTGCGCGCCCTCGCCGACGGCTCCGGGATCAGCCATCGCGATTTCGACGGGTTTTCCGTCGCGAGTTTTTCCATCGCGCCGGACAGCGCCGTCGGGCTGACCCAGCATTTCGGCTTGTCGCCGCGCTGGCTCGACACCATCCCGATGGGCGGCGTCTCCGGCGTCCTGTCGCTGCGGCGCGCGGCCCGCGCCGTGCAGGCGGGCGACGCCGACATCGTCGCCTGCGTGGCCGGCGACACCAACCACGTCGACACTTTTCGCAAGACGCTGTCGAATTTTTCCCGCTTCGCCCAGGATGCGGTCTATCCCTATGGCGCCGGCGGGCCCAATGCCAGCTTCGCGCTGATCGCCCGCAACTACATGCGGCAGTTCGGCGCCCGCCGCGAGGATTTCGGCAAGCTGTGCGTGGCCCAGCGCGACAACGCGCTGCGCAATCCCCACGCGCTGATGAAGAAGCCGCTCAGCCTCGACCAGTATCTCGCGGCCCGGCCGATCGCCGAGCCGATCCACCTGTTCGACTGCGTCATGCCTTGCGCCGGCGCCGAGGCTTTCCTCGTCATGCGCGAGGAGACGGCACGCGCGCTCGGCCTGCCGTCGGCAAAGATCCTCTCCACCATCGAGCGCCACCATGCCTTCGCCGATGATCCGATCCAGGTGCGCGGCGGCTGGGCGCGGGATGCGGGCGAGCTCTACGCCATGGCCGGCATCGCCCCCGCCGACATCGACGTGGTGCAGACTTATGACGACTATCCGGTCATCTCGATGATGCAGTTCGAGGATCTCGGCTTCTGCGAGAAGGGCGAAGGCCCGGATTTCGTCCGAAAACACGGCTTCACGATAAACGGCAGCTTTCCGCACAACACCTCGGGCGGCCAGCTGTCGGTCGGCCAGGCGGGGGCGGCGGGCGGCCATCTCGGCATCGTCGAATGCATGCGCCAGGTGATGAACATCGCCGGGCCGACGCAGGTTGCGGGCGCGCGGATCGGGCTCGCCTCCGGCTTCGGCATGATCAACTACGACCGCGGCCTCTCCTCCGGCGCCGTGATCTTCGCGGGCGCCGGCGCATGACGAAGCCGATCGCCAAGCCGAAGCGCAAGAACCCGCTGGAGCGCACGCGCCAGCCGCTGCTGCCGCCCGCTCCCCGCAGCCGAACCGCGCACGGCCTGACCCGCGCGGCGGCGGAAGGCCGCTTCGCCATCCAGCGCTGCGCCGAATGCCACGCCTTCACCTACCCGCCGCGCGACGCCTGCCCGCGCTGCCTGAGCGACCGGCTGCCATTCGTCGATGCGCCCACCGGCGGCGTGCTGGCGGCGCTGACCACCGTGCATGTGACAGCTGACAGCTATTTCCGCGAGCGCATGCCCTGGCGGACCGGGATCGTCACGCTGGACTGCGGCCCGCAGGCGATCGCGCACATCCATGGCGACTGCGCCGAGGGCGAGCGGGTGAAAATGTCGCTGCAACTCGACCGCGGCGGCCAGGCCGTGCTGTTCGCAAACCCCATTTCGAGGACGCCAGACATGCAAGACGATTTGCAATGGCGGGAGATAACCGCCGACCCCAACCAGCGGCGCATCCTGATCACCGACGGCCGCAGCCCGGTCGGCCAGGCGCTCGCCAAAACCCTGGCTGAGGCCGGCGCGCGCGAGATCTTCGTCGGCATCAGTGAGCAGTGGAAGCCATTTCCCGGCGAGCAGGCGCTGCGGCGGATCGGCGGCCTCAAACTTGTGCCGCTCGACCCGACCGACGAGCGGTCGGTCGTCGATCTTGCCGCCGACATCGGCGGCAAGGTCGATATCCTGATCAACACCGCCGACCACACGCGGCCGGGACATCTGTTCGATGCCGGCGCCACGCTGCGCATGGGCGAGGCGATGGAGGCGACGTTATTCGGCGCGATGCGGCTCGCCCGTGCCTTCGCGCCGGTGATGATTGCCCGCGGTGCCGACGGCCGGCATGGCGCCGCCGCCTGGGTGAACCTGCTGTCGGTCCATGCGCTCGCCAACCTGCCGGCGCTGGGCAGCCTGTCGGTGTCGCATGCCGCCTGCCTGTCGCTGTCGCATTGGCTGCGGGCGGAGCTGGCGCGCGGCGGCGTCAAGCTCATGAACGCCTTCTCCGGCCCGCTCGACACCGAATGGTTCCAGACCCTGCCGCCGCCCAAGGTGGCGCCCGCCGCGCTCGCCACAGCGGTGGTCGACGGCCTGCGGCGCGGGCTGGAGGAGGTCTATGTCGGCGACGTCGCCAACGACATCAGGGATCGCCTGGTAGCAAATCCCAAGGCGCTCGAACGGGAGATCGGCCAGTGACCACACCGGGTAATCTTCCTTCCACCGATCTGCTCGCCTCCCTCGCCGCCGCGATCGCCGGCGGCGGCGTCAGGCTGATCGACCTCACGCATACGCTCTCCCCGGATTTCCCCACCATCGTCATGCCGCCGGAACTAGGCCAGTCCGCACCGTTCCGCATGGAGTGCATCTCGCGCTACGACGGCGACGGCCCTGCCTGGTACTGGAACAACATCTCCTTCGGCGAGCACACCGGCACGCATTTCGACGCGCCGGTGCACTGGTTCACCGGCAAGGATTTGCCGCTCAACACGGTGGACACGCTGCCCACCGCCGACATGCTGGCGCCCGCCTGCGTCATCGACTGCGCGCGCCAAGCGGCCGAGGACGCCGATTTCCTGCTGACCCGCCAGGATGTGCTCGACTGGGAAGCGCGGCACGGCCGCATCCCGGTGCGGAGCTGGGTGCTTATGCGCACAGACTGGTCGAAGAAGAGCGGTCGCGACTACGCCAACCTCGCCGACGATGGCGCGCACACGCCCGGTCCGGACGCCGAGGCGATACGCTGGCTGGTCGAGGAGCGCGGCATCATCGGCTTCGGCACCGAGACGATCGGCACAGACGCCGGCCAGGCAGGGCATTTCGACCCGCCCTACCCCGCTCATCATTTTCTGCACGGCGCCGGCCGCTACGGGCTGCAATGCCTGACCAATCTCGACCTCTTGCCTCCGGTCGGCGCGCTCGTCTTCGCCGCGCCGCTGAAGATCCTGCACGGCTCGGGCAGCCCGCTAAGGGTCGTCGCGCTGGTCGGCGGCTGAGCGGCGAGGAAGGCAAGCGGATGGTGAAGACAACCGGGAAAGGTCGGCAGACATGAACGCCTACAGCAACGACTTCGCCCTGCTCGGAGAAGCCAGCCGGGCGTTCCTGGCGCAGGAGCACAGGCTGCGGATCGGCGGAAAGCCCGTCGCCTCCACCGGCGACGCGACCGTGGCGCTGATCGATCCGAGCTCGGGCAAAGAGGTCGGCCGCGTGCCGGAAGCCAGCGCGGCGGATGTCGACGCGGCCGTGCTCGCGGCGCGCGCGGCGCTGGAAAGCGGGCCGTGGCCGCGCATGCGCCCCTATGAGCGCGCCCACGCCATGGCGAAGCTCGCCGAGCTGATCGAGCAGAGCGGCCGCGAGCTGGCCGAGCTGGAGACGGTGAACAGCGGCCGGCTGATCGGCGCCACGAAACTGATCGATGTCGAGTTCTCCGCCCATGTGCTGCGCTACATGTCGGGTTGGGCGACCAAGATCGAGGGACGCACGGTCGACATTTCCGCGCCCTACATCCCGTCGGGCGAGTTCTTCTCCTTCACCACCCGCGAGCCCGTCGGCGTGGTCGCCGGCATCGTGCCGTGGAACGTGCCGCTCTGCCAGGCAGTGTGGAAGCTGGCGCCGGCGCTTGCCGCCGGCTGCACGGTGGTGCTGAAGCCGGCCGAACCGACACCGCTGACGGCGCTGCGGCTGGCGGATCTCGCGCTGGAGGCCGGCTTCCCGGCCGGCGTCGTCAATGTCGTCACCGGCTCCGGCGCCGGCACCGGGGCGCAGCTCGTCGGCCATCCCGGCATCGACAAGATATCCTTCACCGGCTCGACCGCCACCGGCAGGCTGATCGCCGCGAGAGCGGCGGTGGCGTTCAAGACATACAATCTCGAGCTCGGCGGAAAGTCGCCGGTCGTCGTCATGCACGACGCCGATCTCGACAAGGCGATCCCCGCCGCCGCCTGGGCGATCTTCGCCAATCACGGCCAGAACTGCTGCGCCGGCTCGCGGCTCTACGTGCACCGATCCATATTCGACAAGGTCATCGAAGGCGTCGCCGAGATCGCCCGGTCGATCCGGCTGGGGCCCGGGCTCGACCCCGAAACCCAGATGGGACCGCTGGTCAGCAAGGCGCAGCAGGAGCGGGTGCTGGGCTACATCGAGGCCGGCAGGCGCGACGGCGCCACGGTGCTGACCGGCGGCGAGGCGCTCGACCATCCAGGCAGCTATGTGCGCCCGACCGTGCTGGTCGACACGACGCAGGCCATGAGCGTGGTGCAGGAGGAAATCTTCGGCCCGGTGCTGGTGGCGTCGCGCTTCGCCGACGAGGCCGAGGCGCTGAGCCTCGCCAACGATTCCCGATACGGCCTCGGCGCCAGCGTCTGGACCCGCGACATCAGCCGCGTCCACCGCTTCATCAGGGGTTTCAAGGCCGGCAACGTCTGGGTCAACGTCCACAACGTGCTCGACGCCGCCCTGCCCTTCGGCGGCACCAAGAATTCCGGCGTCGGCCACGATCTCGGCGAGCAGTCGGTGCTCGACCACACCAGGATCAAGGCCGCGGTCATCAGCCTGTAGGAGCGCCGGGATGCCGGAAGCGCAGCGCATAGCCCCCGCACATACCGAGCCGGCCGCATCGCTCCCTGCCCGGTTTCCGGCGCACAGGCGCTGCCTGGCCGAGGTTCTGGAAGCGCAGGCGCGCACTTTCGGATCGCGGACGCTGTTCGCCTTCGAGGACTCGTCCTGGACCTATCTCGAGATGCGCGACAGGGCGGCGCGCGCCGGCGCACTCCTGGCGTCGGCCGGCATCGGCCATGGCGACCGGGTGGCGATCTTCTGCTCGAACCGCCCGGAATTTTTGGAGCTGCTCCTCGGCTGCGGCTGGATCGGCGCGGTGCTGGTGCCGATCAACACCGCGGCGCGCGGCCCGCAGCTGCGCCACGTCCTCGGCAATTGCGGCGCCAGGCTGCTGATCGTCGAAGCGGACCTCTCGGCCGCCTTCGGCGACTGCGCGGCCGAGTTGGCTACCATGCCGGCGATCTGGCTCATCGGCGGCGAGCCTGGGACAAAGATCGGAGGAAGCTCGGCCGAGCCGATGCCGCCCTACCCGCCCGCACCGGCACCAGCAACCGGCAAGCCGAGCGACACGCTGGCCATCCTCTACACATCGGGGACGACCGGCCCGGCAAAGGGCGTGTGCTGCCCGCAGGCGCAGTTCTTCTGGTGGGGCGTCAACACGGCGCGCGGCCTCGGCATCCGCGACGGCGACGTGCTGTTCACAACCCTGCCGCTCTTCCACACCAACGCGCTCAACTGCTTCTGGCAGGCGCTGCTGACCGGCTCCACCTATGTGCTGGAGCGGAAATTCTCGGCCTCGGCCTTCTGGGCATCCGCCGCAAAACACAAGGCGACCGTCGGCTACCTGCTCGGCGCGATGGCGGCGATCCTGCTCAGCCGGCCGGCCGAAACCGCCGACCGCTCGCATCGAATGCGGGTGGCGCTCGGCGGCGGCGTTCCCGGCCGCTTCCACCAACCCTTCTTCGACCGTTTCGGCGTGCCGCTGCTCGACGCCTACGGCTCGACCGAGACCAATTTCGTCTTCGCCGGCGACATCCCGTCGAAACATCCGGGCACCATGGGCTATCTGGTCGACGGTTTTCAGGCCCGCATCGTCGACGAGGACGACGTCGAGGTCGGCGACGGCCAGTCCGGCGAGCTGGTACTCAGGGCGGACGAGCCATTCGCCTTCGCCACCGGCTATTTCGGCATGCCGGAGAAGACGGTCGAAGCCTGGCGCAATCTGTGGTTCCACACCGGCGACCGCGTCGCGCGCGATGTCGACGGCACCTTCCGCTTCATCGACCGCATGAAGGACGCCATCCGCCGCCGCGGCGAGAATGTTTCGTCCTGGGAGGTCGAGCAGGTGCTGCTGTCGCACCCGGCGGTCGCCTCCTGCGCCGTCTATTCGGTGCCGTCCGAGTTCGGCGAGGACGAGGTCATGGCCTCGATCGTCCCGGCTCCCGGTGAGCGCATTGACCCGGTCGCGCTGCTCGACTTCTGCGCCGGGCGCCTCGCCTATTTCGCGGTGCCGCGCTACCTCGACTTCGTCGACGCTCTGCCGCTCACCGAAAACGGCAAGATCCGCAAGACCGTGCTGCGGCAGGCCGGCATCACCGCAAGCGCCTGGGACCGGGAGCGCGTCGGCTACAAGCTGCGGCGCTGACGGCGCCGGCGCATTTGGAACTACGTTCGCGGCCAGAGATTTGCGGTGCCACGTTAAGAGACCGGAGGAAGACATGAAAAATACGATCGAACGGGAAGGCGGAGCCCCGGTACGCATTCCCGAGGGAAGGCTGCTGATCGACGGGCAATGGCGCCCCGCATCGTCGGGCGAAACCATCCCGGTCTTCGACCCGGCGACGGAGGAGCGCATCGCGACGATCGCCGCCGCTTCGGCCGCCGATGTCGACCTCGCCGTCCAGGCGGCACAGCGCACCTTCGAAAGCCGTCCCTGGCAGAAGATGCGGCCGCTCGACCGCGGGCGCCTGCTAGAGAAGCTGGCGCTGCTGATCGAACGCGATGCCGAGGAGATCGCCCGGCTGGAGACGCTGGACAGCGGCAAGCCCTATTTCGTGACGCGGAATGTCGACTTGAAATTCTCGGTCGACGCGCTGCGCTACTATGGCGGCTGGAGTTCCAAGATGGCGGGCGAATATCTTGCGCTATCGCCCTTCTTCGACGACGGCGGCACCTACCGCGCCTATACCGAGCGCCGCCCGCTCGGCGTCGTCGCCGGCATCACGCCATGGAATTTCCCGATCGGCCAGGCGATCCAGAAGATCGCGCCGGCTATCGCCTTCGGCTGCACCATCGTGCTGAAACCGTCGGAGGAGGCGTCGCTCACCACGCTGCGGCTGGGCGAGCTTATCCTCGAGGCCGGCATCCCCGAGGGGGCCATCAACATCGTCACCGGCTATGGCGCGGCGACCGGCCAGGCGCTTGTCGAGCATCCGCTGGTGCGCAAGATCGCCTTCACCGGCTCGACCGCGACCGGCCAGCGCATCCTCGCCTCGGCGGCCGCCCAGATGAAGCGCGTAACCCTGGAGCTCGGCGGCAAGTCGCCGACGATCATCCTGGCCGACGCCGATCTCGACAAGGCGATCCCGGGCGCCGCCAACGCCATCTTCCCGAACTCCGGCCAGGTCTGCACCGCCGGCTCGCGCCTATTCGTCGAAGAAGCGATCTTCGACGAGGTCACGAGCGGCGTCGCGACGATCGCCGGCGAGCTCAAGCTCGGCAACGGCTTCAGCGCCGAAACGCAGCTCGGGCCGCTGATCTCGGCCCGCCAGATCGAGCGCGTCTCCGGCCTGGTCCAGAGCGGCATCGCCGAGGGCGCCGAGCCGCTGGCGGGCGCGGCCAGGGAAGAGCGGGCCGGCTATTTCTACCGGCCGACCGTGCTCAAGAACGGCCGACCCGACATGCGCATCGCCCGCGAGGAGGTGTTCGGGCCGGTGGTGCTCGCCATGCCGGTCAGGGATTTGCGGCAGATCAAGGCGCTCGCCAACGACACCGTCTATGGCCTCGGCGCCAGCATCTGGACCCGCGACGTCAACAAGGCGCATCTGCTGGCGAGCCAGATCGACGCCGGAACCGTGTGGATCAACACCCACAACATACTCGACACGGCCGTGCCGTTCGGTGGAAACAAGCTGTCCGGCCTCGGCCGCGAATTCGGCTCCGAGGCGATCAACGCCTACACGGAGACGCGGGCGGTGTGCATGCGCCTGGAGGCGGCGGAGCTGGAGTGACGGGTCAGGCCCGCCCCTCCAGCGCCGCCAGCAGTTCGCCATAGACGGGTGCGAGCGAGCGCAGGATCACGGCCGCGCCCGCATCGTCTCCGGCGACAAGCGGGTGCTGCAGCGAGCCGATGAGGCGTGCCTGCCGAGCCATGATGTCCGCCGGCATTGCGAGGCCGATCCGGGCGAGGCAGGTTGCGGCGTCGTCGGCGCGCCGGGTGCCGACCCGCACCGCGAAATGGATCAGATGGCCGCGCAGATCGTCATCGCAGCCCGCTTCGAGCCTGTCGGCCAGGTTCTCCGCCGCCTTGCCGTTGCCGCAGCTGCCTTCCGGCATTCGCGGAGCTTCGCGCATCGACAGCCAGCGGATCGCCGCCGGCAGGGCAGCGCGGATCACCTCCTCCTCCGCAACCTCCGCGATCTGCCGGAAATTCCTGCGCAGCGTGAAGGGTGAGCCGTAACCCACTGTTTCGGCGCGCCAGGCGGCCATGAACTCAGCCAGCGGCAGCGTCGCATAGGGATAGCCCTGCGGATCGTGCATGAGCACGCGCCCGTCCGCCACTTCGAGAACCACCACGTAGTGGTCGGCGCCGATCGGCCCGGTCATGTTCGGCTGGTGACTGAGATGACCCATCTCGACCGGACCGATCCATACAGGGCCGGCTGCAAGCGCGGTATGAAGGCGGGAGAGAGCGTCGTCCACATCGCGGCCGCGCTCGACGTCAGACGTCCAACCCAGGGCAGCGAGCGCATCGTCGAAGCCGGCTTCCGGCGTCCAGCCATAAGGGTCGAAGAACGGCAGGGTGCCGCCGACCAGCTGCATGCCGAACGGGCTGCCGGTGGCGAACTCGATGACCGCGGTGGACGGCGCCCGCCTGCCCAGCATCATCGCAAAGGCGTTGGCGTAGCAATAAGGGCCGGAGCCCACATAGGGAAAATGCATCATCGTCATTGTCTCCATCATCGTCGGGGAGACACGGCAAGAGCGGCAAATTCGTCAAAATTGTCAACGGCCTGTGCTGTGACACCGGACAGTGAAACCAAAGCAAGGCGAAGAAAGCTGCCGGGCTCAGAGCAGCCCTTCCAGCACATGGTAGGCGGCGTCGATGTCGGCGCGCACGGCCCGCCTGATCGCGTCGGCATCCCGGCCCCTCAGCGCCTCCAGCATCTCCTTGTGATGCGTGTTGGCGGTGGAATAATTGCCGGAGCCGTGCAGCATGTTGAAGAACGGGCTGATCTGCAGCCAGAGGTTTTCGATGATCTTGAGCAGATTGTCGGAGCCTGCGGCGCGGTAGATGGCGAAATGAAAGGCGTAGTTGGCGCGCAGATAGGCCTTGACGTTGCCTTCGGCGTTGGCGGCGTCCAGCTTCTCGAACTGTTTCGCGCAAACCTCGATGTCGGCTTCGGTGCGGCGCTCCGCCGCCCAGGCGGCGGCGATCGCCTCGATCTCGAAGCGGACGTTGCGAAGGTCGGTCAGGCGCTCGCGGCTGAGCTTCGGTATGCCGATCGAACGGCCGGAGACCACGGTCAGCGCATTGGCCGCCATCAGCCGGCGCAACGCCTCTCTCACCGGCATCGGGCTGACGCCGAAGGCGCTGGCAAGGCTCTGGACCGTCACCATCTCGCCGGGCACCAGGCTGCCGTCGAGGATGAGCTCGGTGATGTTTTCGAACACACGGTCCTGGAGCGTGTCGCGCGTCAGCGGGACGACGTCGAAACCAGGCCTCTTGAAGTCAGCGCTTGCCATGAATCATTGCCGCCGCCTCCCTCTCCCGCATTGCAAGCCCGGGCCGGCACGTCAAGCCGGAGAAAGTTGCGACCACCTGCTTTCTATCATTGATCTTTGATCAAATGATGCTAGCTTTCCCATCGTTGGATGGCAAGCGGGCCGCGACCCGCTGCGGATTCGTCCGGAACAAGGGTGGAGGATTTTTATGGGTATCGGATCAAGGGTCCGGCAGCTCGGGCTGCTGGCCGGAATGGCCGCGAGCGCGCTTTGCCTCGCCTCGGCGGCCGAGGCGCAGGAAAAGCACAAGATTTTCCTGAGCATGAGCTTCATCGGCAATGACTGGCAGGCAGAGGCCGCCAACATGGTGAAGGCCATGGCGGCGCATCCAAGCCTGGCCGACAAGGTCGACCTTCAGGTCCAGGTCGCCGGGCCGAACGCCCAGCGCCAGATCCAGCAGATCAACGCCATGGTGCAGGCCGGCGCCGAGGCGATCGTCATCTTCCCGATCTCGCCGACCGCGCTCAACCAGGTCGTGAAGAACGCCTGCGACAAGGGCGTGAAGGTTTTCGCCTACGACGCCGAGATCACGGAACCGTGCGCCTATAACGTCCATATCGATCAGGAGGAGGCGGGCCGGGTGACTGCCGAGTGGCTGGTGCAAAAACTCGGCGGCAAGGGCGAGATCGTCGCCATCACCGGCGTGCCCGGCACCTCCGTCGACGACCTGCGCACCAAGGCGGCGAAGGAGGTGTTCGCAAAACACCCCGACATCAAGATCGTCGCCGAAGCGATCGGCATGTGGAGCCAGGCCGTGGCGCGCACCGAACTGTCGAAGATTCTCGGCACCCGCTCCTGGGACGACATCGACGGGCTGTGGATGCAGGTCGGCTGCTTCACCGCCAATTCGATGCAGCTCGAGGCCGGCAAGAAGACCAGCGAACTGCTGCCCTGCGCCGGCGAAGGCTCCAACGGCGGCCGCATCCAGATGCTGCCGGAAAGCACCGAAGTCGAGGGTGCCGCATCGCCCTACGCGCCGCTCGGCGCGCCGCGCATCTCCTACGCCTCGCCGCCCTATTCCGGCGCGCTGGCGCTGAAACTCGCCGTCGCCGCGCTGGAAGGCAAGGAGGTGCCGAAGAAGACCATCCTGCCGCTGCCGCTCGTCACCAACGAGACGATCAAGCTCTGCGAGGAAGGCACGTGGGAAGAGATGAAGGCCGGCTGCAACGCCTTCAAGCCGGCGCTGGTCAGCAATCCCGGCTGGTTTGCCTCGATCTTCTCCGACCAGACGCCGGAGATCGGCCTCAACGCCGCGCTGGTCGGCCAGCCCGAAGACTGAGCCTCCAGGCTGATCGTGGCGAGGTGCGGATTTTTTGGATCGCGCCTCGCCAGATACGAGTGATACTTGGTCCGCCCGGAAACCCGAAAACGGTCTGGGACGTGCGCGGCCGAACCGGCGCAAATGCCGGGGACAGTTTACTTTTTTCGGCCCGCGCGACTTCTGGGCCACTGCGGCCTTTCTGCCGAAAGAAAGTAAACTGTCCCCTGCGGTGCGCCTTCGAACGTCGACCTCGCGTCGGCGGTTTTCGGGTTCCAACTGGACCGGGTAGAATTGCGGCAGCCGATGCAATGACGAGTGACAAAACAATTCCGGCGGTCGAGGTCGACGGCATCCGCAAGGCGTTCGGCCCGACGGTCGCGCTCGACGGCGTCTCCTTCTCGATCGTCCAGGGTAGCGTACATGCCCTGCTCGGCGAGAACGGGGCGGGCAAGTCGACCCTGGTCAAGCTGCTGTCCGGGCTGGTGCGGCCGAGCGAGGGGCATGTGCGCATCCTGGGACAGGACGCCGCGCTCGCCTCGCCGCGATCCGCCCATGCCCACGGCATCCAGACCGCTTTCCAGGAAATGACCCTGGTGCGCGACCTTTCGGTGCTGGACAACATGCTGCTGCCCTATGCGCCGATGGGCATCACCGGTCTCGTCCGCCGCGCCGCGGCGCGCAAGTCGGTGCAGCGCCACATCGAGGATCTCGGCTTCTCCGTCGACCTCGACGCCGAAGTCGGCACGCTCGAATTGTCGGTCCGCCAAAAAATCGAGATTGCCCGCGCCGTCTACCGCAAGCCGAAAATCCTGCTGCTCGACGAGCCCACCTCGACGCTCGCCGGCCGCGACGTGGATTGGCTTGGCGACATCATCGCCCGGCTGAAGGCGGCGGGCACGACAATCGTCTTCATCACCCACCGCATGCGCGAGGTGCGCGCCTTCTGCGACACGCTCACCATTTTGCGCAACGGCCGCCACATCGTGACGGCGCCGGCGAAGGCGATTTCCGACGCCGACGTGATCGAAAAGATCATCGGCCGTTCGATCGAGCAGACCTTTCCGCCAAAACCCGATAGCGCGCTGGCTTTCGGCGCGCCGGTACTGGGCGTGCGCGACCTCAAGGTCGGCAGAAAACTCGATGGCGCCTCCTTCGACCTGCGCAAGGGCGAGATTCTCGGTGTCGCCGGCCTGCAAGGCATGGGCCAGCAGGACCTGTTCCTGGCCTGCTTCGGCATGGCCGAGATCGAGCGCGGCGCCGTCCTGGTCGACGGCCGGAAAGTCTCGCTCGCCTCGCCCGCCGATGCGCTGCGCCCCAATATGGCGATCGGGCTGGTCCCCGAGGACCGCAAGTCGGAGGGGCTGTTCCTGAAACTGTCAGGGCGCCAGAATGCCACCTTGCCGGTGGTGTCGCGCTTCACCCGATTCGGGTTGATCGATGGCCCGGCCGAGACGCAGGCCGTCGATGCGGCCTTCTCGACGGTCGAGGTCGACCGCCGCGCGCTGTGGACGCGCGCCGGCGCCTTTTCCGGCGGCAACCAGCAGAAGATCGCCATCGCCAAATGGCTGGTGGCGCAGAGCCGCATCCTTCTTCTCTTCGATCCGACGCGCGGCATCGACGTCGGCACCAAGCACGAGCTCTATGTGATGATGCGCGACTATGTGGCGGCGGGCGGCTCGATCCTGCTGCATTCGACGGAAATCCCCGAGCTGGTGCATCTCTCCGACCGGGTGCTGGTGCTTTACGACGGGCGCATCGCCGCCGAACTGGAGGGCGAAGCCATCACCGAACCGGCGATCATGCGGCCGGCGCTGGGGCAGGACCACGTGCGCGAAGCGGTGGCGGCATGACCGACACCGCCCTGCCCTCGACCGCCTCCCGCAGCACCGGACTGCGCCGCGCGGTGGCAAAAAACCGCGGCGCGCTGATAGCCGCGGCCGTCTTCGCGCTCCTGCTGTTCCTCGTCGACTGGATCAGCGCCGGACCGCTAACCTATTTCGACATCTCCTTCCTGTCGTCGGGCGGCGCCACCTCGGCGATCGCTGCGATCGGCCAGACCATCGTCATCCTGTCGGGCGGCTTCGACCTGTCGGCCGGCGCCGTCATCTCGCTGGTCAACGTCGTGCTCGCCTCCGGTATGGACCCGATGGCGCCCGCCAGCGTCGCCCTGTGGACGCTCGCCGGCATCGGCATCGGCGCGTGCGTCGGCGCCTTCAACGGCTTCTTCATCGCCGTGCTCAGGATGCAGCCGATCGTCGTGACGCTCTCCACAATGTTCATCCTGCAAGGCGTCACCCTGCTGGTCATGGACAAGCCCGGCGGCGGCGTTTCGCCCGACCTCGGCGCCTTCTATCTGGGCGACGCGATTTCCGGCTGGCTGCCGATGCCGCTGGTCGTCATCGGCGTCGTGCTGCTTTTGTGGCTCTGGCTAAAGGGCACGCGCTTCGGCACAGCGCTCTACGCGGTCGGCAGCGACGCGGATTCGGCGGCCGCCGTCGGCGTCAACGTCGTGCTCACCAAATTCCTCGTCTACGTCATCGCCGGCGGCTGCTACGGACTGGCCGGCGTCTTCATCAGCGCCCAGACCGGCAGCGGCGACCCGCTGGTCGGCAACCCGCTGCTGCTCGCCATGTTCGCGGCGGTGGTGGTCGGCGGCACCCGGCTCGGCGGCGGCCAGGGCGGGCCGGTCGGCACGGTCTTCGGCGCCTACATCCTGATGATGGTCGTCAACATCCTCTTGGTGCTCAACGTCTCGGCCTACTATTCGACCATCGCCGAAGGCACCATCCTCATCCTCGCCGTGCTGGCCGGCTCGATCTCGCACGGCTCGGTGCTCGCCCAGCAACTTCGCGCGGCGAAAGCCCGCTTCGACGCCTGGCGCGCCGGCATGCTGCCGTCGCAGCTCGACCGGGTCGACCGGCGGCTGCGCATCGCCGCGCCGGTCCGCGAGGCGAAGGAATCGGCGACGCGGCCGCCCTTCCACATTCGCCATGCCGAGACGCTGCGCTACGCCCTGCCGGCCTACATCTGCCTGCTGGTGGTCGTCGTCGTCACCCAGTTCTGGCTCGGCCGCGCCATCTTCAATCCGGGCTACTGGAACTCGCTGCTGGTGCTGTCCTCCTTCCTCGCCATCCTGGCGCTCGGCCAGGGCACGGTGATCCTCACCGGCGGGCTCGACCTCTCCGTGCCATGGACCATCGGCATTTCCGGCATCGTGCTGGCCGGCATGGTCAACGGCTCGGACGCCGCCCTCGTCTATGCGCTGCCCACCGTGCTGCTCATGGCCGTAGCGATCGGCTTCGCCAACGGCGTCGGCATCGCCTATCTCGGCATCTCGCCGATCGTCATGACGCTCGCCAGCAACGGCATCCTGCAAGGTTTTGCCTTGCTTTACTCGCAGGGCACGCCGGCCGGCTTCTCCTCGCCGATGCTGCGCTGGTTCATGACCGGCCGGATTCTCGGCATCACCCCTGTGGTGTTCTTCCTCATCGCCTTCGCCGCCGCCGCCGTTCTGCTTCTGGGACGCACCGCCTTCGGCCGCCGCGTCTACGGCATCGGCAACGGCGTCCGCGCCGCGCAGCTTTCCGGCATCGCGGTGGAGAAGACGCTGATCCTCGTCTACGTCCTGTCGGCCGTCTGCGCCGCGCTGGTCGGCATCATGCTGACCGGCTTCTCCGGCCAGGCCAGCCTCGGCATGGGCGACGACTACCTGCTGCCCTCCATCGCCGTCGTCGTCGTCGGCGGCGCGCTGATCACCGGCGGGCGCGGCCATTACCTCGGCATGCTCGGCGGCGTGCTCCTGCTCACCGCGCTGCAGATGCTGCTTGCCGGCACCACCCTGCCCTATGCGACGCGGGCAATTCTCTACGGTCTGGTCGTTCTCGGCGCCGTCATGGCGCTGCGCGAACGGCGCCTGCATTGAAGGAAGGAACATCATGAGCTCACATGCGCCGGACTCGGCCGAGGAATTTCTGGGCGGCCTGAAGGGCCAGCGGGTGGTCGTCACCGCCGGCGCCGGCGGCATCGGCCTGGCGATCGCCGACACGCTGGCAAAGCTCGGCGCCCGCCTCATCGTCTGCGACGTGTCGGACGAGGCGCTGGCCTCGGTCGGCGGCAAGGTCAAGGTCGAGGCGGCGCTGAAGGCCGACGTTTCCAGCGAGGCTGACGTCGACCGCCTGTTCGAGACGGTGAAGGCGACATTCGGCGAACTCGATGCCCTCATCAACAATGCCGGCATCGCCGGCCCGACCGGCGGCGTCGACGAGATCTCGCCGGACGACTGGCGCCGCTGCCTCGACGTCGGCCTCACCGGCCAGTTCCTGTGCGCGCGCCGCGCCGTGCCGTTGATCAAGGCGGCGGGCGGCGGCTCGATCGTCTCCATGTCGTCGGCCGCCGGCCGGCACGGCTACGCTTTCCGCACCCCCTACTCCGCCGCGAAGTTCGGCGTCATCGGCTTTACCCAGAGCCTCGCCAAGGAACTCGGCCCGCATGGCATCCGCGTCAACGCCATCCTGCCCGGCATCATCGAAGGGCCGCGCATCGAGAACGTCATCTCCGCGCGCGCCAACCAGCTCGGCATCAGCCACGAGGAGATGACCGGCCGCTATCTGCAGAACATCTCGCTGCGCCGCATGACCAGCCCCTATGATGTCGCCGCCATGGTCGCCTTCCTGCTGTCGGATGCCGGCCACAACATTTCCGGCCAGTCGCTCGGCGTCGACGGCAATGTCGAGACCTTGTGAGGACCGGACATGACCAAGGTAGCCATCGTCGGAAGCGGCTTCATCGGACGGGCCTGGGCGATCAGTTTTTCCCGCGCCGGCCATGAGGTGCGGCTGTGGGACCACCTGCCCGAGGCCACTGAAGGCGCCCGCGGCTATATCGCCGGCGTGCTCGGCGATCTCGCCGCCAACGACCTGCTGCGAGGACAGACACCGGACGAGGTACTGGCTCGCATCGCCGTCGTCGCCGATCTCGGCGAAGCGCTGGACGGCGCGACGCACATCCAGGAGAACACGCCAGAGAAGCGCGACATCAAGCGCGACATCTTTGAGCGCATCGACGCGGGCGCCGGGCCGGACGCGGTGATCGCCAGCTCCACCTCGGCGCTGCTGCCCTCGACCTTCACCGATCATCTCGACGGCCGGCACCGCTGCCTGGTGGTGCATCCGATCAACCCGCCCTACCTCGTGCCCGCCGCCGAAGTGGTGCCGGCGCCGTGGACTTCGCCAGAGACGCTGGAAAAGACCCGCGCCTTCCTGATCTCGGCAGGCCACGCGCCGCTGGTTATGACGCGCGAGCTCGACGGCTTCATCATGAACCGCATGCAGGGCGCGCTGCTCGAGGAGGCGTTCCGGCTGGTCGCCGACGGTTATGCCAGCGTCGAGGACGTCGACATCGGCATCCGCGACGGACTGGCGCTGCGCTGGTCGTTCATGGGGCCGTTCGAAACCATCGACCTCAATGCGCCCGGCGGCGTGCGCGACTACGTCGAACGCTACCAGTCGATCTATTCCAACATCTTTCCGCAGATGATGCGCCGCGTCGACTGGGCCGGCGAGGTGATGAAGACGGTCGAGGCCGACCGACGCGGCAAGCTGCCCCGGGAAAAGTTGGTCGAGCGGCAGGTCTGGCGCGACCGCCGGCTGATGGCGCTCGCCGCCCACAAGAGAAAATCCGACGAGGAGTTTGGAGAATGAACGAGACCACCCGCAAGTCGAGCGGCTCGACGGCAAAAGGCAAGGTCATCATCACCTGCGCGGTGACGGGAGCGATCCACACGCCGACCATGTCGCCCTACCTGCCGATCACGCCGGACCAGATCGCCTCCGAGGCGATCGCCGCGGCGGAAGCGGGCGCGGCAATCCTGCACCTGCACGCCCGCGATCCCGAGACCGGCAAGCCCGACCAGACGCCCGAGGCTTTTGCGCGCTTCCTGCCGCGCATCAAGCAGGGCACGAATGCCGCGATCAACATCACCAGCGGCGGCAGCCCCTACATGAAGGTCGAGGAGCGGGTGAAGCCGGCCGCAAAATTCAAGCCGGAGGTGGCTTCGCTCAACATGGGCTCGATCAATTTCGGCCTCTACCACCTCGCCGACAAATACGAGACCTTCAAATTCGACTGGGAGCGGCCGCATCTGGAGGCGACCAGGGATCTGGTCTTCCGCAACTCGTTCAAGGACATCGAATACATCCTGGCGACCTGCTACGACAACGGCACGCGCTTCGAGTTCGAGTGCTACGATATCGCCCATCTCTACAACCTCGCCCATTTCGCCGAGCGCGGTCTGGTGAAGCCGCCCTTCTTCGTGCAGTCGGTGTTCGGTCTGCTCGGCGGCATCGGCGCCCATCCGGAGGATGTGGCGCACATGAAACGCACCGCCGACCGGCTGTTCGGCGATGCCTTCCGCTGGTCGGTGCTCGGCGCCGGCGCCAGCCAGTTGCGCATCGCCGCACAGGCGGCAGCGCTCGGCGGCAACATCCGCGTCGGCCTGGAGGACTCGCTGTGGGCCGGCAAGGGCAAGCTCGCCAAGTCCAACGCCGAGCAGGTGCAGCTCGCCCGCAAGATCATCGAGGGTCTCGGCCTGGAGGTGGCGACGCCCGACGAGGCGCGCGCCATCCTCGAGCTGAAGGGCGGCGACAAGGTCGCGTTCTGACCGGCGCCGGGAGGACACCATGCTGCGCATCGAGGTCTTGAGCGACCGACCGGATCAGCTCGGCGAAGGGCCGATCTGGGACGTCCGCGAGCAGCGGCTCTACTGGATCGATTCCTACGGGCCGGCGATCCATAGCTGCGACGCCTCGGGCGGAGACCGCCGGAGCTGGAGCGTGCCGGAGCCGATCGGCTCCATGGCGCTACGCAAGAAGGGCGGCGCCATCCTGTCGCTGCGCGACGGTTTTTACGCCTTCGACTTCGGCACCGGCGCGGCGGAGCGGATCGCAGAAACCCAGCCGGGCGAATTGCGGCCGCGCATGAACGACGGCAAGGTCGATCGCCAGGGCCGCTTCGTCGCCGGTTCCATGGACTTCGAGGAGAGCGAGCCGGTCGGAAAACTGTTCCGGCTCGATCCGGACTTGTCCGTTCACACGCTCGACACCGGCATCGTCTGCTCCAACGGCCCGTGCTGGAGCCCGGACGGCAAAACCTTCTATTTCGCCGACACCGGCAAAAAGCTCATCTGGGCCTATGACTACGACACCGCGACCGGCGACGTCCGCTCGCGTCGCGTCTTCACCAGCTTCGACAAACAGCGCGGCCTGCCCGATGGCGCCACCGTCGACGCTGAAGGTTTTTTGTGGAGCTGCGAGGTCTATTCCGGCCGGCTGATCCGCTTCGACCCCAACGGCGTCGTCGACCGCATCGTCGGCCTGCCGGTGAATTCCACCACCAGCCTCACCTTCGGCGGGCCGAACCTCGACATCGCCTATGTCACGTCGATGGCGCGGCCCTTCCAGTACGAATACCACCGCGAGCGCGAGGCGGGTTTCGTCTTCGCCATCCACGGCCTCGGCGTACGCGGCATCGAGGAGCCGCGCTTCCGCGGCTGAGCGTTTCCATTCGGGAGGATTATTTGATGAAGATCGAAGTCGTCGTCGACGTGAAGACCACGCTGGGCGAAGGCCCGCTATGGGACGTGGAGCAGCAGCGGCTCTACTGGATCGACGCCGCAGGCATGAGGGTGTTCCGTGCCACCTATGACGGCCGCGAGATCCGCGCTTGGGACGTGCCGTCGCGCGTCGGCTCCATCGCCATCCGCAAGGACGGCAGGGGCGCCATCTGCTCGCTGGCGAAGGGCTTCCACGCACTCGATTTCGGGACCGGCGAATGCCCGCTCGTCGCCGAGATCGAAACCGACCGTCCGACCAACTGGATCAACGACGGCAAGGTGGACCGCCGGGGACGCTTCTTCGCCGGAACCATGGACAGCCAGGAAACCGGCCCCTATGGCGCGCTCTACCGGCTTGATCCGGATTTCACCGTCACTCAGGTGGAGACTGGCATCATCGTCTCCAACGGCCCGTGCTGGAGCCCCGATGGCGACATCTTCTACTTCGCCGATTCCTGGTCGGGCGAGATATGGGCCTATAACTACGACCAGGAGACCGGCAGCGTCTCCAACCGGCGCACCTTCACGAAGATCGACACGTCGCGCGGCGGCGCCGCCGACGGCTCGACGGTCGACGCCGAGGGCTTTCTGTGGAACGCGCAGGTCTATGACGGCAAGCTGGTCCGCTACGCGCCGGACGGCAGCGTCGACCGTGTCATCGACATGCCGGTGAAGAAGGTGACCAGCGTCATGTTCGGCGGGCCGAACCTCGACATCCTCTACGTCACCTCGATGGCAAAACCGCCGCTGCCGCGCTTCCCCGGCGACGGCGTCCTGCGCGGCAGCCTGTTCGCGATCCACGGCCTCGGCATCAAGGGCGTGCCGGAGCCGCGCTTCGCCGGGTGATATCGGTTGACGCCGGCGAGTTGGTCGCCGGCAGGCATGTCAGATTGCGCCCAGCGCCCTCGTGGCTCGACAAGCTCACCATGAGGGCTACTTATAGGCTCGCTCGCCATCATGGCTGTTTGCGCGTTCACCCACAGCGATTGGCGCGCTCATCCAGAAGCCCTCATGGTGAGCTTGTCGGGCGCCAGGCGCCGACCGGCGCTCAGAAGAACGCCTGCAGCCCCGTCTGCGCGCGACCGAGGATCAGCGCATGCACGTCGTGCGTGCCCTCGTAGGTGTTGACGGTCTCGAGGTTGATCATGTGGCGGATCACCTGGAACTCGCCCGAGATGCCGTTGCCGCCGTGCATGTCGCGTGCCATGCGGGCGATGTCGAGCGCCTTGCCGCAATTGTTGCGCTTGACGATGGAGATCATCTCCGGCGCCGCCTTGGCCTCGTCGAGCAGGCGGCCGACGCGCAGCGACGCCTGCAGGCCGAGCGATATCTCGGTCATCATGTTGGCCAGCTTGAGCTGGAAGAGCTGCGTCTGCGCTAGCGGGCGGCCGAACTGCTTGCGCTCCAGGCCGTAGTTGCGCGCCGCGTGCCAGCAGAATTCTGCCGCACCCATCGCCCCCCAGCTGATGCCGTAGCGGGCGCGGTTGAGGCAGCCGAACGGCCCCTTGAGTCCCTCGACATGCGGCAGCAGCGCTTCCTCGCCGACCTCGACGCCGTCCATGACGATCTCGCCGGTGATCGAGGCGCGCAGCGACAGCTTGCCCTCGGTCTTGGGCGCCGACAGGCCGGCCATGCCCTTCTCCAGCACGAAGCCGCGGATTTTGCCGCCATGCGCGTCCGACTTCGCCCAGACGACGAAGACGTCGGCGATCGGCGCGTTGGATATCCACATCTTCGAGCCTGAGAGCCGAAAACCCTTGGCGGTCTTCTCGGCACGCGTGCGCATGCCGCCCGGATCGGAGCCGGCGTCCGGCTCGGTCAGGCCGAAGCAGCCGATCCATTCGCCCGAGGCGAGCTTCGGCAGGTATTTTCGCCGCTGCTCCTCGCTGCCATAGGCGTAGATCGGGTACATCACCAGCGACGACTGCACCGACATCATCGAGCGGTAGCCGGAATCGATGCGCTCGACCTCGCGGGCGACCAGGCCGTAGGAGACGTAGGAGGCGCCGAGGCCGCCATATTCCTCGGGAATGGTCACGCCAAGCAGGCCGGCCTCGCCCATCTCGCGGAAGATCGCCGGGTCGGTATGCTCATTGGCGAAGGCCTCGATTATGCGCGGCTGCAGCCTGTCGTCGGCGAAGGAGCGCGCCCCGTCGCGCAGCATGCGCTCCTCCTCGGAAAGCTGCTCCTCCAGCAGGAACGGGTCCTCCCAGGCGAAGGCGGCGAGACCGGGCTGATCCTTTGCCTTGAGCTTCGGCGCTTCGGTCATCGGCATTCTCCTTCGTCTTTACGGCACACGGCTCGCCGGGCGGACCTAGCGCATCCGCAACCCGGATGCTAACGATGAAATCTCAGCTTCTTATGAGTTCCGATCATAGCCGAACCGATCACGATGCGCGATGCCTATCTGCCGACGGTGAACGAGCTCAACGCCTTCTGCGCCTGCGCGCGGACGGGAGCGACGACCCGCGCGGCGGTGGAGCTCAACCTGACGCAGAGCGCCGTTAGCCGCTCGCTGGCGAGCCTCGAGGCGCGGCTCGGCGTGCGGCTGTTCAACCGGGCGCGGCAGCGGCTGGTGCTCTCGGACGCCGGCCGCGCCTTCCTGCCGGAGGCCGAGCGGCTGCTCAACCGGCTCAAGCAGGCGGCCGCCACCGTCATGGCGTTCGGCGGCCGCGGCGACCTGATCCGGCTGGCGGTGCTGCCCTCCTTCGGCACCGCCTGGCTGGTGCCGCGGCTGGTCCGCTTCCGTGAGATCTGCCCGGAGGTTACGGTCGACATCGCCGCGCGCCTCGATCCGGTCGATTTCGACAAGGAACCGTTCGACGCTGCTCTGCAGCGGCTCGACATGCGCGGCGCCAACACGCTGTGGGAGGCACTGATGGAGGAGCGGCTGATCGTCGTCGCCTCGCCCGGCCTCGTCGCAGCGCCGCTTGACGACGCGGCGCTGGCGCGCCTTCCCCTGCTCCAGCAGGCGACGCGGCCGCGGCTGTGGCTCGACTGGTTCCGCGACGCCGACATGGACCCCCGCCCGATCCTGCGCGGCGACCGTTTCGAGCATTTCGGCATGCTGGTGGCGGCGGCCGCCGCCGGCCTCGGCATCGCGCTGGTGCCCGAACAGGTGGCGGAGAAGGAGATTCTCGAGGGCAAGCTGGTCCGCGCCTCGCCGCGGGCGCTCAGCGTCGGCGCGCCCTATGCGCTGCTCTATCCCGAGCGTAGCGCCCAGGCGCCCGCCTTCGAAGCGTTCCTCGCCTGGATTCGCGCAGAGTCGGCAGCCGCCGGTTCCTGACCATCCTGCGGCACCGGAGGGAGGGAGAGCCGCCGCTCTTCCCTCCCCCCGGCTGGGAGGACCCGGGCCTTGCCGGGACAAATGATCCGGCCGGTCAAGCGACCGGCTGGCAAGCGGCCTAGATGTTGCGCGCCGTCATCTCGTTGGCGATATGGTCGGCCTGCCGGATCGCCAGCGAGACGATGGTGAGCGTCGGGTTCTCCGCCCCGCCGGTGGTGAACTGGCTGCCGTCCGAGATGAACAGGTTCTTGATGTCGTGCGTCTGGCCGTTCTTGTCGACCACGCCGTCGCCCGGCTTCTCGCTCATCCGGTTGGTGCCGAGATTGTGGGTCGAGGGATAGGGCGGCGTCGGGAAGGCGCGGGTCGCCCCGACCGCCTCGTACAGCGCCGTGCCCTGCCGGTAGGCATGCTCGCGCATGGCGACGTCGTTCGGATGGTCGGAGAAGCTGACCCGCGCCACCGGCATGCCGAACTTGTCCTTGACCTCGGGATCGAGCGTCACCGCATTGCCCTCCTGCGGCATGTCCTCGCCGACGATCCACATGCCGGCCATATGGTCGTAGTGATCGAGCGCCGTGGTGAAGGAGCGGCCCCAGCCGCCGGGGTTGAGGAAGGCCGCCATGAACGGCACGCCGAGCGCCAGCGTTTCCATCTCGTAGCCGCCGGCGAAGCCGCGCGACGTGTCGTGCCTGGCCTCGTCCTGGACGATGCCGGCCATGGTTGTGCCGCGGTAGAAATGCACCGGCTTGTCGAAGATGGCGTAGACCGAGCCGGTGGTGTGGCGCATGTAGTTTTTGCCGACCTGCCCAGACGAGTTGGCAAGACCGTCCGGGAACAGCGACGAAGCCGAGTTGAGCAGCAGGCGCGGGCTCTCGATCGAGTTGCCGGCGACGGCGACGATGCGCGCCTTCTGGGTGCTGAGCTTGCCGTCCTTGCCGGCGTAGGTGACGCCCGTGACCTTGCCCGAGGCGTCGTGCTCGATCTTCACCGCCTGCGCGTTCGACCGCACCTCCAGCTTCCCGGTCGCCTCGCCCTTGGGAATCTCTGTATAGAGCGTCGACCATTTCGCGCCC
The DNA here is from genome assembly GCF_059502445.1 of Kumtagia sp. NCBI lineage: Bacteria > Pseudomonadati > Pseudomonadota > Alphaproteobacteria > Hyphomicrobiales > Phyllobacteriaceae > Kumtagia > Kumtagia sp. Next base: position 37,452 of record NZ_JCACER010000076.1, read on the forward strand.
CATTTGCAGCCCTGGAAGCAGAACCCGGTCTGCTGGCAGGCCATGCGATCGTCGCGGTCGACCGAATTGATCGCCATCCGGCCGGTGTGGCACTCCTTGTAGCCGAGCTTGTCGGCGCCGGCTTTCAGGATCTTGAAATTGTTGTTGCCGGGCAGCCCTTCGATGCCGTTGGTGCGGGTGACGCCCATCTTATCCTCGGCCCGGGCGTAGTAGGGCTCCAGCTCGGCGAGCGAGATCGGCCAGTCCAGCAGGTTCGCCCCATCGATCTTGCCGTAATGAGTGAGCGTCTTGAACTCGTGCTCCTGGAAGCGCAGCGAGGCGCCGGCCCAGTGCGTGGTGGAGCCGCCGACCGCCTTGACGATCCACGCGGGCAGGCCGGGAAAATCCTTGGCGACGCGCCAGCTTCCCGCCGTGGTGCGCGGATCGCCCCAGGCGAGCTGGGCGAACGACTCCCATTCGTCATTGACGAACGCGTCATATTCGACACGTGGGCCGGCTTCGAGGATGACGACGTCGATACCCTTCTGCGCCAGCTCGTTGCCGAGCGTGCCGCCGCCGGCGCCCGAGCCGACGATGACGACGACGCTGTCGTCGTTGAGATCATAGGATGCAGCCATGGTTTCCTCCCAAAGGCTTGATGTCAGAGGCTTGAACGGGCCGCCCGTGCGGCGGCCGGGCGAGCGCCCCTACAGCCACTCGATGTCGTCGAAGCCGCGCGCGATGTAGCCGCCCTTGGAATAGGACTCGCCCTCGTAGCCGAAGATCGGCCACACCTCCTTCTGGTTGTAGAGCCCGACCACCAGCCCGCCGCGCACGGCTTGGAAGAACGGCGTCTCCTCGATCTGCCGGAGCACGGCGACGCGCTCCTCCTCCCAGCCGAGGCCGCGATAGCCGCCGGCGCCCGAGCGCCGGTCAAGATCGGCGACGCCGTTCTCGATCAGCTCCTTGTGCGCGGCGTCCCTGGCGGCCGTCTCGTCGTGCGACTTCACCGCGATGGCGTAGAACCTGTCCGGCACCTGGTCGTGCGGATAGATGTCGCGCGCCATCTGGATCAGCGTCGCCATCGTCTCCGGCTTGAGCGCCGTCGTCTCCAGGCCCCAGGCGTGGCGCGGGCTCAGCACCGCCGTGCCGCTGACGACCAGCAGCGCGCCGGCGCCCGCTCCCCGCCGGAAAAGCTCGCGGCGCGAAATGCCGGGCGTCCTGTCGTATACGGTGACCATATTTTCCTCCCTTGCTTGCTGACGGCGCCTCCTTGCGCCGCGGCTGGCTGGCGGACCCCGCGTCCGCGCCGCCCTATCGGAACCGGCCTTGACGCTGCAGCACCTCGATCTTGTAGCCGTCGGGATCCTCGACGAAGAAGAAGCGGGCGAGCAGCGCGCCGTCGCGGTTGAACTCGACGATCTTGCGCGGCGCAAAACCCGCCGCCTCGAAGCGCGCATGCTCGGTGTCGAGATCGTCGACGGAGAAGGCGATGTGGCCGTAGCCGTCGCCCAATGCGTAGGGCTCTGTCCGGCCCTTGTTGATGGTCAGCTCGACCTCGAAATCGGCTTCTCTGTTGCTCAGATAGACCAGCGTAAAGCTGTCGAAGTCGAGTCGATCGGCAATCTCGAGGCCGAACGCCTTCTGGTAAAACCCCACCGAGCGCGCTTCGTCGAGCACCCGGATCATGCTGTGTATCGCCTTGGCCAAACCCGTCTCCGTCGAACCATCAGTAGCGCGGATTATGAGCCGGCGCGCCCGGCCTGTGGTGGCAGCGGGTTACCACCGCCGAAAACACCTGACGGACGAAAGTGCGATTGCGGCGGCGGCCGATTGGACGGAATATGGTTCCACACGGGCAATGCTGCCGGCCGGCCTTCTCGGCCAGCCGGCCAGGACCAGGATCTAGAGCAATTCCAGCAAAAATGTGCAGCGGTTTTGCGTCCGGAATTGCAAAAAAACAAAGAAATACAGCAATTTCGTTGATTTCGAAGAAAACGGAATTGCTCTAGGAGGAGATGCGCAATGTGCAGGGTATTCGCGGGCCAGGATCCCGAAGGCTACCGCCAGATCAACCGCTCCATCCGCATCGGCGGCCATTCCACCAGCATCCAGCTCGAAGCGACGTTCTGGGAGCTGCTGGATGAGATCGCCGTCACGCAGGGGCTGAGCACGCCGAAATTCATCTCGAAGCTTTACGACGAGGCGCTCGAGATCAACGGCCAGATCCCGAATTTCGCCTCGATGCTGCGCACCACCTGCGCACTGTATCTGCGCGGCCACCGACCGGCCGAAGCGGAGTTGGTGGCGCTGCACAGCGAAGCCGCCTGAGCGCTACCCGGCTGTCCTCGCCGTCTCCAGCGCGACCAGGGCGCTGCCGCGGAACAGCTCGTGCCGTTCAGATAGCGCCGTTTCCTCGCCGGTGACCAGGCTGTCCACCAGCGTGCAGACCGAGAGCGCACGGAAGCCGAGGCTTTGCGACAGCGCGAACAGGTTGGCGGTCTCCATGTCGACGGCGGTGATGCCCTTCGACACAGGCAGGTCGAACCGGGTCTCCGGCTCGGGATGATAGAAGACGTCGCTCGACACCATCGGCCCGACATGAAAGGCGATTGATTGCGTCGTGGCGACTTCGACCGCCCGGCGGAACAGATCGGGGTCCGGCGTGCCGACATGTCGGCTCGCCCCCACATCGGTGTCCATCACGGCGCTTTCGGCGATGAAGACCTCGCGCAGCGGGGTGCCGAGCGTCAGCGCCCCGCAGGAGCCGACGCGGATGATGGTGCGCACGCCGTAGACCGCGACCAGTTCGTGCACGTAGATGGTGAAGGACGGCCGCCCCATGCCGGTCGCCTGCACGCTCACCGGCTTGCCCCGGTAGAGACCGGTGAAGCCGAGTGTCCCGCGCACCCGGTTCACGCAGCGCGGCGCCTCCAGGAACGTCGCCGCGATCCACTCGGCGCGCAGCGGGTCGCCCGGGATCAGCACGGTTTCGGCAAAGTCGCCCGGCAAGGCCTCGTTATGCGGCGTCATCGTCCCCTCGAATGCGCTCGCGATCGGCTGTCTGCGTCTCCTCCCGGCATTCTGCCGGTTTTTCAGTTTCCTTCCAGCACTTCCTTCACGACGGTCGCCAACTGCTTCAGCGAGAACGGCTTCGGCAGGAAGCCGAATTTCGCGTCGGCGGGCAGGTTTTTGGCGAACGCGTCCTCCGCATAGCCCGACACGAAGATGAACTTCACGTCCGGATCGAGCTTGCGCAACTCGCCGAGCAGGGTCGGGCCGTCCATTTCCGGCATGACCACGTCGGATACGATGATGTCGATCTTGCCTTCGAGTTCGTGATAGATATCCAGCGCCTCGACGCCTGACGACGCCTCGTGCACGGTGTAGCCTCGCGACGTCAGCGCCCTCACGCCGCCCATGCGCACGGCGTCCTCGTCCTCGACCAGCAGAACCGTGGCCGAGCCGGACAGGTCGCGCGACAGCTCCTGCCGTGCGGCGAGCTGCGCGATCTCGGCCCTCGACGGTTTTTCGCCCGCCGCTGCGCCGTCGGCGGAGGATGAACCCGCCTCTACGGCGCGAGCTGCCGCGACGTGACGCGGCAGGAAGATGCGGAAGAGCGTGCCCTTGCCGACGTCCGATTCGCAGAAGATGAAGCCGCCGGTCTGCTTGATGATGCCGTAGACCATCGACAGGCCGAGGCCGGTGCCCTTGCCGACCTCCTTGGTGGTGAAGAAGGGCTCGAAAATCTTCTTCAGCACCTCGGGCGCGATGCCGGTGCCGGTGTCCTCGATCTCGACCAGCACGAAGTCGTTGTTGTCGAGCTCGCGATGATAGGGCAGCGAACGCGTCTCCTCGGCGGTGAGGTTTTTCGTGCGGACGGTCAGCGTGCCGCCCTCCGGCATGGCATCGCGCGCGTTGACGGCCAGGTTGACCACGACCTGCTCGAACTGGCTGATGTCGACCCTCACCGGCCAGAGATCGCGGCCATGGTCGATCTTCAGCTTGACGTTGTTGCCGACGAGGCGGGCGAGCAGCATGCGCAGGTCGGCCAGCACGTCGGTCAGGCTGAGCACCTCCGGCCGCAGCGTCTGCTTGCGCGAGAAGGCGAGCAGTTGCCGGACCAGCGACGCGGCGCGGTTGGCGTTCTGCTTGATGTTCATGATGTCCGGGAAGGACGGGTCGGACGGCCGGTGGTTGGTGAGCAGCAGGTCGGAGGCCATGATGATGGCCGTCAGCACGTTGTTGAAATCGTGCGCGATGCCGCCCGCGAGCTGTCCGACGGCCTGCATCTTCTGGCTCTGGGCCATCTGGCCCTCCAGCGCCTTCTGCTCGGTCGTCTCGACCGCGTAGACGATCGCCGCCTCTTCCGCGGGGTCGCCCTCGGGGCCGTCGACGACCGCGTTCACGTAGAGGCGGACATGCCGCTCCTCGTTGTTGGGCAATACCGTCTCGATCGGCTCGATATCGGCCTGCCGCCGGCGCGCCTTCTCCAGCGCCAGCGCGAAAGCCGGCCGGTCACGCTCGTGGATGACCGAATCGAAGCGGACATGACGGTCGATGGCGTCGCGGTCGACCACCGAGGCGAACAGCGAGAAGAACGGCGCGTTGGTGCGCAGGATGCGCCCCTGCTGGTCGATGCCGGCGATCGCCATCGGCGTCGAGTTGAAGAACCGCGTGAAGCGTATCTCCGAAGCCCGCAGATCCGAAGAGGAATCCTCTCCCTGCGCCCGGTTGAGCACGACCGTGCGGGTCGGCCCGTTGGAACCGTCGCGATTGGCGGTGACGCGGTGGAGGAAGCGCACCGGCAGCGCCTGCCCGGTGGACATCGCCAGGTCGAGATCGATGACGGCATTCTTGGTCGTGCCGGGATCGGCCTTCACCGAGCGCACCAGCGCCATGCCGTCGCCGGCGACGATCTCGCCAAGCGTCAGGTCGCCGGGCGTAAAACTTGCCAGGTCGACTCCCAGCCACTCGGCCAGGGTCGAGTTGAGATAGGTGATGCGGCTCTCGGCATCGGCGGCGAAGAAGCCGGCCGGCGCATGGTCGAGATGGTCGATCGCCTGCTGCAGATCGAGGAAGAAACGCTCCTGCTCGGCCCGCTCGCGCGAGATGTCGGCGAGCTGCCAAGCCGAGAAGGGCTGCTTATGGCCGGGCACCTTGAAGGTGCGCGCCTGCACCCGGTACCAGCGCGGACCGCTGTCGGTGCCGGGCCTGAGAGAGCGCGCCATGCGGAACTCGCCTGCGCCGGGATGGCCGTCGCGCAGGCCGGAAGCCAGCCGGTAGACCGAATCCGCTGCTTCCGGAACATCCGACAGCAGCGCTTCCACGGTGCGCAGATCGGAGGCGCTGGTGGCGCCGGTCATCTCCGCATAGGCATGGTTGGCATAGACCACCCGCCCCTTGGCATCGGCCACCACCAGCCCCTGCGCCATCGAATCGATGAAGGATTTCGACAACTCGTCCGTGGTCGAGCGCGAGGCGATCTGCACGAAGCCGATCGCCGCGGCGAACAGGAAGCCGACGCCGGTCATCGCCAGCACGCCCAGCATGCCGAGCAGGAAAGGATCGCCGAGATGGTCGCGGAACAGGCCGAAGACCACCGCCGCGAGCGTAAGCACCGCGATGAAGACGATCAGCCGGGTGATCGCGCCGGGGCGCGTCCCCTGATCGACGATCGGAACGGGATAGAAATCGCCGCGCGTGTCCTTGGCCATCAGAGCGCGATCCCCGCCATTTCCCGCCGCCCTGCCCCTTCTCCGAATCGGCTCAAAGTCCCATTCTCCTTAGCCCGAAAAGCCCTCCGGCCAAAGGCTTGCGGGCCGATCATCGACCCGGCTGCGTTTCGAAAGCCCCGGCTTGCCCGTACATCCCCCGGAAAGCCGGCTGACGGTGTCAAACTAAAGCATCTTGCCCGAGAGTGGGAACCTGTTTCGGGACAGCGTCAGCTCGCAAAACAAGGGCTAAGGCGCACTGCACGGGCCGGACTCGATACGAGCGCCTTGGTTGCGAAAACCGCCGTCCCGGACAGGTTCCATCGGCGCGGCCTTTGCTCTAGTGTCGCCACGATTTCAATGATGCGGGGCCTGAAATGCTGGACTGGTTGGACGAGGTGGCGGGTCCAGGATATTCGCAGGCGGTCCTGTGGACACTTTTCGCGCTGCTGCTGCTGGTTGTGCTGCTGATCGTCGTGAAGGTGTTTCGCGGCATGTTCTTCGGCACCTTCGTGGCCGGCGGCCGCAACCGCAAGACGCGGCTGGCGGTGATGGACGCCACAGCCGTCGACAGCCACAGGCGGCTGGTGCTGGTGCGCCGCGACGATACCGAGCATCTGCTTCTGATCGGCGGCCCGACCGACGTGGTGGTGGAGCGTGACATCCGCATCGGCCAGCAGCGCCGGCCGTCGCTTCCGCCGGAAGGAGCCCGCGAGCCGCAGGCTCCCGCGCCCGCCGCGCAGCCAGCCCCTGCCCCCGCCGCGGCACCGCCGCAGCGCGCTCCGGAACCGCTGCGGGCCGCCCCGCCACCCCCGCCGGCGAAACCGGTGCCCGAGGTGCCCGCTCCGGTGCTGCGCCGCCCGGCCGAGTCGGCGGCGCCGCTGCCGCGCCTGCCCGAACCGCCCCCGCCTCAGCCTTCGGAACGCCTTGCGCCGCCACGACCTGCTGCCCAGCCGGTCGCGCCCCCCCGGCCCGAGCCGCGTCCGGCGCCGGCCGGGCCGGTGCTGCCAGCGGCTTCGGCACTCAGGAACCCGCCTCCGCCGACACCTTCGGACGATCTCGACGACGCGCTGCTGAAGGAACTGGAAGTCTCGCTCGACGATGACGAGACCAAGGGCGGCAAGCCGGGCCCGGCTCCGTCCCTGGACGACGAGATGGCTAGGCTGCTTGGCGAACTCTCCAAGCCACGCCGGTAAATCTTCGGCATGGACGCAGAAAAAAGCGGCTCGAAGCCGCTTTTTTCATGCGTTCTCGTCAGAAAATAGGACCGCTTTCACAAAAAAAGCGGCGCTTTTGGCCGCTCAATCGTCGCGATAAACCTTCTCGCGGCGCTCGTGCCGCTCCTGCGCCTCTATAGACAAGGTCGCGATCGGACGTGCGTCGAGCCGCTTCAGCGAGATCGGCTCCCCGGTTTCCTCGCAGAAGCCGTAGGTGCCCTCGTCGATGCGCTGCAGCGCCGAATCGATCTTGGCGATCAGCTTGCGCTGGCGATCGCGGGCGCGAAGTTCGATGGCTCGGTCGGTTTCGGAAGAAGCGCGGTCGGCGAGATCGGGGTGATTGGCGTTTTCTTGCTGCAGGATTTCGAGGGTTTCTCGGGCTTCTCGTAGGATTTCACTCTTCCAGTTGACAAGTTTGGCTCGGAAGTAGGCTTTCTGCCGCTCATTCATGAACGGCTCATCTTCCGAGGGCACATAGTCTGTATCAACGAGCACGCTCATTCGACTCATCCCATTACACCCCTGGTTTTTGGGCGCCTATATATTCGGCGACCTCCCGCGGCACAAGATCATTCCTCGTCGGCGTCACGCGATTGTTAGGGTCGGCGCGGGACCAATTCATGCCTTGATTGCACGTCTGCATGACGTTGATTTGATGAGCGAACATGCCGCAGACGTTACCCGCGGCCGGTTGCGCGGCCTCTCCGCTGCGGCTACATCGATGCTCGAGCCCTCGTCCGGGCAGGAGTGCAGGTTGAGCAGGCTTTATCTTCTCCGGCACGCCAAGGCCGGCTGGGCCCAACCCGGAATGCGCGACTTCGACCGCCCGCTCGACGCGACCGGCCGCGCCGATGCCGAGGCGACCGGGCAGGCGATGCGCGAGCACGCCTATGTTCCCGACGTGACGCTGTGCTCCAATGCGAAGCGCGCCCGGCAGACGCTGGAAGGCATCGCCGGCAGCGCCGATACCGGCCGGGTGATCTTCCTCGATCACCTTTATTCGGAGGATGCGGCCGGCTACCTCCAACTGGTCCGCGAGCACGGCCGGCACGGCTCGCTGCTCGTCATCGGCCACAATCCGATGATGGAGGATCTGGCGCTGGCGCTTTCCGAAAGAGGAGAACCGGCGGCGCTGGCCATGCTCGGACTCGGCTTTCCGACCTCCGGCCTCGCCGTCATCCGCTTCGACGCGAGCCTGAGCGGGGTTACGCCCGGCAAGGGTTTCCTCGAAGCGTTTTTGACGCCGGCCGGCTCCTGAGCCGGGCGCCCGCCGGGCGAGCGCCATTTCAATTGCCCGCGGGCTCGCCTATATCGCGGGAGACGGACAGGAGCGGGTCACCGGGTTTGGCGTCTCTCACCAGTTTCACCGACGAAGCGCGCATCGCGCTCGACACCATCACCGGCCGCGCCGCGACCATGTTCTCGCCGTCGCTGCGGCTCGGCGTCACCGGCCTGTCGCGCGCCGGCAAGACGGTGTTCATCACCGCGCTTGTTCACAATCTCATCCATGGCGGCCGCCTGCCGCTGTTCGAGGCCTATAAATCGGGCCGGATCGCCCGCTCCCGGCTGGAGGAGCAGCCGGACGACGCGGTGCCGCGCTTTCAATATGAGGACCATGTCGCCGCCCTCGTCGAGGCGCGCACCTGGCCGGATTCGACCCGCGCCATCTCCGAACTGCGGCTGACCATCGAGTACGAGTCCGCCTCCGCCTGGAGCCGTATGTTCTCCGCCGGAAAGCTGTCGGTCGACATCGTCGACTATCCCGGCGAATGGCTGCTCGACCTGCCGCTGCTGGCAAAATCCTTTCGCGATTTCTCGCTGGAGGCGGTCGAGCTTTCGGCCCTGCCGGTGCGCGCCGAACTGGCGGCGGAGTGGCGCAAGCTCGCGGCGGGTACCGATCCGGACGCAACCGCCGACGAGATGACGGCGCGCCGCCTCGCCGAGGCCTTCGCAAACTATCTCAAGGCCTGCAAGCACGACGAACGGGCGCTGTCGACACTGCCGCCGGGACGCTTCCTGATGCCGGGCGACCTCGACGGCTCGCCGGCGCTGACCTTCTCGCCGCTGCCGCTGAAGGAAGGCGCGGCGGCCAGGCCGGGCTCGCTGCACGCGATGATGGAGCGGCGCTACGAGGCCTACAAGACGCATGTGATAAAGCCGTTCTTCCGCGAGCATGTCGCCCGGCTCGACCGGCAGATCGTGCTAGTCGACGCGCTGCAGGCGCTCAATGCCGGGCCGTGGGCGCTGGCCGACCTGGAGCGGGCGCTGGGCGAGATCCTTGCCTGCTTCCGCATCGGTCGCGGCGGCTTCTTCTCCGACCTGTTCGCCCACCGCATCGACCGCATTCTGATTGCCGCCACCAAGGCGGACCACCTGCACCATGAAAGCCACGACAGGCTGCAGGCGATCGTCCGGCGCATCGCCGACGGCGCGGTGAAGCGCGCCGACTTCACCGGTGCCACGGTCGACGTGCTGGCGATGGCCGCCGTGCGCGCCACCCGCGAGGGCACGGTGCGGCAGGGTCGCGAGGAACTGCCCGTCATCATCGGCACGCCGCTCGCGGGCGAGCGCATCGGCGGCGAGACTTTCGACGGCAAGACCGAGACCGCGGTGTTTCCGGGCGACCTGCCGGGCAAGGCGGAAGCCGCCTTCGAGACGGCGGGCGACGTTGCCGTCGAGAACGCCATCCGCTTCGTGCGCTTCCGGCCGCCGAAACTGGAGCGCACCGCCGAGGGCATCACCCTGTCGCTGCCGCATATCCGGCTCGACCGCGCCCTGCAGTTCCTGTTGGGAGACCGTCTCGCATGACCCGCAAGCCGACGGCCTTCCGCGTCGAGCCGCCGCAGATCGAGACGCCTCCCGAGCCGGCCAGCCGGGGAACGGCTGCACCGCGCCCGCCGCGCGCGCTCAAGACCGAGCAGGCGGTGGTGGTGCCGGACGAGATCGACGTGTTCGCCGAGCCGGAAATTCCTGCCGGCGATCCGCCACCCGCCACCGCGCCGCGGAAGCGCTCATGGCTCGGCACCGCCTTCGCGACTGCCTTCGGCATTCTCGTGTCACTGGCAATCGGCCTGTGGACCGACCGGCTGATCCGCGACCTGTTCGCCCGCGCCGACTGGCTGGGCTGGGTCGCAGCGGTTGCGGCGGCTGTGGCGCTGCTCGCGCTGCTCGTGATCCTGGCGCGCGAACTGCTTGCATTGTCTCGGCTTTCCTCGATCGAGAAACTGCGCCGATCTGCCGCCGAGGCGACGCAGCGGAACGATGCCGCCGCGGCGCGAAAGGTCGTCGCCGAGCTGACGACGCTGGTCGCGGCGAACCCGCAGACGGCGGCCGGCCGGCGCGCGCTCGCCGACCTGGAGACCGACATCATCGACGGCGCCGACCTCATCCGCGTTGCCGAGGCCGAGATTCTTGGCCTGCTCGACCAGCGGGCGCGCACCATGGTGCTCGACGCCGCCAAGCGCGTGTCGATCGTCACCGCCGTCAGCCCGCGCGCGCTGGTCGACCTCGCCTATGTTGTGTTCGAGGCCGGCCGGCTGATCCGCCGGCTGGCCGAGCTCTACGGCGGACGGCCGGGCACGCTCGGCTTCTTCCGGCTGGCGCGGAGCGTGATCGCGCATCTCGCCGTCACCGGCGCGATCGCCGCCGGCGACGACCTCGTCCACCAGCTCGTCGGCCAGGGGTTGGCGGCCCGGCTCTCGGCAAAGCTTGGCGAAGGGGTCGTCAACGGCACGATGACGGCGCGCATCGGCATCGCCGCCATCGAGACCGTGCGGCCCCTTCCCTTCAACGCACTGAAGCGGCCGAGGCTGACCGACTTCCTGACGGAGCTGGCGTCATTCACCCGCCGCAAGGCCGGCGCGAAGGACGCGCCGGCCGGCTGATACCCGTGCGACTGTTTCGCCGTCCTCTCCGATCCGGCACGTCGGATCGGAGAGGCATCACGCTACTGCCTCGTATGCAACCGCCTCGCTATGCTCTCGCCCGCCGCCGCGATACCGCCAGCGCCGCAAGCACCAGCAGCGCCATGATCGTCGCAAAGGCCACGAGCGGCCAGGCTGTGTCGCCCCCGAGCAGGACGACCGACAGCGTGCCGGCAATGCCGACGATCAGGCTCTGGACGCAGAAATAGAGCGCCACCGCCGAACCGGCGACGTCGTCAAAGCCCTGCAGCGCGCCGTTGGCCGTCACCGAGACGGCGAAGACGATGCCGACCGCCATCACCCACATCGGCAGGATGAAGGTCATGAAGGACGGCGCGCCGAAGAGCTGGCCGGCGACCAGCAGGAACGCCCCGGCGAGCAGCAGCAGCATGCCGCGGGCCAAACTGCCGGCAATGCCCCATCGCGCCACGAAGCCTTTTGCGAAGCGCGTGGTGGCGATCATGACGACCGCCGCCGTGGCGAAGGCCAGGCTGAACGCGAACTCCGAATAGCCGGCGCGGCCGATGAGGACGCGCGGCGCAGTCGAGAAGAACACGAAGAACGTGCCCATGGCGGCACTGAAGCCGAGCGAATAGGTCCAGAAGGGCATGCTGCGGAAGATCGGCAGCGCCGAGCGGCGGGCGGCGGCCGTAGCCGGCCGGGTTTCATGCCAGCGCAGCACCGCGTTGAGCGTGGCGAGGACCGCCAGCGCGCCGAGCGTGGCAAAGATCGCCCGCCATCCGAACACGTCCGCGATAACGGCTCCGGCGATCGGGCCGAGCGCCGGCACGAAAGCCAGCATGGCACTGAACAGGCCGTAGATGGTCACGCCCTCCGGGCGCTCGGCATAGATGTCACGGACGGTCGCGAAGGTGGCGACCAGCGCCGCAGAGGCGCCGACCGCCTGAAGAAACCGCAGGGCGACGAACGGAACCGCGGTCGAGGTCGCGGCCAGGGCGAAGGACGCGGCGGCGAACAGCAGCGCGCCGCCGATTAGCACCGGCCGGCGGCCGATCCGATCGGAGACCGGGCCGAAGACGAGCTGACCGAGCCCGAGCACGACCATGTAGAGGCTCAGCGTCAGCTGCACCACGGCCGGGCTGGTGCCGAGAATGCCGGGCATGGCTGGAACGATCGGGAGATAGATGTCCATCGCCAGCGAGGCGAGGATATCGAAGGGCGCCATCAGCAGCAGCGCTGCCGGCAGCGAACTGGCCCATACGGGCGGTTTCACAGGCATGGGAAAACATCCGCTCAAATGAAAGACATCTGGCGGCGATCTGCCTGTCAGCCGGGATCGTGACCCTATCGAACAGAACGCCGCAACAACGTGGGAGGGTTGTTGCGGCTTACCTGTCTGACGATTTCACCGACCCGGCTCCTGACTGGACGTTGCGGAATTGAGAAGCGAGGCCCTACCAGAAGGAGACTGTTCGGACAAGCGGGCTGCTTGCGCGACAGTCGCATGCAAATGCCGGCGCCCCGGAATCATTCCCCCGCGTCCCTGTCCAGCCCGGCGGCCGGCCTGCCCGAAATGATCTCGCGTTTTCCCACATGGTTGGGAGAGCCGACCAGCCCTTCCTTCTCCATGCGCTCCACCAGCGAGGCGGCCTTGTTGTAGCCGACGCCGAGCCGCCGCTGGATGTAGGAGGTCGAGCACTTCTTGTCGCGCAGCACCACCTTCACCGCCTGCTCGTAGAGGGCGTCGGCGTCGTCCGCCGCGACGGCGCCCTTGTCGAAGACTGCGATGTCGTCGCTTTCCGCCTCTTCCTCCTCCTCGTCGGCCGTCACCGTCTCGAGATAGTCGGGGCGGCCCTGCGTCCTCAGATGCGCCACGACCTGCTCGACCTCCGCATCCGAGACGAACGGGCCGTGGACGCGCACGACCCGGCCGCCGCCGGCCATGTGCAGCATGTCGCCCTGGCCGAGCAGCTGCTCGGCGCCCTGCTCGCCGAGAATCGTGCGGCTGTCGATCTTGGACGTGACCTGGAAGGAGATGCGGGTCGGGAAGTTGGCCTTGATAGTGCCGGTGATGACGTCGACCGAGGGCCGCTGCGTCGCCATGATCAGGTGGATGCCGGCGGCGCGCGCCATCTGCGCCAGGCGCTGGATGGCGCCCTCGATCTCCTTGCCGGCCACCATCATCAGGTCGGCCATCTCGTCGACGATGACGACGATGTAGGGCATCGGCGCGAGGTCGATCGCCTGCTCCTCGAACTGCGGCTCGCCGGTGCCCTTTTCGAAGCCGGTCTGCACCGTCATGGTGACGGTCTCGCCCTTGTCGCGGGCGCTCGCGGCGCGCTGGTTGTAGCCGTCGATGTTGCGCACGCCGAGCCGCGCCATCTTGCGGTAGCGGTCCTCCATCTCGCGCACCGCCCATTTGAGCGCCGTCACCGCCTTCTTCGGGTCGGTGACGACGGGGGTCAGCAGATGCGGGATGCCGTCATAGGCCGAAAGCTCCAGCATCTTCGGGTCGACCATGATGAGGCGGCACTCGTCGGGCTTGAGGCGGTAGAGCAGCGACAGGATCATGGTGTTGATGGCGACCGACTTGCCGGAGCCGGTGGTGCCGGCGACCAGGAGATGCGGCATCTTGGCGAGCTCGGCGATGACCGGCTCGCCGCCGATCGTCTTGCCGAGGCAGAGCGCCAGCTTGCAGCCGGTGCGGCGAAAGCCGTCGGCTTCGATCAGCTCGCGGAAATAGACGGTCTCGCGCGTCTCGTTGGGCAGCTCGATGCCGATAACGTTGCGGCCGGGCACGACGGCGACGCGGGCCGAGACGGCCGACATGGAGCGGGCGATGTCGTCGGCCAGCCCGATGACGCGCGAGGATTTCACGCCCGGCGCCGGCTCGAACTCGTAGAGCGTGACGACCGGGCCGGGGCGAACATGGATGATTTCGCCGCGCACGCCAAAATCCTCGAGCACGCTTTCCAGGAGGTCGGCGTTCTGCTCCAGCCGTTCCTGCGACATGTAAAAGCCTTGCCCCTCCGGTGGCCGCTGCAACAAGTCCTCCGACGGGAATTCGTAGGCGTCGGGCGCGCCGGACCGGGTGCTTGCGCCGACCGCCGGCAGGGACGGACGGGGGGCTAGGGGCATGGCGATGTCCGGCTTTCTCGCCGGCTGCCCGCAGGCCGCGGCGTTGCCGGCCGGAGCGGGCGCGGCCCTTGACGTACCGGAAGCGGCGGCGGGCGCGCGCAGATCCTGCGAAGCGTCTTGCGCCGGCGGCACGGCAGCGACATGGGACGCTGCCGTGGCAGCCGCCCGACCCTGGGCGCAGTCGATGACGCGGAACAGCGCGGTGATCTCGGGCGCGGCCGCGGCGCGGGTCTCCTTCCCCTTCGCAGGCAGCGTCACCGGCGCCGGCCTGGCGACATCCGTCACCGCCGGCGCGACCCGGGCCGGCGCGACCGACAGATAAGGATCCACGAACTCAAAGAAGGCGTGGTCGGAAAGAAAGGACCAGCCGGTCCTTCCGGCGCCGGCCGGCACCGCTGACGAAACGCCTGCCCCCAGGTCTTGATGGCCGTTTGGCTTGGGCAGGCCGGCTGCCGCCGCGGCCTCGCCCGGCGGCTGCGGGGCGGACGGCACGACGGTCGGCACAGGCTTCCGGGACGCGGCCTCCGTCGTTTTCGAGGGTGACGGAGAGCCTGCCGGACGATTCCTGGCGAATCCAGATGGCGCCGAGGGGTGGACAGCGGGCTTTGCGACTGCCGGAACCGCCGCCGCGACCTTGTCCGGCGCGGCACCGCCCTGCCCGTCCGCCTGCCCGGCGTCGTCCTCCGGGCGCTGCTTGCGGATATCGCGATCCGGCGTGCGGGTGAAGCGGACGTTCGGCGCCAGGAAAAAATACTCCTGCCACGGCGAATCGGCGAGCCCGGCGCCCTGCCCGCCCGCAAGCGTTTCCTTGCCGCGATCGCCCTCGTCGCCGTGCGAGGCCTGGTTCGGGAAATTGGCGCGGTGGGAATGCATGGAGACCAACTCGGACTCTTGGTGGGATGTCCGCCGAGGAATAGGAAGCGACTGGTTAACAGTTCCTTCCGAAGCGGCGGCGGCGTGATCGATCGTCGAGGAACATTCCCTCCCCTTCCCGGTTAGGGCGCGCCGTCTTTCAGACGTTCGTCCGGCGGCACGTCGTTGGAGGGAATCATGCCCCGTCTCATCTGGTACGGACTGCCGTGCGCGCTGGGCGCCGCGGCGCTCACGCTCGCCCATGCCGGCGACCCGCTGCCGCCGGATACGACCTACCGGCCTCTGCCGGCGCTTCCCTTCTCGGCGGTCAGGGCCAATGACGAGGCGGCCAGACCGGGCGTGATGCAGCGCCAGCGTGCCCTGCTCGAGCAGCGCTACGACCTCGCCGACCGGCCGGCGGCCGTGATGATGTCGGGCGGCCGCAAGGCGGTGCAGGAGGGTGTGCGCGTCAAATTGCGGGAGGGCGAGACCTGGGACGGCCTGGCGGCGATGAGCCCTCAGGAAATCCGCGATCGCGACCTGCTGCCCGACGGTTTCAAGCCGCTGCCGCACACCAAACAGGCGGCGGGCGGCCAGGTTTTTCCGGAAGAGCAGATCACCGAAATCGGCCGCGACGAGGCGCGCGACCTCCGGCGCTTCGACGTCGATTTCGATCTGCCCGCCCATCTGACGCCGGAATTCCCGCCGCCGATCTTCCTCACCACCCATCCGGAGCTCGGCGACGTCTCGCGCGGCGACCTGCTGACCATCCGCAATTTTTACGAATACATGAACGGCATCGTCACGCCGGTGCAGATGGAGGGGCTGCGGCTCCTGCTCACGCCCTTCCCGCAGGAGGAGTTCAACCAGACCGAGGACCGCAAGGTCGCTCAACCGAGCCTCGGCGTCGCCTGCCTGGACTGCCATTCCAACTTCCACACCAACGCGGCCTTCCACCTGACGCCGGACATCCGCCCGCAGGCCGAGCGCTTCCGCCTCGACACGACGAGCCTGCGCGGGCTGTTCAACCAGCAGATCCACGGCTCGAAGCGCTCGCTGCGCTCGGTCGAGGATTTCACCGAATTCGAGCAGCGCACCGCCTATTTCAACGGCGACCATGTCAGCGCCACCCGCAAGGGCGTGCACCTGCCCGACCGCCCCAACCAGGTGGCGATGATGGCGCAGATGCAGAACATCATCGACTTCCCGCCGGCGCCGAAGCTCGACGTGTTCGGCCGGCTCGACCCGGCGCAGGCGAGCGAGCAGGAGCTGATGGGCGAACAGGTGTTCATGGGCAAGGGCCGCTGCGCGGAATGCCACGTCCCGGCGCTGTCCTTCATGGACAACGCCATGCACGACCTGAAGCTCGAGCGCTTTTACAAGATCGGCGAGACGACGAACGATTTCGTCGCCATGCCCGACGGTCCGATCAAGACGTTCACGCTGCGCGGCATCAAGGATTCGCCGCCCTACATGCATGACGGCCGGCTGATGACGCTCGCCGACACGGTCGAGTTCTTCAACCTGGTGCTCGGCACCAGGCTCACAGGCGAGGAGAAGGAAGCGCTGGTCGCCTATCTGCTCACGCTTTGAGCGCCGCGACCGCGCCCGCGCAGCTTCTGCGCGCAACGACGGAGGAAGAGATGCGCGCCCTGACGATCATGCTCGGACTGGTTCTGCTGCCCGGCCATGCCCTTGCGCAATTCGGCAATCCCGCCGGCTGGGCGCCGGACACGCGGACGGATGCGCCGGGAAAATCCGCGCCGAACCAGACCAACTACCAGGACCGGCTGTTCGCTCAGCTCGTCACCGCAGGCGGCCTGGCCGAGGTGGAACTGGGCAGGCTCGCCGCCGGAAAGAGCACGAATGATGAGGTGAAGGCCTTCGCCGACCGCATGGTCGGCGACCACACCGACGCGAACGCAAAGCTCAAGGCGATCGCCGACAAGAGCAGGATGCCGTTGCCCGACAGGCTCGATCCCGACCATGAGAAGATGCGCGCCGATCTCGAAAAACTCGATGGCGCCCGATTCGATCTCGAATACATGAAGGCGCAGGTGATCGATCACCAGAAGACCGTACAGCTTCTCGTCTGGGAGATCGGTCAGGGCCAGGACGCGGACGTCCAGCAATTCGCCAAGGAAACGCTTCCCAAGGTGCTGGAGCATCTCGAGATGGCCCGGCAAATCCAGGCGCAACTGGCCGACGATGCAAGGGTCCGGCCTGCCGGCACGAAATAATCGAACATCGTCGACACGGCCGCCGTCCGGGCTGTCAAGCAGCACCCGGCAGCAACACCGGAAAAGCGCCGAACGGGACCAACCGCCCCGCCTCCCGTGTGGACACCGGCTGCTGTCTTGGCGGCCGGCAGGGCAGAGTTCCGAAGCAAAGCATTAACCATTCTTGGTCATGGTCGGTCATCAGCTCCGATGCGTGGAAGTCGCCGATGATGTCCGTGTCCCGTTCCGCCGCCCTTGCCTTGCTTGCCGCGGCCGCCGCAGGCGCGCCTGCGCTCGATGCCCAGGCCGCCGACCGGGACAAGAAGTTCTTCCAGTCGGTCGAGGGCAACTGGGCCGGACCCGGCGAGATCGTCGCCGGCAAATACAAGGGCACCAAGTTCAACTGCACCTTTGCCGGCTCGACGCCGGCGAAGGCCGCCGGCATGACGCTCGACGGCAGCTGCCGGGTCGGCGTGTTCTCGCAGAAGATGACCGCCACGGTCGAGCAGAAGGGCGGCCGCTACCAGGGCGCCTTCATGGACGGCGCCGCGGGCAAGGGTCTCGACATCGTTTCCGGCAGCGTCGTCGAGGACGGCCGCAAGGTCATGTTCGCGATCAACCGCAAGCAGCTCAAGGGTGTCATGCAGGCCCGCATCGCCGATGCCAACACCATGAACGTCACCGTCTCGGTACGCGTCGACAAGCAGCTGGTGCCGGTGATCGGCATGAGCCTGAAACGTCTCGACGCCACCGCTGTGGGCTCGATCGACTAGCAGCGCCTCCGGGGCTGGCAGAGGCCGCCCCAAGTCCCTATCGTAGCCGCAAGAAGGTCTGCCGTCGCAGACCTCGGATGGTTCGAAGGACGAGGCGGCTGATGGCGGTTGAAGGAGCAGGCGACGACCTCGTCCAGGTGGTGGCGCTGCTCGCGGCAGGCGTGGTCGCGGTCCCCATCTTCAGGCGGATCGGCCTCGGCTCGATCCTCGGCTATCTCGCCGCCGGACTGGCGATCGGCCCCTTCGGCCTCGGCATCTTCTACGAGGCGGAAGCCATCCTGCACGTCGCCGAGCTCGGCGTGGTGATGTTCCTGTTCATCATCGGGCTGGAGATGAAGCCGTCGCGGCTGTGGGGCCTGCGCCGCGAGATTTTTGGTCTCGGCTTCATGCAGGTGCTGATCTGCTCGCTGCTGCTCACGACCATCGGCATCGCCACTGGTTTCCCCGTCGCAGCCTCCTTCGTCGCCGGCGCGGGCTTCGTGCTCACCTCGACGGCGATCGTCATGCAGTCGCTGGAGGAAAGCGGCGACATGGCCACGCCGAAGGGCCAAAGGATCATCTCGATCCTGCTGCTGGAGGATTTGGCGATCGTGCCGCTGCTGGCGCTGGTCGCCTTCCTGGCGCCGAATGCCGAGGCGACCGGCTGGTCGGAACGCCTCGCCCATATCGGCATCGGCGTCGGCGCGATCGTCGGCCTGGTGGTCGCCGGCCGCTACCTGCTCAACCCGTTCTTCCGCCTGCTCGCAGAATCACGGGCGCGCGAGGTGATGACGGCGGCGGCGCTGCTGGTGGTGCTCGGATCGGCGCTGGCGTTGCAACTCGGCGGCCTGTCGATGGCCATGGGCGCCTTCCTGGCCGGCGTCATGCTGTCGGAATCGACCTTCCGTCACCAGCTCGAAGCCGACATCGAGCCGTTCCGCGGCATCCTGCTCGGCCTGTTCTTCATCGCCGTCGGCATGGCGCTGGACCTCGGCATCGTCTGGGACAACTGGCGCACCGTCGCCTTCTATGTCGCCGCCTACATGATCGTGAAGGCGGTCGGCATCTATGTCGTCGCCCGGCTGTTCGGCTCCGGCCACCATGAGGGGCTGGAGCGGGCGGTGATCATGGCGCAGGGCGGCGAGTTCGCCTTCGTACTCTATTCCGCCGCTCTGTCCGAGGGCATCCTTAGCGCCGACGAGAACGCCGTGCTGACGGCGATCATCATCGTCTCCATGGTGCTGACGCCTCTCGCGGTGATCGCGCTGCGCGCCTTCACGCCGCGCGAGACGCAGTCGCTGGACGATGTCGACGTCGCCGACGGGCTAAGCGGCAGCGTGCTGATCATCGGCTTCGGCCGCTTCGGCCAGATCGTCAGCCAGCCGCTGCTGCTGAGGGGCATCGACGTCTCGATCATCGACAATGACGTGGAGATGATCCAGGCCGCGGCCAATTTCGGCTTCAAGGTGTATTACGGCGACGGCACGCGGCTCGACATCCTGCACGCCGCCGGGGCCGCGCATACACGCGCAGTGCTGGTCTGCGTCGACGACGGCGATACGGCGGTGCGCATCACCGAGTTGCTCAAGGCGGAGTTCCCGCTGGTGCCGGTCCTGACGCGCGCCTTCGACCGCGGCACGACGCTCGCCCTGATCAAGGCGGGCGTCGACTACCAGATCCGCGAGACGTTCGAATCGGCGCTTGCCCTCGGCGGCCAGGCGCTGCAGACACTCGGCGTCGAGGCGGAGTCCGTGACCGAGGTGCTGGCCGACGTCCGCCAGCGCGACGACGAGCGGCTGGAGCTGCAGATCGCCGGCGGCCTCCAGGCCGGGCGTGCGCTGATGAAGGGCAACGCACCGGTTCCGGGCCCGCTGTCGCAACCCCGGCGCGCCGGCCAGGCGATGAATCCGGAGACCGCCGACATCCTTGCCCGGCCGGCGACGGAAAGCTGAGGAGGATTGCCGATGATCGCCACGATAGACCAGGTGGTCAGCTTCTGGCGGGAGGCCGGACCGAAACGCTGGTTCGAGAAAGACGAGGCCTTCGACGCTGCGTTCCGCGACACGCTGATGCAGACGCACATGGCGGCGGCGCGGCGCGAGCTCGACCGGTGGTCGGAGACGCCGGAGGGGTCGCTTGCCCTGATGATCCTGCTCGACCAGCTGCCGCGCAACTGTTTTCGCGGCACCGGGCACATGTATGCCACCGACCCGCTCGCCCGCCGCTTCGCGCGCAAAGCGATCGAGGCCGGCCACGACCGCGCCCTGGAGGGGCCGATCCGCGTCTTCTTCTACCTACCCTTCTCGCATTCGGAGAACCTGGCCGACCAGGAGGAGGCGGTGCGTTTCAACCTCTCGCTGCCCGAGGAATTTGCCGAGGACTATGCCAAGCATGCGCGCGGCCACCGCGACATCGTCGCAAGGTTCGGCCGCTTCCCGCACCGCAACGCTATCCTCGGCCGCGACACCACGCCGGAGGAACAGGCCTTTCTCGACGGCGGCGGCTTCGCCGGCTGACCGACGCTACTGCCTCCACCAGTCGCGGCCGCCCGGCATGCGCTCGATGCCGGAGGTGTCGATCGCCTCGATCCGTTGCGACAGCGCCACGCCGTCCCATGCGACGTCCGGCGCTATCTCTGCCAGCG
Organism: Kumtagia sp.; assembly: GCF_059502445.1. Classification (NCBI taxonomy): domain Bacteria; kingdom Pseudomonadati; phylum Pseudomonadota; class Alphaproteobacteria; order Hyphomicrobiales; family Phyllobacteriaceae; genus Kumtagia; species Kumtagia sp. The sequence continues at coordinate 57,851 of NZ_JCACER010000076.1, forward strand.
GCACCAGCACGAAAGCGCGATCGGCCATGCGCGGATGCGGCACCTCGAGGCCGGGCTCATGGACGCGGCGCGTCCCGAACAGCAGGATATCGATGTCGATCAGCCGCGGACCCCAGCGCTCCCGGCGCTCCCGCTTCAGCCGCCGCTCGGCCTCCAGGCAGAGGTCGAGGAAAGCGCGCGGCGGCAGCGACGTCAGGATTTCCGCCGCCGAGTTCAGGAAGTCCGGCTGGTCGAGCTTGCCCCAGGGCGGCGTGCGGTAGAGAGACGACACCGCGGCCACGGTGCACTCGGCATCGGCGTCGATCAGGCGCAGCGCCGCGCCCATCGCCCGCGCCGGGTCGCCGAGATTGCCGCCGAGGCTGAGGAAGACGTGCTCCCTATTGCGGCCAGACAACCGTCACCTCGACATAATCGAGCACGCCGCGCACCGGCGCGTTGGGCTTGCGGATGGTTATCTCGGCCCGCGTGATCTGCGGGAATTCGGCAACCAGCGCCCTGCCCACTTCCAGCGCCAGGGATTCGATCAGAAAACGCCGCTCGCCCATGACGATGCGCTCGATCACCGAGAAGGCCTCGCCATAGTCGGCGGTGCCTCCGATCGAATCGGTCAGCAGCGCGTCGCCGGGATCGACCGACAGCAGGGCATCGACGTAAAAACGCTGTCCCAGCGTCTCCTCGGCGTCGAACACGCCGTGCCGCGCGAAGAAGGCGCAGTTCTTGATCTTGATCGTGTACATTTTTCCCGTCGCGCCGTTCCGCGGTCTTATTCCTTGCCGCCGCGGGCAAGCATAGCATCGGCGAAGGCCAGGGCATCGATGTTGATTGCGACATCGTGGACGCGGAACAGCGCCGCGCCCTTCAGTCTCAGGATGACGCTGGTGGCAGCCGTGCCGGCTGCGCGATGGTCGGGATCGCGGCCAGTCACATGGCCGACGAAGCGCTTTCGCGAGGTGCCGACCAGGAACGGCCGGCCAAGCCGCGCCAGGTCCTCGAAGCGTGCCATCAAGGCCAGATTCTCCTCGGCGTCCTTGGCGAAGCCGAAGCCGGGATCCAGCACGATCTGGTCGTCGGCGACGCCTGCCTCCCGCGCCAGGCGCAGCGATTCGGACAGGAATGCCACCTGATCGTCGATGACGTCGGGCAGCTTCCGGCGGTCGCGCCCGGTATGCATGACGACCAGGCCCGCACCGGTCCCGGCTGCGCTCCGTGCGAGGCCGACGTCGCGCTGCAAGCCCCAGACGTCGTTGACGATATGGGCGCCGGCGGCGACAGCGAGCCGCGCCGTCTCGGCCCTGTAGGTATCGACCGAGATCAGGACGCCACCCTTGCTCGCAAGAGCGGCGATCACCGGCAGGACGCGCGCCTGCTCCTCGTCGGCGGGCACCGGATCGGCGCCCGGCCTGGTCGATTCGCCGCCGACGTCGATAATGGCGGCACCCTCGGCCGCCATGCGCTCCGCCTGCGCCAGTGCGCGGTCGAAATCGACGAAACGGCCGCCGTCGGAAAAGCTGTCGGGCGTGACGTTGAGGACGCCCATGACGACGGCGCGCTCGCCAAGCCCCAGGCTTCGCCCATGCGCGAGTTGCCAGACCGTCGCTTTCATCGAATTGCCGTGAGCCGCCGATTTTTCATTGCGCCGGGCACGCCCGTAAAGCATGGTGCCGCCAGAGGCAACATGCTGAAACGAACCTTGACTGCGCTGGCCATGATTGCCCTCACCGCCCCGGCTGCCGGCGCGGCCAGCATTTCCAAGAGCTACAGCTACTTCTCGATCGGCGGCAGCACGCTCGACGAGATCGAATCGCAACTGGCCGAGCGCGGGCCGCATGTGCAGAGCTCCGGCCGCCGCCACCCCGGCGTGACTCAGATGGAGTTCAAGAGCCGCATCGGCTATGGCGAGCAGAACGGCCGCTGCCGCATCGTCCAGGCCGACGTGACGGTCAAGGCCAAGGTGATCCTGCCGAAATGGCGGCGCTCGAAACAGGCCGACCGCGAGGTCCGGCTGATCTGGGACACGCTGGCCGCCGACATCAAGCGGCACGAGGAGAGCCACGTCGTCATCGCCAAGAACCACGCCCGCGAGCTGGAGCGGGCGCTGCTGGCGATCGACCGGCAGCCGACCTGCCAGCAGACCGCCGAGAAGATCAAGGAAGTGACCGCCAAGGTGCTTGCAAGGCACAATGCCGCGCAGGACGAGTTCGACCGGGTCGAAGGCATCAATTTCGAGAGCCGGCTGCTGCGCCTCATGCTCTACCGGCTGGAGCAAATGCAGGCGGCCGAGAGGGCGAAGAACTACCGCCCCTCCTTCATCGTCGAGCTCTGGCAGAAGATTTTCGGATCGACCTGAAGACGAACGACCTCACGCCACGCCGAGCTTCTTCTGCAGGCTGGTGGAGGAGGTCGTGTATTGGAACACGATGCGTTCGCCCGGGCTGACGATGCGCTTGGCCGCCTGCGCCATCAGCGCCGCCTCGTGGAAGCCGGACAGGATCAGCTTCAGCTTGCCGGGATACCAGTTGATGTCGCCGATGGCGAAGATGCCGGGCTCGGAGGTCTCGAATTTCTCGGTGTCGACCGGGATCAGGTTCTCGTGGAGATTGAGGCCCCAGTCGGCGACCGGCCCGAACTTCATCGTCAGGCCGAAGAAGGGCAAGAGCCGCGTGCACGGCACCTCGACCTCGCCGTCCGGCCCCTTGACGGTCGCAGCCGTCAATTTTCCGTCGCCGCCGTGAAGGCCCGTCACCTGGCCGACCAGGAATTCGAGCTGCTTCATCTCCTGCAGCGCATACATCTTGTTGACGCTGTCGGGCGCGGCGCGGAACTCCGGCCGGCGATGCACCAACGTCACGCTTTCGGCAACCGGCTGCAGGTTGAGCGTCCAGTCGAGGGCGGAATCGCCGCCGCCGACGATCAGCACCTTTTCGCCGCGGAACGCCTCCATGCGGCGCACCGAATAGAAGACGCTGCCGCCTTCATAGGCCTCGATGCCGGGAATGGGCGGCCGCTTCGGCTGGAACGAGCCGCCGCCGGCGGCGATCACCACGACGCGGGCCTCGAACACTTCGTTCTCGTCCGTGGTCACCCGGAAACCGCCGTCCTCCAGCCGCTCCAGGGCGGTGACCATGCGGTTGAAGGTGAAGCCGGGCTTGAACGGGGCGATCTGCTCCATCAGCCGGTCGACCAGGCCCTGCGCCGAGATCATCGGATAGCCGGGAATGTCGTAGATCGGCTTTTCCGGATAGAGCTCGGCACACTGGCCGCCAGGCCGGTCGAGGATGTCGACCAGGTGGCAACGCATGTCGAACAGCCCAAGCTGGAAGACGGCGAACAGCCCGACCGGCCCCGCCCCGACGATCAGGACATCCGTGCGGGTCGGCTCTGCCATGGCTTTTCCCTCCGAGCGGGCGGCTTTATCCCTGCCGTTCGGGCACGCTCACCACGAGCCCGTCGAGTTCGTCGCGCACCTTGATCTGGCACGACAGGCGCGAATTCGGCCTTACCTCGTAGGCGAAGTCCAGCATGTCCTCTTCCATCGCCTCCGGCTCGCCGACCACGCCGGTCCACGCCTCGTCGACATAGACATGGCAGGTGGCGCAGGCGCAGGCCCCGCCGCATTCGGCCTCGATGCCCGGCACGGCATTGCGGATGGCATTCTCCATCACCGTCGAGCCGTTCTCGGCATCGACTTCGAAACGCGTGCCGTCGAAGGCTACAAAAGTCAGCTTGGTCATGATTGGGTATCGGTCCGGAATGCCTAGTCAGCCCGGACATAAGCACTGTGGCGGCCGTGTCAACAAGAGGGCCTTTCGGCGTGGCCCAGACCGCCCTGCCCGCTGGTCCTAGCGCCCGATCGCCGCCACGAAGTCGCGCGCCTCGTCGATCAGCCTGGCGAGCCGTTTCTTGGCGGTGCGGTTCTCCGGCTCCGCCTCGATCTCGGCGGCGCAGTCGGCAATGGCGAAGGCGCCGACCCCGCGCGCCGAGCCGACGAGCCCATGCGCCAGCTGTCGGCATTCCCGAGGCTCCGCCTCGCCGATCCGGTCGCGCACCTGCCGGGTCTGCTGCACGAACAGGCCGAGGATCTCCTGCTCGAGGGCGCGGTCGCCCATGGTCTGGCGGGCGAGATGGGCGAGATCGATGGGTCGGCCGCGCATGGTCCTCGCCGCCTCTCCGCCTGGCCGGGAGAAAGCGACCGCATTCATTTCGTTCTGCAACATTCCGGTTGAACCTCGATACTGATCCGGCGCGTCCGTCGCACCCTATGTCTATCGTGTGGATAACCGGTTAATCGAAAAAGCGGCCAAAAAACGGCTCAAATCCTGGCTTTAGGCTGCGCAGGCGTTAACCCTATGTTTAAACTTTTACGCATTCGCCCGGATTGGAGTTTTCTTTACCGAACCCGGTAGATACGATGAAACTGGGTTATAACGGGCTTTGCGAACGGGGCTTTCCCTGCCAGTTTCGGCTGGCACTGCGGCATTGGTACAGGGTAGTAGCGGCATGGCGAAGAGACCGACGACCTCGAAGCACCTCGATGGCGATGCCGCGAAGGAACTCGAGGATGCGCTGAACAACGATCCCACCGGCACCGGCGATCTCGACATCGCCGCGTCCATGGAGGATCTGGAGGCGCAGATATCGCGGGCGGCCGAGGAGCTGTCGCGCGAGAGCCGCGAGATGGATTCCGGATCGGTCAAGGCCGCGTCGCAATCCGAGGCCGCCGACATCGAACGCGCGGAGGACGTCAAGCCCCATTCGTCGCTCGGCCTGCGCCCGGTCGACGCGCCGCAGCCGGCCTTCACGGCCGCCAATGACGACAGCGTCCGCGATACGCGGCTGATGCTGCAGAGCCTGTCGCGCCGTTCGTCCTCGGCGATCTACTGGACCGTCGCCCTGCTGTCGCTGCTGTGGATCGCCGGCGGATTGGCGCTCGGCTACCTGCTGGTCGATCCGGAAATTCTTGCCCAGCCGTCGATTGCCGCCATACTCGAGCAGCCGGTCGTGCTGCTCGTCGCCGTCATCACGCTGACGCCGCTCATCCTGTTCTGGGGCTTTGCCGTCATGGTCCGCCGCGCCCAGGACATGCGCCTGGCCGCGCAAGGCATGGCCGAAGTAGCCGCCCGCCTCGCCGAACCGGAGAATCTCGCGCAGGGCCGCGTGCTCACCGTCGGCCAGGCGGTGCGGCGCGAGGTCGCTGCCATGGGCGAAGGCATCGAGCGCACGCTGGCGCGCGCCGTCGAGCTGGAGACGCTCGTCCACACTGAGGTGAACCAGCTCGAACGCTCCTATTCCGAGAACGAGGCGCGCATCCGCGCGCTCGTCGACGGCCTGGGCAGCGAGCGCGAGGCGGTGGTCGGTCACGCCGAGCGCGTGCGCGCCTCGATCACCGGCGCCAACGAGACGCTGAAGGAGCAGCTGAGCTCGGCAAGCGACGCCATCCGCGACAGCATTCTCGGCGCGTCGACAAAACTGTCGATGACCATCAACAATTCCGGCGACGCGCTGATCGACCGCATCAACGACAGCGGCAGCTCCATCTTCGAGTCGATCGGCAGCCGACTGGACGCGCTGAGCGAGCGCATCACCACCTCGGGCGAGGCCTTCGCCAGCCTGCTCGACACCCGCATCGCCACCCTCAAGCAGACGTCGGAGGATGCGACGCGCTCGCTGAGCGACCTGCTCGACGAGCGGACGTCGGGCATGGTCTCGCTGCTCGGCGATGCCGCCCGCACCCTCAACGAGGAATTCGACACCAGCCTGAAGGGCATCGAGCGCACCTTGGCCGAGCGCGGCCAGAGCCTGATCAGCGAATTCCAGACGCGGGCAGAGGCGCTCGACACGGGAACGGAGAAGCTGAACGCCGCCCTGGAGGCACGCGCCCGCCAGATCAACGACACGCTGGTCGAGCGCGCCACCGAGATCGCCGCCACCTTCACAGGCGGGCGCCAGCAGCTCGCCGACCTCATCGACGAGAACAAGAGCAAGCTGAACGCCGACATGGCCGAGATGGTGACCTCCACCTCGACCATGCTGGAGGCGCATGCGGTGGACTTCGCCGGCCGGCTGGAAGACGCCCGCTCCATGGCGGCGCAGGCCTTCGACGCCGACCTCGGCAGGCTGACCACGGCGCGCCAGGGCATAGAGGATGTCATCGACGAGCATGCGCGCAAGATCACCGAGAGCGGCGAGCGCATGGCCGGCGTGCTGCGCGCCGACCTGGAACGCTTCACAGCCGACCGCGACGAGATCGAGCAAGCGGTCGACGCCCAGGTCCGCAAGATGGCGGAGGGCCGCGAGACGCTTGCCAAGGCGGTCGAGGAGGACCTGCGCAGGCTGGACGAGTCGCGCACCCTCATCGACCTTTCGCTCGGCGAGCAGCTGCGCAAGATCGCCGAAGGCCGCGAAGGCCTCGAGCGGGCGTTGCACGAGGACGCCGAGAAGCTGGCCCAGAGCCGCACCAGCATCGACGAGATGGTGACCTCGCACGTCGCCAAGCTGAGCGAGGGACGGAACATCCTGTCGCGTGCACTCGAGGCGGACTCCTCGGTGATCGACGGCATGGTCGCCGCGCAGCTGGAAAAGTTCGCGGACGGTCGCAATGCGCTGTCGCAAGCCTTTGAAAAGGATTTGGAACGGCTGGAGACCATCGTCACCACCCAGACCGCCCGCATCGCCGATACGCGCGGCGCGCTGAGCCGGGCGCTCGACGAGGACGTCGGCAGCCTGGAAGCCACCATCTCGACGCAGATCGACCGGATCGACGCCAGCCGCAAGGGCCTGATCGAGGCGCTGCGCAGTGATCTCGGCGGTGTCGAGGCGACGGTTGCCGAGCAGATCGCCAAGATCGCCGAGGGCGGGCGGGCGCTGACCCAATCGCTGCATGGCGAGTTCGAGGACATCGAGCATCTGGTGGGCGGCCAGATCGAACGCATCACCGAAAGCCGTCAGGCGCTCAGCCGGGCGCTGGAAAGCGACGTCGAGACCATCGACGGTCTGGTCGTCAGTCAGGCCGAAAAGATCGAAGGCGGCCGCAGCGTTCTGTCCAAGGCGCTGGAAGCCGATCTCGCCAACATTGACGCCATGGTCGCCAACCATCTCGACAAGCTGTCCGAGGGCCGGCGCATCCTGTCGCGCGCGCTCGAAACCGAGATGGCCGACATCGAAGGCATGCTGTCGGGCCAGTCCGGACGGCTGGCGGAAGGCCGCGAGGCGCTGAGCCAGGCCTTCGCCTCGGACATGAGCACCATCGACGAAATGGTCGCCACGCATGTGAACAAGCTTGTCGAGGGCCGTAGCCTGCTCACCGCCGCGCTGGAGAGCGACATCGCCCGGATGCATGCCGCCGGCGACGTTCAGGCCCAGAAATTCGCCGAGGGCCGCGACGTGCTGTCGAAGCGGCTGGCCGACGACCTTGCCAAGCTCGACGAAAGCCGCGCCGGCATCGACGGTCTCGTCGCCGCCCAGGTCGAGAAGCTGGCGGAGGGCCGCGACATCCTCAGGCGCGCACTGGAGGCGGACCTGGCAAGATTGTCCGACAGCAGGGCCGAGATCGACGGCATTGCCGACAGCCATATCCAGAAGCTGGCCGAGGGCCGCGAGATGATCAAGCAGGCGCTTGAAGCCGACCTCGCGAAACTTTCCGAAAGCCGCACGGAGATCGACGGCATCGCCGCCGCCCATGTCGAAAAACTCGGCGAAGGCCGCGAGATGCTCAAGCAGGCGCTTGAGGCCGACCTCGCCAAGCTGTCCGAAAGCCGCGCCGAGATCAACGGTATTGCCGCCGGGCATATCGAAATGCTCGGCGAAGGCCGTGAGATGCTCAAGCAGGCGCTGGAGGCGGATCTCGCCAAGCTGGCGGAGAGCCGCGCCGGCATCGACGGGCTTGTCGCCGCGCAGGTGGAGAAGCTGGCCGAAGGCCGCGACATCCTGAAGCGCGCGCTGGAAGCCGACCTGGCGAAGCTTTCGGAAAGCCGCGCGGAGATCGACGGCCTGGCGACCAGCCATATCGAGAAGCTCGGCGAAGGCCGTGAAATCCTGAAACAGGCGCTCGAAGCCGACCTGGCTAAGCTTTCGGAGAGCCGCACGGAGATCGATGGCATCGCCGCCGCCCATGTCGAAAAACTCGGCGAAGGCCGCGAGATGCTCAAGCAGGCGCTCGAGGCGGATCTGGCCAAGCTGGCGGAGAGCCGGGCCGGCATCGACGGGCTCGTCGCCGCTCAGGTCGAGAAGCTGGCCGAGGGCCGCGACATCCTCAGGAGGGCGCTGGACGCCGATTTCCAGAAGCTTGTGGAGAGCCGTGCCGAGATCACCGGCATCGCCCAGGATCATGTCCGGGCACTGGCCGAAGGCCGCGAAGTGCTGAAGCAGGCGCTGCAGGACGACCTTGGCCGGGTGCTGGAGAGCCGCGCCGAGATCGACCACATCGCCGCCAGTCATCTGGACAAGCTCGCCGAGGGCCGCGAGATGCTGAAGCGCGCGCTCGAGGCCGACCTCGCGGTCGTGCAGGAGAGCCGCGCCACGATCGACGGCATCGTCGTCGACCAGGTCGAGAAGTTCACCGAGGGCCGCGACCGGCTCACGCGCGCCCTGGAGGAGGATCTGGCCAAGGTCCAGGACGCACGCGGCGAGATCGACCGGCTGGTCGCCTCGCATTTCGACAAGCTGTCGGAAGGGCGCGACGCCCTGAAGCTGGCGCTCGAAGCCGACCTCGACAAGCTGGCGGAAGCCCGCAGCGCGGTGGACGGTCTCGTCCAGGCGCAGGTGGACCGCATCGCCGAGGGCCGCACCACCCTCGCCGAGGCCCTGGAAGCCGACCTCACCAGGGTCGCGTCGGCACGCGAAGGGCTCGACAGCATGATCGTCGGCCATGTCGCCAAGCTGGCGGAAGGCCGCAGCCTGCTGTCGCGGGCGCTCGAAGCCGATCTCAACAAGGTCGGCGAAAGCCGCGACGTGCTCGATGAGATCGTCGGCAAGCAGCTCGACCGCATCTCCGAAGGCCGCGATATGCTGGCCCGCGCCATCGAGACCGACATGTCCGGTCTGGAGACGATCATCCGCGACCAGATCGCCAAGGTCGCCGACGGCCGCGAGATGCTGTCGCGCGCCCTCGAACAGGACATGGCGAGTATCGGCGGCATGGTCGACGGCCAGGTTGAAAAGCTGGCGGAAACCCGCAACGCCCTCACCGAGGCGCTGCGCGGCGACCTGGAGACGGTGGACCAGCTCATTGCCGGTCAGACCGAAAAGCTCGCACAGGCGCGCGGTACGCTGACGGACGCCCTGCGCGGCGATCTCGCCATGGTCGATCAGGCGATCGCCGGCCAGGCGGACAAGCTGGCCGAGGGCCGCGATGTCCTCGCCCGCACGCTTGCCGACGATCTGGCAAAGCTGTCCGAAAGCCGTGCCGGCATCGACGCGCTGGTCGCCGCGCAGGTGGAGAAGCTGGCCCAGGGCCGCGACATCCTGCGGCGCGCGCTGGAAAGCGATCTGTCCAGGCTGGGCGACGCACGCGGCGACCTCGACCGTCTCGTCGAGGCGCATGTCGCGAAGCTGGCGGAAAGCCGCGAAACGCTGAAGCAGGCGCTGCAAGCCGATCTCGCCGAGATCAGCGACACCCGGTCAGGCGTCGACCGCGCCATCGAGATGCATGCCGGCAAGCTGGCGGAAGGCCGGGCCCTGCTCGAGCGGGCGCTCGACGACGATCTGGCGAAGCTCGCCGAAGCCCGGGATGCCCTCGATCAGCTCGTGCAGTCGCAGGCGGCGACCATCACCGAAGGCCGCGGCGTGCTCGCCGAAGCGCTCGAAGCCGACCTCCGCAAGGTCGCCGACAGCCGCGCCGGTATCGACGCGATGGTTGTGGACCATCTCGGCAGACTGGCCGAGGGCCGCCAGAGCTTTGCGCAGGCGCTCGACACCGATTTGGAGAAGCTGGTCGACGCACGCCGCACCATCGACCTCGAAATCTCCGCGCATATCGACAGCATCGCCGGCAAGCGCGAGCTCATCTCGCAGGCGATCGCCGCCGATGTCGAGAAGATCGGCGAGGCATTCGACCGCCAGACCGGGGTCATCGAGGAGCGTACCGGCACGATGCAGCGGGCGCTTTCGGCCGGCGTCGAAAACGTGCGCGTGGCGCTGGAAGGCAGCGCCGTGGCCGTGGCCACCTCGCTGCGCGACAAGGTGATGGAGATCACCGCGGCGTTGCAGAAGGAGGCCGGCGACGTCTTCACCGATGCGGACCGCCGCATCGCCGAGCGCGCCGAGGAGACCTCGGCCGCGCTGCTCGCCCGGGCGAACGACATCGCCGACGTGTTCGCGCAGACCGACCAGCGCCTCCTCGCCCGCACCGGCGAGACCGCCGACACGCTGTCGGCGCGCGCCGCCGAGATCGTGCAGAGCTTCGCCCAGAGCGATCGCCAGCTGGTCGAGCGGGCGATGGCGACGGCCGAGACGCTTGCCGCCCGCGCCGCCGAGATCGGCCAGAGTTTCGACAAGGCCGACGGCACCCTCTCCCAGCGGATCGCCGAATCGGCCGAGGCTCTCAACGCCCGGACCGCGGAGATCGGACGCCTGTTCGAGAACGTCGACGAGCGCATCGTGCTGGGCTTCGCCAAGGGCGCCGAGACGCTGGATGCGCGCACCGGCGAGATCGGCGCGCTGCTCGAGACGGCCGACCGCAAGTTCGCCGAGCGTATCGAGAACGGCGCGCAGGCGTTCGGGGCGCGCGCCACGGAGCTGGTGCAGGTGTTCGAGAACGCCGACCAGCGTCTCACCGCCCGTGTCGGCGAGACGGCCGGCCAGTTGGCGGCGCGCGCCAGCGAGATCGGACGCATCTTCCATGATACGGACGAGCGGCTCGCCGCCCGCGTCGAGAAAAGCGCCGACATGCTGGCCGGCCGAGCCGACCAGTTCGAAAAAGTGTTCGAGGCCGCCGACCAGCGCATCGCCTCGCGGGTGGACCAGACGGCAGAGTCCCTGGCGGCCCGCGCCGTCGAGCTCGGCAGCGTCTTCGAGACCGCCGAGGAGCGTATCGCGGCCCGTACGAACGCCGCCGCCGACGCGCTGTCGGCGCGTGCCGTGGAGATGGGCGAGGTGTTCAAGGAAGCCGACGAGCGGTTCGCCGCCCGCGTCGGCGAGAGCGCCTCGGTGATCGCCGCGCGCGCCGAGGAAGCGGCCAGCGCATTCTCCTCCGCCGAGGAGCGGATCGGCGCCCGTGTCGCCCAGTCGTCCAAGGAGCTGGAAATCCGTGCCCGCCGGATCGAGCAGGCGTTGTCGGCCGCCGACCAGCGCGTCATGTCCGGCGCCGAGGCGGCAGCCGCGCATGTCGATGCGAAGCTGTCGGATGCGGAGAGCCGGCTCGCCGGCAGCGCGGAGGCGGCCGCCGGCCGCGTCGGCGCCGCCCTGGCCGACGTCGAAGGCCGCATGACCGCGAGCGCCGAGGAACTCGGCCGCAGGATCGGCGAGCATGTGACCAGCGCCGAGGAGCAATTGGTGTCGCGCGCCGGCATCGTCGCCGACACCTTCTCTTCGGTCGGCAAGCATATCGGCGACAGCACCAACGACGCGGCGCGTGCCATCGCCGCCAGCACCCGCGAGCTCAACACGCTGATGGCGGAACGCTCCGCCGAGATCACGCGCGTGCTCGACGAGACGGCGCGGCCGATCGCCGACAAGCTCGGTGCCGCCCATGCCGAGCTCGAAAAAACCGTCGAGGAAGCTTCGGAGCGCGCCGCCGAGAAGCTGCGCGCCGAGAACGCAGCGCTTGCCGAGGCGCTGGCCAGCCGCACGGCCGAGACGCTGGCCGCGGTCGACGGCGCCCGCGGCAGCCTCGCCACGGGTGTCAACGAGCTGATCGGGCGCATGTCGACGTCGAGCGCCAAGCTCGGCAAGCTGATCGAGACGGCGGCGGAAAACCTGTCGAAGGTGGAAACCGATCTCGGCAGCACGACCGAGCGCTTCGCCGCCTCCACCGAGAAGGCCGCGCTCACCTTCGCCAGTTCGGCCCGGCTGGTGGAATCCAACACCAGCCGCCTCACCGAACTGTCGTCCGGCACGCTGCGCGAGGTTGCCTCGATCGCCACCCGCTTCGAGGAGCACAGCCGCCTTCTCACCAGCGCGTCGCAACTGCTGAGCTCGGCCCAGAGCAATCTCGAGCACACGCTGGAGCGGCAGTCGGCACTGGAGGACCTCGCGGTCGGCCTGGTCAAGAAATCGGAGGATCTCGAGACCATCATGAAGTCGTTCGAGAACCTGGTCGGTGGCGCGCTCGACAAGGCCGAGGGCCGCACGCGCGAGTCGACGGACAAGATCCGCGCCGCCATCACCGACGTGGTCGAATCCGCCACCAAGCGTTTCGCCGACGCCACCGAGGAGATGCGCCGCACGGCAAGCGCCATCAAGGGCGATCTGGACGCCACCCGCGCGGAACTCAAGAAGGGCGTGCTCGACATGCCGCAGGAGGCCAAGGAATCGACCACCGCGATCCGCCGCGCCGTCGGCGAGCAGATCAAGGCGCTGAAGGAACTGTCCGACATCGTTGCCAAATCCGGCCGCACCGTCGATGTTTCCGACAAGTCGTCGCCGACCCCTCGCCGGCTCGTGCCGCCGGCACCAGCGGCCGAGCGCAAGCCGGAGCCGAAGATCGATCCCGCACCCTCGCGCGATGAAGACGCAAGGCCCAAGACGGGCTGGGTGCGCGACCTCCTGAGCGGCGCGGCGCGCGCCGAGAACGAGGACGGCGAGGTCGCGCTGCAGCCCCGCCCCGCCGAGCGCAAGGGATCGCCGGTCGCCGCCTCGCTCGGCTCGCTCACCGTCGATATCGCCCGGGCGATCGACCAGGATGCGGCGCTGGAGCTGTGGGCCCGCCACCGGCGCGGCGAACGCGACGTGTTCACACGCCGCCTCTACACGCTGAAGGGGCAGCAGACCTTCGACGAGATCCGCCGCAAGTATCAGGCCGACCGCGACTTCCAGGCGGCCGTCGACCGCTACTGCGAGGATTTCGAGAAGCTGCTCAAGGACATCTCGCGCAACGACCGCGACGGGCGGCTGGAGCAGACCTATCTCGCCTCCGACACAGGCAAGGTCTACACCATGCTCGCCCACGCGGCCGGCCGGCTGCGCTGAGCAGCGGCGTGAATTGGGGGGGTAACCCGCCTCCCCGACCGTGCCTCACGAGGATCGGACGGATTGCGCTACGACTGACGTCGACGGCTGGCCGAGGGCCGGCGACGCTCCGGGTCAGCTTCCCGGCGCCCGCACCGCTTCGGTCGCGTCGATGGCCAGCCTCACCCGCGAGTCGCGATCGTAGACGTCGTCGAAATATTCGACCGTGCCGGCGGGCGTCGGCCAGGCGGTGAAATAGGCGATATAGACCGGCACCTTGGGGGTCTTCTCCATGGAATGCCCCTGCTTCAGCTTTGCGGCGACATGATCGACCGAGGTGCCGAGCACCGCGGCGGCCATGCCGCGCGGGTCCTGCAGCCGGATGCAGCCGTGGCTGAAGGCGCGGCTGTCGCGCTCGAACAGATGTTTCACCGGCGTGTCGTGCATGTAGATGGCATGCTCGTTGGGAAACAGGATCTTCAGCTCGCCGAGCGCATTGGCTTCGCTCGGCGTCTGCCGGATCGTGTAGGGAACGTTCGCGCCGTAACGCCACCAGTTTACCGAAGAGGACGGGATGCGCTTGCCCTTGCCGTTGAACACTTCGTAGCCGGCGCGATCGAGATAGCCCGGATCCCGGCGCAGGCGCGGCAGCATCTCGTTGACGATGATCGACTGCGGCACGCCCCAGTAGGGATTGTAGTCGACCTGCTCGATCTCGTCGTAGAAGAAGCTCGTCTGCGTCGCCGCCGCGCCGATGACGACGCGCGTCTTCAGCGTCTCCGTTTCACCATCGATATAGGCAGCGGTGAAGGCGGGCTGGTTGATGAAGACGCGCGGGCTGCCGAGTTGCGAGGGCAGCCAGCGCAATTGCTCCAGCGCGACCTTGACCTTGCCGATCCGCTCGGCCTTCGACGTTCCGACGAGGGCCCGGACGGTCCTCGGGCCGACGACGCCGTCGGGCTTGAGGCCGGCGCGCTGCTGGGCGGCCTTGATCACCGGCACCAGGTCGCCGGTATAGACCTCGCTTGCGGCGAGCCGGGCCAAGGTCTCGCGATCCTCGCCGCCCAGGGCGCCGGCATCGCGCGCGATCAGCGCCAGCAGCTTCGGCAGCTCAGGGCTTGACTGGCCGGGCTTGAGCAGCAGCCCAGGATCGACCGACACCGTATCGTCCTGCACCGTCTCGAGCGCCTTCAGCTCCGCTTGCAGCGCACGGTATTGCGGGTTCCGGGGATGCCGGGATTCGAGATAGGCGCGCGGTGCGTTCGTCCGTGCCAGGATTGTGAGCACGCCGGCGAGATTGAGCGGCTTAGCCGGAAAGTCGTGGTAGCCAGAAATGCGATTGGGATCGATGCGTCCCCGCGTGGCGTCGCGGACATAGCGAAGTGCGCGCGCCGACAGCGCCATCTCGAAGCGGATGAGGTCGCGGCGACGTCCGACCGGTTCGGCCGACAGTGGGAAGCCGACCTGGTAGTCGGCGGGATCGAGGCCGTGCCCGGCCGCCTCGGAAAGCACGCTCAGCGTCTCGAAGGCGCGCGCGTTGGGCTCGGTCCCGTCGATCCAGATGAAGCTCCGGTTTTCGGCATAGTAGGAAGAAAGCGCGGCGGCGATGTCTTTTTCGGCGAGCAGCTCGAACTCATCCAGGCCGGCAAGCGCCTCGTCGAACCGCAAGCCTGTCGCGGCGGCTTCGTGGGAGATCGAAACGATCGGCGTAGCCACATGGGTGAGCGACGAAAAATCGACTGCCACCAGCGGCTCGGCCTTGTAGGTATAGTAGCTCGGCGCACTGATCTGCGGCGCCGCTTTTGCCTTGCGCAGGGAGGCGGCCTGGCGCCGGTTTTTGGCTTTCTGGACCGTCTTCGTTTCGTTCCGAAGCCGCTTGGCGGGAGGATTTGCAGGGAATTCCTGCTGGCGGGCTTGCCTCGAACCCCCGCCGAACAGTCTTTCGAAGAAACCTTGCGCGCTGGCTTCGGGCACGCCGACGGACAGACTAAGCGCCAATGCGGTCAGCGACACGAACGATGTCCATCCCGGCCTAGACGTCATCGCTCCCCCCAATGCTGGCTCGCTGCCCGACCCGCACGATAGCACAGGCGCCACCCAGGATTGCACCCTGTTGTCCCGCCTGTCGGTCGACGATAGCAAGTCATCCCGCCGAGGTTAAGATAGCGTGAACCGCAATCGGCCGGCACGGGTCGGCGCCGCCGATCCGTACCGCCTTTCCCGTGCGTCAGCACCGGACTCGAGGAATTCGCTCAGAACACCACGAAGTCGGCGTTGGTGAGCGAAAGACCGGGCGTCAGATTGGCGAACTGTATGCCCGTGAAGTCAGTCCCGCTGCCGTCGGCATCGTAGAACAGCGCGCCGGTAAGCGTGTCGTAGACGATGCGGGTGGCGGCTTCCGTCGCCACGCCGGTGTCGTTGATCAGCAGCGCCGCGGCTGCAAGCCGCCCTATCGGTCCCGCCGCCGCGAAGATCGCGGCATCGAGCCGGATCGTGTCGTCGGCGACGTTGAAGTCGGTGATGGTGTCGACATTGTCGGGACCGAGTGCCGTCGAGAAGACGAAACCGTCCTTGCCGCCAAGTCCGGTGAGCGTGTCGTTGCCGGCCTTGCCGTCGAGCCGGTTGGCACCGGCGTTGCCGACGATGATCTGCCCTTTCTCGTTTCCGGTCAGATCGATGTTGGAGAGGCCGGTCGAGCCATTGGTCGTCAGCTTTTCGATGTAGGCGCCGCTTGCCAGCGCATAATCCACCGCGGCGGCGACATGATCGATGCCACCGCCCGGCGAATCCTCGCGCACCACGTCCGCCGCGTCGTAGACCCTGTATGTGTCGTTGCCGGCGAGGCCGCGCATCAGGTTGGACGACAGGATGTTCGCGCCGGAATTGCCGATGATCTCCTGGTAGAAGCTGTTGCCGGTCAGGTTGATCCGGCTGGTACCGATCGAACCGTTGGTGGTCAGCAACTCGATCTCGCTTTCGGGCAGCAGCTCGTAGCTGACCCTGGCCATGACTCGATCGAAGCCTTCGCCCGAACCCTCCACCGCCAGGTCGCCGGCGTTGTCGACGATGTAGAAATCGTCGCCGCGACCGCCGAGCATGAGATCGGCGCCGGCGCCGCCGTCGAGCCGGTCGTTTCCGTCCAGCCCGAGGAGTTGGTTCTGGTTCGCATTGCCGACGATCAGGTTGCCCAGTTCGTTGCCGACGCCGATGATCGCCGCCCCGGCAAGGGTAAGGTTCTCGAAATGAGCGCCCAGGCGGAAATCGACGGAGCTGATCACCAGGTCGGTGCCGGCGCCATCCTCCTCATTGAGCATGTCGTAGATGTTGTCGACGACGTAGGTGTCGTCGCCGTCGCCGCCATCCATGATGTCGATGCCGGGCCCGCCGTCGAGAAGGTCATTGCCCGAGCCACCGGACAGGTTGTCCGAGCCGCTGCCGCCGAAAATGGTGTCGTTGCCGGCACCGCCCTCGATCGTGTCGGCTTCCGACCCGCCGTCGAGCAGGTCGTCGCCGTCGTCGCCATCCAGCGTGTCGATGCCGGCACCACCCTGCAGGACATCGTCGCCCGCGCCGCCGTCGAGCAGGTCGCGCCCGGCTCCCCCATAGAGCGCGTCATCGAGGGCGCCGCCGGTCAGCGTGTCGTTGCCGGAGCCGGCATGGAACTCGATGCGCTCGATCTCGGTGAGGATGATCCGTTCAGCGATGTAGTTGACGTAATAGGGATCGGTCAGGTCGAGCTGCAGCGCGATGGACCAGTCAGAGCGGTCGACGAAGGCGAAATCGACGCCCGCGCCGCCGACCAGAGCGTCAATATCGCATCCGCACTCGAGGCCGGTGAGGCTGAACAACTGGTCGTCGCCGTCGCCGCCATCGAGCAGGTCGGCACCGGCGCCGCCGTCCAGGATGTCGTTGCCCGCGCCGCCGTCGAGGGCGTCGTCCCCGTCACCACCGTTCAGGGTGTCGTCATCCTCGTCCCCATAGACGTAATCGTCACCGGCGCCGCCGGCCAGAATATCGTTGCCGTCGCCGCCATAGATGTCGTCGTCCCCGTCACCGCCGTCCAGCGTGTCGTTGCCTGAACCGCCGTCGATGTCGTCGAGCCCGTCACCGCCGTTCAGGATGTCGTTTCCTGTGCCGCCAGTAATCATGTCGTCGCCGCCGCCGCCGTCCACGGCCGCGGTACTGTCGAAAGTGGAGATGTCGTCGTCCGAGTCCGAGCCGAAGAACGAATGACTGTCGGTGCCGAACAGGATCCGCAGCGCCTCCGTCGACGAAGTCGTCAGCCCGGCCAGGACATCGAGCAGCGATCGGTCAAGGCCGGTGGCGGCAACGATCAGATTGCCGGACAGGTCGAGCACGTTGAAGCCGGTGATGCTGCCCCCGGCCGGATCCGTGCCCGAATAGGAGAAGTCGCTGCCGGTCAGTTGGAAGATATAGCCGGAAGTGCTGCCGACAATCTCGTAGGTCGTCGCGTCGGCAACGCCGACAACGAAGATGGCATCGAGCATATCCTCCAGCGCCGGGTTGAATGCCTGAAAATCGGTGTTGGTGATCGTGCCCATGCGGCCCCCCTTTGTCCCATCCCGCTCTCTCCATCGCACACAGCTTAACTATGGACAATCACAAACAATGCATCGCGACGACCTTATCGTGGAAGAACAAGCAGAGTTGAACGATGATCTTCGCCGCCATGCCCGACCTGCCGCACATGGCCGGCAAGATAAGTTCCCCCGACATGCCTGCATGCTCTTCCGATCACCGGCTCTTACAGGTTGGTGCATTCTTTGTTCGCCCCGCGCCCATTCCTTCCTTCGGAACGGTTTCGCCCGACGATACATTGCATTAAGTTGCCGCCGAGCCGGCCTGACCGGCGCACCCGGAATGACCTGACCAGATGCCTGCCTGGAAGACCTGTGCCCGCCTGTCGATGTCCATCGCCGCCTGCCTCGCGGCGTCCGGCTGCGCGCGGATGTATGACGGCACCATCGTTCCCGCCTATACCGCTCAGATGGTTTCCGACGGCATGCCTCGCCTGGAGACGCGCAGGACCGACCTCGAGGCGCCCAGCCGGCTCGTCGAGTTTCCGCCGACGCCGCAGCCAGTCGCTTCCGACGACGGGCCGCCGCCACGGGTTTCCGCGCCGCGCCGCCAGCCCGGACGGCTCCTGCCGCGCATGAAGGCCGACACGCCGCGCAGCGTGCAGTGCCGCAACGAGGCGGCGGCCGACGGACGCATCCGCGTGGTCTGCCTGTAGCCTGGAGAGTCACGAGCCTGTCATGCTGCTCGCCTATAGCAGGATCGTTCCTGCCTGACCGTGGATGTATCGGCAGGTTGGGGACGCCCCAGAGAAGGTCGGGTTCCCCGGCCTTTTTTTGTTGCCGCCCGCTCGCCGGCCAAGAAATCCACGCGAAGGGACCGCGTCGAATCGGTGTGCGCGACGAACTCGACGTTTGTCGCTCGCGCATTCCGCCGGAAACCGGTTCCCGCTTCCGGGCGAATGCCATGGCATTCCGCTCACCGGATCGGGAGCCGCGTCGCGGCTTTCAACGGCGCGGCTGTCGGCAGAATCGTCCGGCGCGCCGATCAACCAAGAACGGGGCAGTTCCGCTCGCGGCCGAAGGCTATGTGGACCCGCTGGCCGAAGCGGTCGCGTCCGCGGACCTCGATGACCCGGCGGTTGGCCCCGACGATGCGGGCACGCCGGATGCCCATCCGTTCCGCCTTGTCCAGCGCCCGGTCCTCCGTGCAGAAACGCCGCCGCTCGCGGCGCCAGTCGTCGCGGCGCTCCTCGTCGTCGCGCCAGTCTTCGCGCCGGCATCGCTCATAGCGCGGGTTGCAATCGTCGCGCAGCCGCATGCGTGATCCGTCCGGGCCGATCTCGAGCTCGATTCCCTGCGCGCCGGCCGGGACCGTCGTGGCCGGCAGCGCGCCAAGGCCCGCCAGCATCGCCACGGCGGCGAAAATCGCCAAGTTCTTCATGATGTTCTCCCGTCCTCCTCGCACCGTCGCGCCAAATGCGCGTATTTGGCATCGGCCCAGTCTTTGGCTTTTTTGCGGTATGACTTCGCACGCCGTTGACCGCCGGCATACCTGCCGCGACGTGAAGGATTCGGGCCGTCCGGTTTCTTAAAAAGAATTTTGATTCGCCCGATTTTTGCTGTAGAGCGCTGGCGGATACTTGCGGAGGAAGACCGTGAACGAAGAGCAGACGTCAAAGCTGGAATTGACCGTGTCGATCGTGTCGGCCTATGTGTCGAAGAACAGCGTGCCGATGGCCAACCTCGCCGATCTTGTTGCCAGTGTACACAGCTCCCTCGACAAATTGGCAGACAGGCCGGCACCCGAGAGCGTGCCGCTTACCCCTGCCGTGCCGATCAAGAAGTCGGTGACGCCCGACTACATCGTCTCGCTCGAGGACGGCCGCAAGTTCAAGTCGCTGAAGCGGCATCTCGCCACGCAGTACGGCATGACGCCGGAACAGTACCGTGCGAAATGGAACCTGCCGGCCGATTATCCGATGGTCGCTCCCAACTACGCCACGACGCGCTCGACCCTTGCCAAATCGATGGGCCTTGGCCGCAAGGCGGAAGCCCCGGCGCCGCGCAAGACCCGTGGCCGGCCGCGCAAGGCCAAGGGCTGACGACCCTCTTCGCCGCCCAGCTCGGCGCCGGTGGCGGCAGCCGTGACGTGGTCGAGGCAGTGCGTGCTTGACGCTGAGATGCGCGCCCGGTAGGCCACCACGCGACCAGATCCTCACGAGGCTCCTCCACTAATGGAAATCTTCACGGCCGCCGGTTTTTCCGCTTTGCTGCAGGTCATCGCCATCGACCTGGTGCTTGCCGGCGACAATGCCATCGTGATCGGCCTGGCGGCGGCCGGTCTGCCCGCGGATCAGCGCAAGAAAGCCATCCTCGTCGGCATCATCGCGGCCACCGTGCTGCGCATCGTCTTCGCGCTGATCACCCAGCAGCTCCTGCAGATCGGTCCGATCCTGCTCATCGGCGGCGGCATCCTGCTGCTCTATGTCTGCTGGAAGATGTGGCGCGAGCTCAGGACCACGCACGAGGAAGAGCACGAGGCGACCGAGGCGCTCTCCGATACCGACTACGACAAGAGCGGCGCGGTCGCCAGCGGCGCGCGGCGCAAGACCTTCGCCCAGGCCGCCTGGCAGATCGTCATTGCCGACGTGTCGATGTCGCTCGACAACGTGCTGGCGGTGGCCGGCGCGGCGATGGACCACCCGACGGTGCTGATCATCGGGCTGGCGCTTTCCATCGCGCTGATGGGTTTCGCCGCCTCCTTCATCGCCCGGCTGCTGCATAAATATCGCTGGATCGCCTATATCGGCCTGCTGGTCATCCTCTACGTGGCGATCGAGATGACGCTGAAGGGCGCCTACGGGCAATGGCCGGAGCAGCTTTCGGTTCTGGGCGCCTGGTTCGGTGCGCCGGGCGCCGCCGGCCACTGAGGCGGCGGGACGCCGCGTCGCGGTTTTCCTGCAGGCGGAACTGTGTTATTGCGCCGCGCGAATTGAGCGCAGCGCGCTCGCCGATCGCACAAACACGTTCAGGCAAGGCCGGACCCTCAAACGGTTCCGGCTTTCGCCGTTGAAGGGCCCGACAATGTCCGCCACCGCACCTCGCGTCAGCTTCGTCAGCCTCGGTTGCCCCAAGGCACTGGTCGATTCCGAACGCATCCTTACCCGCCTGCGCGCCGAGGGTTATGAAATCGCCCGCAAGCACGACGGCGCCGACCTGGTCGTCGTCAACACCTGCGGCTTCCTCGATTCCGCCCGCGATGAATCGCTCAGCGCCATCGGCACGGCGATGAAGGAGAACGGCAAGGTCATCGTCACCGGCTGCATGGGCGCGACCCCCGAGCTGATCCGCGAGAAGCATCCGAACGTGTTTGCCATCACCGGTCCGCAGGCCTATGAGAGCGTCATGGCCGCCGTGCACGAGGCAGCGCCGCCGCACCACGACCCGCTGGTCGACCTGCTGCCGCCGCAAGGCATAAAGCTGACGCCGCGCCACTACGCCTATCTGAAGATCTCCGAGGGCTGCAACAACCGCTGCACCTTCTGCATCATCCCGGCGCTGCGCGGCGATCTGGTGTCGCGGCCCGCCGCCGACGTGCTGCGCGAGGCCGAAAAACTGGCCAAGGCCGGCGTCAAGGAGATCATGGTGATCTCACAGGACACCAGCGCCTATGGCGTCGACATCAAATACGAATCCAGCCGCTTCCAGGACCGCGAGGTGCGGGCCAAGTTCTACGACCTCGCAAAAGAGCTCGGCGATCTCGGCATGTGGGTGCGCCTCCACTACGTCTACCCCTACCCGCATGTCGCGGACGTCATTCCGCTGATGGCGGAGGGGAAGATCCTTCCCTATCTCGACATCCCCTTCCAGCACGCCTCACCGGCGGTGCTGAAGAACATGCGCCGCCCAGCCCATGGCGAGAAGACTCTGGAGCGCATCCGCGGCTGGCGCGACGCCTGCCCCGACCTTGCCATCCGCTCGACCTTCATCGTCGGCTTTCCCGGCGAGACCGAAGACGATTTCCAGATGCTGCTCGACTGGCTGGACGAGGCGAAGATCGACCGTGCCGGCTGCTTCCAATACGAGCCGGTGGCGGGCGCGCGCTCCAACGAGCTCGGCCTCGCGGAGGTGCCGCAGGAGGTCAAGGAAAGCCGCTGGCACCGCTTCATGCAGCGCCAGCAGAAAATCTCCGCCACGCAGCTCCAGAAGAAGGTCGGCAAGCGCCTGCCGGTCATCATCGACGAGGCCAATGGCGGCGCCGGAAAGGGCCGGACCAGATACGACGCGCCGGAGATCGACGGAGCGGTGCATGTCTCGTCGCGCCGGCCGCTGCGGGCAGGCGACATCGTCACGGTGAAGATCGAGCGCGCCGACGCCTACGACCTCTACGGCCAGGCGGTCTGACATCCCATCCGATCACACCTTGCCTTCCCAGGCAGGCACCGTCTTCGCCAGCGCATGGTCCTTAGCCTGGGCACGCTTCCAGGCCGGGCGGTCGCCGACCTGTTCCAGATAGGCGGTGAAGGCGGGCCGCTCCGGCAGTTTCTTCATCTGCACCATCGTGTAGCCGATGCCCGACGCGAGCTGGATGTCGGCCGCGGTAAAACGGTCGCCCGCGGCGAAGGGATTTTCCGTGAGCTTGCGCTCGACATAGGCGACCATGTCGTCGAACAGGCCGAAGGAATAGTCGCCGCTCTTATATGTCAGGCCATGCGCGTGAGCGGAGATGGCGGGGTCGAAAACCGCATCGCAGTAGACCAATGCGGTCAGGTAAGGACCGCGCATAGGGTCGCCGATCGCCGGCGCCAGGCCCGCCTGCGGAAACGCATCCGCCAGATAGGTGGTGATCGCGGCGCGCTCGGTGATGACGACGCCGTCATGCTCGATCGCCGGCACCTTCTTGTTCGGCTGGATCCTCCGGTAGTCCTCCGGCACGCCACCTTCGGCGCGGATATCGATATGGACAAGCTCGTAGTCGACGCCAAGCTCCTCCATCAGCCAGAGCACGCCCGAACCGCGCGACCACGGCGCATGGTAGAATTTCAGCATTTTCCTCCTCCGCATCTGATGGCGGAGGGATTTCTACCATGGCGCTCCTGACAACCGACTGTCAGGAGATGTCAACGCCGGCCTCGATCGCCGCCTCGTTCCAGAACGGCCGACACGGAAAGGCGGGCGAGAGTTCCCCCTCGCCCGCCCGGCTTCAAAGACAGCCCGTCACTTGGCGATGCAGGTGTCGGCAGTCTCGGGCGTGCAGACGTCGAGGCCCGTATAGGTCGGGTCGGCCGGGGCCGGCTTGCCCTCCTTGATGTCCTTCAACGCGAACATGGTCTTGTAGCCCATCTCGAACGGGCGCTGCCCGACCTGGCCGAGCGATAGGCCTTCCTTCATCTGGTCCATCTGCACCGGCAACGTGTCGGCGACGACCAGCGCAAGCGCCTTCGAGGAAATCTTGTCCTTGAACGGCGTCACGGCGGCCCGGTTGGCATCCGGGATGAACTGGGGGAAGCCGCCGGTCGGCACGAAGGCGTCGAGGTCCGGCATCTTCGCCATGAAGTCCTGGAACTGCTGGACCGACAGCGGGAAGTCGTCATTGGTGTAGAGCGGGCAGCCCTCGGCTTCCGTCCAGCCGTTCTGGCCGGTCAGCCGGTCGCCCGGCGACGCGGCCGACTTCGCACCGGCGAGCGTGTCGCGGATGCCTTGCATGCGCTCGTTGTGGTTGGCCGCCGCCGCGCCGCCCGACTGGATGCAGATGCTGCCGCCTTCCGGCTTGATCGCCTGCACCAGCTTGGCGAGGTTGACGCCGATCTCGTAGTTGTGGGTGCCGACATAGGCGAGCCGCAGATCGGCGTTTTCCGGCAGCATGTCGGAGTCCCAGGTGAGCACCGGGATGCCGGCATCCTTGGCCGCCTGCAGTGCGACGGCCATAGCGGCCGCGTTGGACGGCGCGACGGCGATGCCGTCGACCTTCTTGGCGACCAGATCCTGCACGATCTGAACCTGCTCCTCGCCGCCGCCATGCTCGCCCGGGCCGATATACATGCACTCGAAGGCGCCGTTGGCTTCGGCTTCGGCCTTCTTGCAGCCGTCGCGCGCCTGGTCGAAGAACGGGTTGTTCATGTTCTTCGGTACCAGCGCGAAGGTGAACTTCTCCTGGGCATAGGCCTGGCCCGCCATAAGCGCCGAAAACGCCACGGCGGCCGTCAAAACATACTTCTTCACGTTACTCCTCCACCTTTGTTGTTTTACCCTGTCTTTCGGCGGCCCTCCGACCGCCGGCTTCTATTTGTGCTTCCCGGAGAACATGCCCTCCAGCATCCCACGCAGCGACCTTCCGGACGTCTGCATGCCAAGAAGCACAGCAAGAATGATGAAGCCGCCGACGAAGGCGCCCTGCCAGTTCGAATCGATCCCGGCCATCAGCAGCGCGTTGCGGATGACTTCGAGGAACGCCGCGCCGATCACCGCGCCGAAGGCCGTGCCGTAGCCGCCCATCAGGCTGGCGCCGCCTATGACCGTGCCGGCGATCACCCGCAACTCGTAGCCGGTGCCCATCGCGTTGATGGCCGAGCCGCTGTAGCCGAGCAGCAGCAGTGAGGCGATGGAGGCGGTGAAGGCGGAAAAGACATAGGCCTGGAACTTTATCCAGTCGACCGGCACGCCGGTCATGCGCGCCGCGTTCTCGTTTCCGCCGATGGCGAAGAGATGGCGCGCCCAGGCGGTGAAGTTGAACCAGAAGCCGACGATCAGCGCCAGCACCACCATCACCCAGAAATGCGAGGAGAATTCCGGCATCCAGGCGGGCGCCCAGCCGGCCGGCTCGCGCAGCGGCCATTTCGCCTGGCCGATCGCCTTGACGATCGGCGCGTCCGGGCCGAACTGGTAGAGCATCTGGTTGCCCGACAGCACGACCGCGAGCGAGCGGGCGATCGACAGCATGCCGAGCGTCACCACGAAGGACGGCATGCCGACATAGGCGACGAAGAAGCCGTTGAAGGCGCCGCAGGCAAGGCCCGCCAGCAGCCCGGCGCCGAAGGCCACGTACCAGGGCTGATGCCAGGTGAGCAGCAGGCCGGCGACGATGGCGACAAGGCCCATCACCGAGCCGACCGAAAGGTCTATGCCGCCGGTGATCAGCACCACGGTCATGCCGAGCCCCATGATGGCGATCGGCGCGAAATTGCGGGTGATGTTGGTGACATTGCTGGATGTCCCGAAGCTGGGCTCCAGCCATGTCATGAAGACGACCAGCACGAAGAGCGCGATCGCGACCCAGAAGGCCTGGCTGGCGAGGAAGCGCTGGAACAGCGTCTGCTCCTTGATGCCGACGATGTCGGCGATCGCGGCGTGGTCCTGCTCGCGCAACTCGGCCGCCGGCATGGCTTGCGACATCGGCTGACTAGGCGTCACGGATCGCTCCCGTGATGAGGCCCGTGATCTCTTCGGGCGAAGTGGTGTCGGTTCTCTTGTCCGCAACCTTGGAGCCGCGCCGGAGCACGATGATGCGGTCGCAGACGGCGAACACGTCCGGCATGCGGTGGCTGATCAGCATCACCGAAACGCCGCGCGCCTTCAGCCTGCGGATCAGTTCCAGCACCTCGGCGACCTGCCGCACCGAGATCGCCGCGGTCGGCTCGTCCATCAGCACCAGCTTGGCGTTGGAAAGACGGGTGCGGGCGATCGCCACCGCCTGACGCTGGCCGCCCGACATCTTCTTGACCAGGTCGCGCGGCCGTGTCTCCGACTTCAGCTCGGCGAACAGTTCGGCGGCGCGGTCGATCATCGCCTGCTTGTTCAGCACGCGGAACGGCCAGATGCCCTTCCTGATCTCGCGTCCGAGGAAAACGTTCTGCGCGGCCGTCAGATTGTCGGCCAGCGCCAGATCCTGGTAGACGACCTCGATGCCTTCCGCCCGCGCCTCGATCGGCTTGTGGAAATGGCAGACCTTGCCGCCTACCACGATCTCGCCCTCGCTCGGCGGAAAGTTGCCCGCAATCAGCTTGACCATCGTGGACTTGCCGGCGCCATTGTCGCCCATGAGCCCGACGACCTCGCCGGCCTGCACGGAGAAGTCCACGTCCGACAAGGCGCGGATAGCCCCGAAGCTCTTCGAAATGCTCCGCACGTCCAGCAAAGCCACGCGTTTCCTCCCTGCGGTCTTGGCTCTTACGGCCTTTCACTCCGCATCCTCTATGGAATGTCTATTGCGGTTTTTCCTTCATTGCAACAAAAGTTACACAATCCGTTCCGGAGCGGCAAGATATTACCGGCGTTCCCCGGTTTGCTCATGTCGCTGGTCGGACCAGATTAGCTAAGCAGAGAAATCACGCGCCGTCACCTCCTATCGACGTGTCTGGGAAGCGGCGGCGGGAGCCGGGCCTGGACGATGTGGCCGTCCCCTGCCGGCGACAAAAAAGGGCGCCACGGGGGCGCCCTTTCCGTGAGATGCGAAGGCTCCTGCCGTTATTGCGGCAGCTTGTCGTCCACGCCCTTGACGTAGAAGTTCAGGCCGAGCAGCGTCTTGTCGTCGGCCGTTTCGCCGGCCTTCAGCCATTCCGTGCCGTCCTGCTTGGTGATCGGGCCGGTGAAGGGCTTCAGCTCGCCCGACTTGATCTTGGCCTCGGTCTCCTCGGCGGCCTTCTTCACGTCGTCGGGCATGTTGGTGTAGGGCGCCATGGTCAGGATGCCGTCCTTGAGGCCGTCCCAAGTCGATTCGCCTCCCTTCCAGGTGCCGTCGAGCACCATCTTGATGCGCTTGACGTAATAGGGCCCCCAGGTGTCGATGATCGCCGTCATCTGCGCCTTGGGACCGGCCTGGATCTGGTCGAAGGCCTGGCCGAACGCCTTGATGCCGCGCTCCTCGGCGATCTGCATGGGTGCGGCCGAGTCGGTGTGCTGGGTCAGGATGTCGACGCCCTGGTCGATCAGCGCCTTGGCGGCGTCGGCCTCCTTGCCGGCGTCGTGCCAGGTGTTGACCCAGACGACCTTCAGCTTGAAGTCCGGATTGACCGTTTGCGCGCCGAGCGTGAAGGCGTTGATGCCCTGCACCACCTCGGGGATCGGGAAGGAGGCGATGTAGCCGGCTACCCCGGTCTTCGACACCTTCGCGGCGATCTGGCCGATGATGTAGCGGCCTTCGTAGAAGCGCGAATTGTAGGTGGTGAGGTTGGGCGCGGTCTTGTAGCCGGTGGCGTGCTCGAACTTCACGTCCGGGAATTTCTGCGCCACGGCCAGCGTCTGGTCCATGTAGCCGAAGGAGGTGGTGAAGACGATGGCGCAGCCGGAGCGGGCGAAACGCTCGATGACGCGCTCGGCGTCCGGTCCTTCCGGTACGTTCTCGACGAACTGGGTCTCGACCTTGTCGCCGAGCTCCTTGTCGACCATCTGGCGGCCGACGTCATGCGCCTGCGTCCAGCCGCCGTCGGTCTTGGGGCCGATATAGACGAAGCAGGCCTTGATCTTGTCCTGCGCCATCGCCGGCACCGAAACGCCGGCGGCAAGCACCGCGGCCAGTGCGAATACGATCTTCTTCATTTTGCGATCCTCTGTGGTTTGAACTGCTCGGGCCTACCGTTTGTTATCGTTGTGCAGTGCAAGTCCCCCGCCCTACCTATCAGGCACGAACGCGCGGCCGAGCGAAGCCGGCGTGTTCATCATGGTAAGCCGCCTGTTGCGCGAAATTAGAACGAGAACGACGATCGTCGCCAGATAGGGCAGCGAAGAAAGCAGTTGAGAAGGAATGCCGTAGCCGAGCGCCTGCACGTGGATCTGGCCGATGGTGACGGCGCCGAACAGATAGGCGCCCGCCAGCACCCTGAGCGGCCGCCAGGAGGCGAACACCACCAGCGCCAGCGCGATCCAGCCGCGCCCGGCCGTCATGTTCTCCACCCATTGCGGCGTGTAGACGAGCGACAGATGCGCGCCCGCCAGTCCCGCGCAGGCACCGCCGAACATGACGGCGAGGTAGCGGTATGCGATCACCGGAATGCCGAGTGCATGGGCCGAGCCGTGGTTGTCGCCGATCGAGCGCAGCGTCAGACCGGCGCGGGTGCGGAACAGGAACCACATGATGCCGACAGTGAGTGCGATCGACATGTAGAAGACAGGGTCCTGGCCGAACACCAGCCGGCCGACCAGCGGCAGGTCGGAGAGACCGGGAATATAGAGGCTGGGCAGCTTCTGCCCGGCCTGGCCGACGAAGCCTTCGCCGATCATGCCGGACAGGCCGAGGCCGAGCAGCGTCAGCGACAGGCCGGTGGCGACCTGGTTGGTGGCGACGCTGAGCGTCAGGAAACCGAACAGCAGCGAGAACAGCGCCCCGACGACGACCGCCGCCAGCACGCCGAGCCATGGCGAGCCGGTGAGCGCGGCGGCGACGAAGCCGCAGACCGCGCCCATCACCATCATGCCCTCGACGCCGAGGTTGAGCACGCCGGAGCGCTCGACCACAAGCTCGCCGAGCGCCGCGATCAGGAGCGGCGTCGCCGCCGTGGCGATCGTCAGCAGGATGCTTTCGGCGATCCCCATGGTCAGGCTCCTTCGACGGCCGTCTTCGCGCCGAAGCCGACGAGGCGGACTCGGTAGTGGATGAGGGTGTCGCAGCCGAGCACGAAGAACAGCAGCATGCCCTGGAAGACCCGCACCACCTTGTCGGACAGGCCGAGCGAAATCTGCGCCGCCTCGCCGCCGAGATAGGTGAGCGCCAGGATGAGGCCCGACGCGATGATGCCGAGCGGGTTCAGCCGACCGAGGAAGGCGACGATGATGGCGGCAAAGCCGTAGCCGGGCGAGATCACCGGGCGGAGCTGGCCGATCGCGCCCGACACCTCGGAGATGCCGGCGAGGCCGGCCAGCCCGCCCGACAGCATGAAGGCGAAGAACACCATCTTCTTGGCCGAAAAGCCGGCGAAGCGTCCGGCGCGCGGGCTCGACCCCAGCACGCGCACTTCGAAGCCCTTGAGGGTGCGGGTCACCAGGAACCAGACGACGATCGCGGCAAGGATGGCGAAGACGAAGCCGAGATTGGCGCGGCCGGACGACGGAAGAATCTCCGGCAGGATGGCGTCGACATGGAAGCGGCGGGTTTCCGGAAAATTGTTGCCTTCCGGATTGCGCCAGGGGCCGCGTACCATCCAGTCGAGGAAGAGCTGCGCGACATAGACGAGCATCAGGCTGGTGAGGATCTCGTTGGTGTTGAAGCGCACCTTGAGCAAGGCCGGAATCGCGCCATAGGCCGCGCCGCCGGCGATCCCCATGAGCAGCATCAGGGGCAGCACGTACCAGCCCTGGAAATCCGGAAATATGATCGGCAGGATCGAGCCGGCCATGGCGCCGATGATAAACTGGCCCTCGGCGCCGATGTTCCAGTTGTTGGAGAGGTAGCAGACGGCGAGCCCGACGGCGATCAGGATGAGCGGCGCCGCCTTGATCGCCAGCTCGTGCAGCGACCAGACCTCGCGCAGAGGATCGATGAAATAATAATACAGCGCATCCAGCGGGCTCTTGCCCAGCAGGGAGAACATGATGGCGCCGGCGACCAGCGTCAGCGCCAGCGCCAGGAAGGGCGAGACCGCCGAGAACAGCGCCGACTGCTGCGGCCGCTTGATCAGTTCGACGCGCATCAGGCGACCTCCATCGCCGGCTCGACATGGCCGGGCTCGGCGCCGCCCATCAAGAGGCCAATCTTCTCGAAAGTCGCCTCGGCGATCGGCAGCGGCTTCGACAGTTGGCCATTGTGCATGACGGCGATGGCATCGGAGATCTCGAACAGTTCGTCGAGATCCTGGCTGATTACCAGCACGGCCGAGCCGGCGCGCGCCAGCCCGATCAGCGCCTGGCGGATCTTTGCCGCCGCACCCGCGTCGACGCCCCAGGTCGGCTGGTTCACCACCATCACGGCGGGCCGCCGGTCGAGTTCGCGGCCGATGATGAATTTCTGCAGGTTGCCGCCCGACAGCGCGGCCGCCTCCGGATCGCGGGCGCTCTTGCGCACGTCCATGGCGGCGATGATGCGCTGCGCGGCGGCATCGACGGCGCCGGTCCGGATCGTACCGCCGGGACCGATGAAGGCCTTGCCGTCGGTGGCGTGGCGCGACAGCAGCAGGTTTTCCGACAGCTTCATGCGCGGCGCGGCGCCATGGCCGAGCCGCTCCTCCGGGACGAAGGCGGCGCCCAGCCGCCGCCGCTCGGAGATCGAAAGGCGCCCGGCATCCTTGCCGCGGATGCGCACGCTTGCCGCATCCGCCTGCGCCACCTCGCCCGACACGGCCTCGAAAAACTCGCCCTGGCCGTTGCCCGCCACGCCGGCGATGCCGATCACTTCGCCGGCCCGGACTCCAAGGCTGATGTCGCGCAGAGGAATCGAGAAGGGCGTCGCCGGAGCGCGCGACAGCCTTTTCACCTCCAGCAGCACCGGCGCCTTGTCCATGCCTTCCGCCGGCTCGCGCACCACCGCCTGCACGTCGTTGCCGACCATCATGCGCGCCAGCGACGACGCGGTCTCGCGGCGCGGGTCGCAGTGGCCGACCACCTTGCCATGGCGCAGCACGGTGGCCGAATCGCACATGCGCTTCACCTCTTCGAGCCGATGCGAGATGTAGAGGATCGACTTGCCCTCGGCGCGCAGCCGGTCGAGCGTCTCGAACAGCCTGTCCGCCTCCTGCGGGGTGAGCACCGAGGTCGGCTCGTCGAGGATGATCAGTTGCGGCACCTGCAGAAGACAGCGGATGATCTCGATGCGCTGGCGCTCCCCGACCGACAGGTCGCCGACCAGCGCATAGGGGTCGAGCGGCAGGCCGTAGCTGTGCGACAGCGCCTGCGCCTTGGCGGCGATGGTGGCGATCGGCGTGTCGTCGTCGAGCGACAGCGCGATATTCTCCGCCGCCGTCAGCGCGTCGAACAGCGAAAAATGCTGGAACACCATGCCGATGCCGAGCTTTCGCGCCGCATGCGGACTGGCGATGCGCACCGGCTGGCCGTCCCAGCGGATTTCGCCAGCATTGGGCTCCAGCGAGCCGAATAGCATCTTGACCAGCGTCGACTTGCCGGCGCCGTTCTCGCCGAGCAGCGCATGGATCTCGCCCCTGCGCACCGTCAGGTCGACATGATCGCAGGCCTTCAGCGAGCCGAAGATCTTGGTCAGCCCGCGCACCTCGAGCAGGTTCGCGGCCGCCGCGCCCGGTTGTGCACCCACAGTGCCTCCCACTCTGGTTTCCAGATGTGTTCTATGTTCCCGCACCTATCGTAGGCGCGGGATGAAAGGAACGCAAAGGGCGGCGGGTCTTGAAAGAGCTTCAAGAAAATCAGGGGATAAGCACCGTCGCGCCGGTGGTCCTGCGCCCCTCCAGGTCGGCATGGGCGCGGGCGGCGTCAGCGAGCGCATAGCGCTGGTTGACGACGCTGCGCACCGTGCCGTTGGCGATGACCTCGAACAGCGCCGCCGCACCTTCCTCGAGATCGGTGCGCTTGGCGATGTAGGTGAACAGCGTCGGCCGCGTGGCGTAGAGCGAGCCTTTCTGCGAGAGGATCGCCATGTTGAAGGGCGCGATCGGCCCGGAGGACTGGCCGAAGCCGACGAAAAGGCCGCGCGGCTTCAGGCAGTCGAGCGAGCCGGGAAAAGTGTCCTTGCCGACCGAATCATAGACCACGTCGCACAGCTTGCCGCCGGTGATCTCCTTCACGGCTGCGACGAAGTCGCTGTCGCGGTAGTTGATCACATGGTCGTAGCCATGCGCTTTCGCGAGCTCGATCTTGTCGGCGGAGCCGGCCGTGCCGATGACGGTGGCGCCGAGATGCTTCGCCCACTGGCCGGCGAGCAATCCGACGCCGCCTGCCGCAGCGTGGAACAGGATGGTATCGCCGGGTTTCACGGAAAAAGTCCGCCGCAGCAGGTATTCGGCGGTCAGCCCCTTGAGCATGGAGGCAGCCGCCTGCTCGTCCGACACGCCGTCGGGCAGTTTGACCAGCCGGTCGGCGGCGATCACGCGTTCCTGTGCATAGGCACCGAGCGGTGTCGTGTAGGCGACGCGGTCGCCGGGCTTCAGCCCGTCGACGCCTTCGCCCAGTTCGGCCACGACCCCCGCCGCCTCGCCGCCGGGGATGAGCGGAAGGCCGTTCGGGGCGGGATAGAGGCCGCTGCGGTAGTAGGTGTCGAGGAAGTTGAGGCCGATCGCGGTATGGCCCACCAGAACCTGTCCGGAGCCGGGCCGGCCGGGATCGACCTCCTCATAGGTCAAAACCTCGGGGCCGCCATTGGCGTGGATGCGGATCGCTTTGGACATGGGAACCTCGGGGACAGTTTACTTTCTTGCCCCAGAAGGGCACGGCAGTTTCAAGGTAGGCGCGAGGGGCAAAAAGTAAACTGTCCCCCGGCCCTACTCCTTCTTCGCTCCCAGATTGGGGAAGAGCTGCATGATGCCGCCGATGCAGAAGAGATAGAGGCTCGTGACGGTGATGCCGAGCTTGGTGAACTGGCTGACATGCTCCGTCAGCAGGCCGATCTTGTTGTACCAGGCGGCAAGTGCGGCCTCCAGCAGCGCCAGCGCGCCGAAGGCGCACCACAGTAGCGTCATGCCGAGGTTGAGCGGGCGCAGGCGCACCACCCGGACCGGGTGCAGGAAATTTACCGGCACAAAGGTCATGATGCCGGCGATGACCACAACCGCAAAGGAAGTCCACGGACCGGGCTCGATGACGAACAGCGCGAACACCACCATGTTCCAAACCACCGGAAAGCCCTTGAAGAAGTTCTCCTTGGTCTTCATGCCGGTGTCGGCATAGTAGACGGCGCTCGACACCACGATGATGGCGGCCGAGAGGAAGGACAGCCCCTCGCCCATCAGCCCGCGCTGATAGAGCGCGAAGGCCGGGATCAGCACATAGGTGACGTAGTCGATGATGTTGTCGAGCAGTTCGCCCGACCAGGTCGGCAGGATCTCCTTGACCTCGAGTTTTCGTGCGATCGGCCCGTCTATGCCGTCGACGAACAGCGCCAGGCCCAGCCACCAGAACATCGCCGTCCAGCGCTGCTCGCTGGCCGCCACCAGCGACAGGAAGGCGAGGAAGGAGCCCGATGCGGTGAGCAGATGCACCGAGAAGGCGCGCGCCTGCGGCCACGTCACCTTCTTCTTCGGCTTGGGGATGCGCTCGGAAAACGGCTTGCCGGTCACGGTCTGCGCCCGTTCGGCTTGCATGGCCCAGCCGGGCCGGCGACGGCCTGTTTATGCGACGCTCCGACAGGACGGTGACGGCGGAGAGAGCGCCGCGTTTGCTTTTCGGCAAGGCCGGTCATGTCCCTCCCCATGCGCTTCGACAGGCAGTTAATCGCAGCCGGCCCGCCCATACAAGCACGATCGTGGCGCCGCCAAGGCCGGATCGGAAGACGGCCGACCTCTTTTCCACAAGAGGCGGCCCATACGGCGGCGGCGTGGGCGAAACCGTCGCGTTGATCCGCGCGTTGAGCACTCCTATACCGGTGAGGACCGCGGACGGATGGCAAGGATGGCGGAGACAAGCACGGACATCATGGTGGCAGGCACCGGGCCGGCCGGCCTGCTGGCGGCCCTGGCGCTGGCGCGCGACGGTTTTTCCGTCAGCCTCGCAGGCCCGCCCGCCAACAGCGCCGACGCCCGCACCACCGCGCTTATGGCGCCGGCGCTCGCCGTGCTCGACCGCGTCGGCGTGCTGTCGGCGATCGAGCCGCGGGCGGCGCCGCTGCGCGTCATGCGCATCGTCGACGGCACGCGCCGGCTGGTGCGCAGCCCGGTCGTCACCTTCCATGCCGGCGAGATCAGCGAACCCTGCTTCGGCCTGAACGTTCCGAACCAAGCGCTGAACGGCGCGCTGGAGACGGCGGTCAAGGAGACGTCGGGCATCGACTGGCGCGAAACTCTGGTCGAGGGCTGGGAGATCGCAGCAGATCAGGTCACAGCCCGCCTCGCCGACGGCACGGCGCTGGCAGCGAAGCTGGCGGTGGCCGCCGACGGCCGCAATTCGCCGGCCCGTGCCGCCGCCGGCATCCGCACCTCGACACGAGCCTATCCGCAGGCGGCACTGGTGACCGCCTTCTCGCACAGCCGCGCGCACGGCTTTGTCTCGACCGAGTTCCACACGGAGACCGGTCCTTTCACCCAGGTGCCGCTGCCGGGCAGCCGCTCCAGCCTGGTGTGGGTGGTGAAGCCGCAGGAGGCCGAGCGGCTGACCGCCCTGCCCGCCGAAGCGCTCTCGCGCGAGATCGAAGCGCGCATGCAGTCGATGCTCGGGCGCGTCACCGTCGATTCCCCCCGCCAGATCCATCCGCTGTCGGTGAGCCTGCCCGCCGTTTTCGCCCGGAACAGGGTGGCGCTGGTCGGCGAAGCCGCGCACATGTTCCCGCCGATCGGCGCGCAAGGTCTCAACCTCGGTGTCAGGGATATTCAGCAGCTCGTTGACGTCGCTTCGAAAAACAGAACCGACCCCGGAGCTCCCGCCGCCCTCGCCGCCTATGACGCAAAGCGCCGGCCCGACATCCTTGCCCGGACCGGGGCGGTTAGCCTGCTCAACCGCTCGCTGCTCTCCGACATGCTGCCGGCGCAGATCGCCCGCAGCGCCGGGCTCGGTCTGCTCGGCGCCTTCGCACCGCTGCGTACCCTGTTCATGCGCGAGGGGCTGCGGCCGGGCAGCGGCCTGTCCTCGCTGTTCTCAACGGCCCGGGAACAGGTCCGGCGGTAGCAGGCCACTGGTGATGAGATAGAGCAGCACCGTCACCGTCAGCACCGATAGGCAGGTGGTGACCAGCACGCTGGCCGAGGCGCGCTCCACCCACACGCCATACTGCTGGGCGATCACGAAGACGTTGGTGGCGGTCGGCAGCGAGGCGAGCAGCACCGCCGCATAGACCCAGGACGGCGGATAGTCGCCGATCCAGCTCAGCACCACGTAGCAGAGAGCAGGATGCACGACGAGCTTGAGCATGGCGATCGGCGCCATCTCGGCCGGCATGCCGCGCAGCGGCCTCAGCGCCAGCGTCACGCCCATTGCGAACAGCGCGCAGGGCGCGGCCGCCCGCGCCAGATAGTCGAGCAGCCGCTCGACCGGCATGGGCGGGCGGAATTCCAGCGCCGCCGCCGCGACGCCGATGGCGGTGGCGATGATGAAGGGATGCAGCACGATCTTCTTCACGACGCCAAGCGCCAGCGCGGCCGGCGACGCGTGTTTTCCGCCCGACAGCGCCATCATGGTCGGCGCGATGGCGAAGTGCATGATGTTCTCGAAGCAGAAGATCAGCGCCACCGGCACGGCGGCCTCCTCGCCGAGCGCCAGGAGCGCGATGCCCGGCCCCATATAGCCGATATTGCCGTAGGCGGCGGCCAGTCCTTTCATGGTCGACTGGGCGACGTCGCCGCGCGACAGCACGGCCGAGGCGACGAACATCAGGGAGAAGATCACGAAGGTCGAAAAGACCGAGCCAAATATGTAGCCCCACGCGGTCAGCTGCTCGATCGGCGTGTTGGAGAGAAGCTGAAAGAACAGGGCCGGCAGCGCGACATAGAGGATGAAGGTGTTCATCCAGCCGAGGTCGTCGAGCGGCCGGCGCGTGATCCGCGCCGCTATGAAGCCGACGAAAATGAGCCCGAAGAACGGGATGACCAGGCCGATGACGTCGTACATGCTTCGCCGCGCATTTTGCCGATTGCCGCGCGGCTAACCCGCACTGCCGCGCAGCGTCAACCCAACCGATTGAAATTCTGCGCCGGCTGGGCCACATAGGCCCTGCCATGGCAATGACGAAAGCAACAAAATTCACGATCGGTCAGGTGGTGCGCCACCGGTTGTTCCCGTTCCGGGGCGTGATCTTCGACATCGATCCGGAATTCAGCAACAGCGAGGAATGGTACCAGTCCATTCCCGAGCACGCGCGGCCGCGCAAGGACCAGCCCTTCTACCATCTGTTCGCCGAGAACGCGGAGAGCGAATACATCGCCTATGTCTCGGAGCAGAACCTGCTCGAGGACAGGACCGGAGAGCCGGTCCGGCACCCGCAGCTCGGCGAGATGTTCGACAGGACGGAAGACGGCCGCTACCAGCCCAAGGCGCGCATGCGACACTGAGTCCGCCGGGATCGCAACGGGCGCTCGTGCCAAGGGCCCGGCCGAAAACGACCGGGCCCTGGTTGACCAATGGCTGGTCAGGGGCGCATCCAGGAATGGCTGGGCGTCACGCACTGGATAACCAGGCAGGAGCCGTCGGCCGCGGTGACGCGGCGGTTGGTGGGCGCCTGGCCGCCGGTGCACTGGTCGCGGCTGCCGGCATAGGTGTTGAAGAGTGTCAGGCCGGGAACCTTCTTCGACTGCGACCGCAGGATAGCCTTGCCGTCCCGCTTGAGCGCCGTCTGGATCTGAGCGCAGGACATGCTGGCCATATCGTAGCGTTCCATCGCGCCGGCCGATCCGGCGACGAGCAGCGTGGACAGCGCAGCGAGTATCAATCGTTTCATGGGAGGAGAATCCTGTCTGCCTTCCTCCCATTCGGATTTTTTGTTCCCTTGAGCGCCCCTTCTGCCGCGGGCCCCCGAGAGGTATGTACCGACACAGGCCATGCAAGGAGCCGGAAGGCGGGCTCCTGCCAAACTTGCTGCCGCTCGCGCGATCGTGAAGCGCCTTTTCCCGGGACACACGGATGCCCGCCTTGTCGGCCTTCGCTGTCTGGGTTGTGCATAAGTCGCCCCGCGTCCCGCGGCGCATGGGCAGTGTTCCAAGCCTGGGCTAACGTGATGCCATGCAGCCGTCCCGCGACATTTCCCGCCTGATCGAGATCATGGCCGCCCTCAGGGCACCGGAGGGCGGCTGCCCGTGGGACGTCGAGCAGACGTTCCGCACGATCGCGCCCTACACGATCGAGGAGGCCTACGAGGTCGCCGACGCCATCGCCCGCTCCGACATGGACGACCTCAGCGAGGAGCTCGGCGACCTCTTGCTGCAGGTCGTCTACCATGCCCGGATGGCCGAGGAGGCCGGCGAATTCACCTTCGGGGACGTCGTCGAAGGCATCACGAGGAAAATGATCCGCCGCCACCCGCATGTCTTCGGCGATGCGGACGCCCGCAGCGCCGGCATGGCGAAGGGCATGTGGGAAAAGATCAAGGCCGAGGAGAAGGCCGAAAAGCGGGCGGCGCGGCTGGCGCGCGGCCGCGATCCCGAGGACAACGGCAAGGGATATCTCGACGGCGTGCCCCTCGCCTTCCCGGCGCTGACACGTGCGCTGAAGCTTCAGGAAAAGGCCGCAAGGGTCGGATTCGACTGGAAGGAAGCCGCCCCCATCCTCGACAAGATCGAGGAGGAGATCGCCGAGCTGCGCGAGGCGATCGACAGCAATGACAAGGCGGCAAGCGAGGACGAGTTCGGCGACCTTCTGTTCGCTCTGGTCAATTTCGGGCGGCATCTCAAAATCGACCCGGAAGCGGCGCTCGCCGGCACCAACGACAAGTTCCGCACCCGCTTCCATATCGTCGAGCAGGCGCTGCGCGCGAGCGGGCGCACGCTTGAGGAAACATCATTGGAGGAAATGGAGGAGGAGTGGCAGCGGGCGAAGGCGGTGCGGTAGGGATTGTCCACGTTGTGGCGGAATGATCGACCTATCTTCAGAACGCACCCGATGCCGTCAGGAACGTTCCCGTCGATCAGACAGGGCGTGAGCGCCCGCCCGCGTTCTTCAGCCTGCTTTCGATCTCGGCGCGGGCGGCGGCCGTCGCCAGCAGGCCGATCGTGACGCTGCCGTCCTCGTTGTCGCTGCGCGCCACGACCTCGCCGTTGCGGTAGATCCAGTCGACCAGGCCGAGCTCGGCCGGTTGCAGCGTGATCTCCACCTTGCCGAGCGACCCGGAAAGCCGCTGCTCGATGAGCGTGGTCAGCCTGTCGATCCCCTCGCCCGTCACCGCCGAGATCGGCACGGCCGGATGGGTCTCGCCGGCCGCCTCTTCGAGCAGCCGCTGCCGGTTCGGCTCGTCCAGCAGGTCGATCTTGTTCCAGACCTCGATCACCCGCTCGCGGTCGGACGCATCGATGCCGAGGTCGGCGAGGATGCGCTCGACATCCTCGGCCTGGGCCGCCGTATCGGGATCGGCGATGTCGCGCAGGTGCAGCACCAGATCGGCTTCCACTACCTCTTCCAGCGTGGCGCGGAAGGCGGCGACCAGATGCGTCGGCAGGTCGGAGATGAAGCCGACGGTATCGGACAGGATCACCGGCGTGCCGTGCGGCAGGCGCACGCGCCTGAGCGTCGGGTCGAGCGTGGCGAACAGCATGTCCTCGGCCAGCACGCCGGCGCCGGTCAGCCGGTTGAACAGCGTCGATTTTCCGGCATTGGTGTAGCCGACGATGGCGACCACCGGGAACGGCACCTTGCGGCGCTTGGCGCGGTGCAGGTCGCGGGTGCGGCGCACCTGCTCGAGCTCGCGCTTCAGCCGGATGATCTTGTCCTGCAGCGCGCGCCGGTCCGCCTCGATCTGCGTCTCGCCGGGACCGCCGAGGAAGCCGGCACCGCCTCTCTGCCGCTCCAGGTGGGTCCAGCTGCGCACCAGCCGCCCCTTCTGATAGGTGAGATGCGCCAGGTCGACCTGCAGCGTGCCTTCCTTGGTGCGGGCGCGGCGGCCGAATATCTCCAGGATCAGGCCGGTGCGGTCGAGCACCTTGGCGCCCGTCTCCTTCTCCAGATTGCGCTGCTGCACCGGCGTCAGCGGATGGTCGACAATGAGCAGCCCCGCCTCGGTGTCGCGGATCGCCTCCGCCAGTTCCTCGACCTTGCCGCTGCCGAACAGGGTTGCGGGGCGCGGCTCGTTGACTGCCACGGCGGCCGAGTAGGTGATGTCGAGGTCGATCGCCGCGGCCAGGCCGACGGCCTCCTCCAGCCGCGCCTCGGCGGAGCGGGCGAGCCGCGGCCGGCTGCGGTCGTCGTCGCCGCGCGGCGCCGGCAGCAGCGGTACGACCACCACCGCGCGCATGACGCCGCCTTCAGAGGAAGCCGCGTTCCTCTTGCCCTTGTCGGAGAATGCTCCGGTACCCGCGGAAGTGTTTTTGGTCAATCAGGAGCCTTGGCTACCGTCCTCGGCGTCGAACATCTGCACCGGCTGGCTGGGCATGATGGTCGAGATCGCATGCTTGTAGACGAGCTGCGAATGTCCGTCGCGACGCAGGAGGACACAGAAATTATCGAACGAAGTCACCACCCCGGTCAGCTTGACGCCGTTGATCAGGAAAATCGTGAGTGGATTCTTGCTCTTGCGAACAGAGTTCAGGAACAGGTCCTGAAGATTCTGCGATCGTTCCGCCATCGTTCTTTACTTTCGCCGGTCCCCTCGGAAATGCAGGCCAGTGCGCCAAAATTCTTAGCACGTGTCAAGCACGCAAATCCTGCCCCTGCCCCGGTAACGGGCAAGTGCCATGAGACTGATTCATATGACTACCGGTGTGGCGGTTATCAGGCCGGGCGCTTTTCCGCAACGTCAAAAAAGGCAGCGCGCAACGAAAGCGCCACCGAGCCGGGATGGCCGTTGGCCACCGGGGCGCCGTCGATGGCCACCACCGGCATGACCACGGTTGTCGCCGAGGTGATGAAGGCTTCGCGCGCCGTCTTGGCCTCGGCGACGCTGAAATGCCGCTCCTCGACCGTCAGGCCGAGCTTTTTGGCGACGTCGAACAGCGTGGTGCGGGTGATGCCGCGCAAGATGCCCTCGTCGGCGGGGCGCGTCACCAGCCTGCCGTCCCTGGTGACGATCCAGGCATTGGACGAGCCGCCCTCCTTGACGTTGCCGTCGACGTCCACGAACCACGCCTCCTGGGCACCGGCCTCCTTCGCCCGCTGCTTGGCAAGCACGTTCGGCAGCAACCCCACGGTCTTGATGTCGACGCGCTCCCAGCGGTTCTCCGGCACGGTGATGATCTTGATGCCGGCTTCGGCGCGCCTGGCGTTGACGGCGGGATCTGCCTTTTTGGCGATGACCACCAGCGATGGCCGGGTATTCGCCGGAAACAGGAAGTCGCGGCTGGCGACGCCGCGCGTCACCTGCACATAGACGAGGCCGTCGCTCACGCGGTTGCGGCGCACGACCTCGCCGATGACGATCTCCAGCGCGGCGCGACGTACCGGCCAGCCGATCGACAGCTCGCGCAGCGAGCGCTCGAGCCGGTTGAGATGGCCGGTCATGTCGACGATATGGCCGCGCGCCACCTCGCAGACCTCGTAGACGCCGTCGGCGAACTGGTAGCCGCGGTCCTCGACATGCACGCAGGCCCCCGCATGCGCGACATAGCGGCCGTTCACATAGGCAATGCGCGGCATTCATCCGATCCTTGATTGCGGGAAGGTTTTGGTAACCGATTCCATGCGCCGGCAACAGCATCGGCCAAGGGTTCAAAACCCCTCAAAAGAACTCCAGGCTGACCCGGAACATCTGCTCGACCTGCTTCACCGCCTTCTCCAGCGCGAAGATGACCACCCGGTCCTTTGCCTTGATGCGCAGCGAGCCGCTCGGCTTGATGACCCCCCCGTCGCGATAGACGGCGCCGATGCGCATGCCGTCCGGCAGGTCGAGATCGCGCAGCGGCACGCCGACCAGCGGCGAGGTCTCCAGCGCTTCCGCCTCGATCACCTCGGCGCCGCCGCGCTGCAGGCTCTGCACGGCGCGGATGCGGCCGCGCCGCACATGCTGGAGCACACGCGAGACGGTGACCGAGCCGGGATTGAGCGTGGCGTCGATGCCCACGGTCTTGGTGATGTCGAGAAAGCTCGGATTGTTGATCAAGGCCAGGTTCGACTTGCAGCCCAGCCGCTTGGCCATGACGCTCGACAGGATGTTCACCTGGTCGTTGTTGGTGAGCGCCACCATCAGCTCGGCGTCGTGGATGTCGGCTTCCATCAGCAGGCGCTGGTCGAGCGCGCTGCCGTGCAGCACAACGGTCCGGCGCAGCGAATCGGCCACGGCGACCGCCCGGTCGCGGCTGGATTCGATGATCTTGATCTTGGTGCGGGCCTGCTTCTGCTCGATTGTGCGGGCGACAAACAGACCGATATTGCCGCCGCCGGCAATGACGATGCGGGTCGCCTCCTGCTCCTCGTGGCCGAACAGGCCCATGGTGCGCCGCACCTGGTCGCGCGTCGTCACCACATAGGCGATATCGCCGACGAAAAGCTGGTCGGCCGAATGCGGAATGAACAGCTTTCCGGCGCGGCTGACGCCGACGACCGTTGCCGGCAGGTCGGGGAACAGCTGGCTGAGCTGCCCCAGCGGCGTGTTGATGACCGGGCAGTCCTCGAGGCACTCGATGGCGACGGCGGCGATCTTGTCGTCGGCGAAGCGCATCACGTCCATAGCGCCGGGCAGTGCGATGCGCCGCAGCACCATCTCGCCGACCTCCACCTCCGGCGAGATGATCACGTCGATCGGCAGGTGCTCGCGCGAGAACAGGTCCTGGTAATGCGGCTGCAGATAGGCCTGGGCGCGCAGCCGGGCAATCTTCATCGGCACGTTGAACAGCGCATGCGCGACCTCGCAGGCGACGATGTTGACTTCGTCGTAGAAGGTCACGGCGATGATCATGTCGGCCTGTTCGGCGCCGGCCTTTTCCAGCACGTCGGGATGCGCGCCATGGCCGACGAAACCGCGCACGTCGAGCGCGTCGCGGACCGTCTGGATGAGGTCAGGCGACGTGTCGATGATCGACACGTCGTTCTTCTCGGCCGCCAGCCGCTCGGCGATGCCGTAGCCAACCTGCCCCGCGCCGCAGATGATGACGCGCATTCAGACGCCGCCGGAAAGGAGAGAGCCGCCTGGCATCACACGCCCAGCGACTTGAGCTTGCGGTGCAGCGCCGAGCGCTCCATGCCGATGAACTCGGCGGTGCGCGAGATGTTGCCGCCGAAGCGGTTGATCTGCGCCACCAGATACTCCTTCTCGAACATCTCGCGGGCCTCGCGCAGCGGCAGCGCCATGATGTGGTGGTCGGACTGATTGGGCGCGCGCGGCATCACGTCGCCGATCTCGGAGGGCAGCAGATCCGCGGTGATCGGCGCCTCGACGTCATCGCCGCGCACCAGAATCATCAGCCGCTCGATGTTGTTGCGGAGCTGGCGCACGTTGCCCGGCCAGTTGTGCGCCTGCAGCACCGCCATGGCGTCGTCGGCGATGCGGCGCGGCTTGATGCCGGCATTGCGGGCGACCTGCTTCATGAAGCTGTCGACGAGATACGGGATGTCCTCGCGCCGCTCTGCAAGGCCGGGGACCAGCACCGGCACCACCGCCAGCCGGTGGAACAGGTCTTCGCGGAAGCGGCCTTCGGCGATCATGCCTTCGAGGTTCTGCGCGGTCGAGGAGATGACGCGGACGTCGACCTTGACCCGCTTCGTCCCGCCCACCCGCTCGAACTGCTGCTCGACCAGTACGCGCAGGATCTTTGCCTGGGTCTCGCGCGGCATGTCGGCGATCTCGTCGAGATAGAGCGTGCCGCGATGCGCCTCCTCGAGCGCGCCGACCTTGCGCTCGGTGCCGTTCGATTCGGTGCCGAACAGCTCGATCTCCATGCGCTCCGGCGTGATGGTGGCGGCGTTCAGCGACACGAACGGCCCGGTCTTGCGCGCCGAGTTGGCATGGATGGCGCGCGCCACCTGCTCCTTGCCCGAGCCGGACGGGCCGACGATCATGATGCGGCTGTTGGTGGGCGAGACCCGCTCGATGGTCTGGCGCAGCTGGCTCATCGCCGAGGACATGCCGATCAGCTCGAAGGTCTCGGCGCTGCGGTTGCGCAGTTCGGAAACCTCGCGCTTCAGCTTGGACGTCTCCAGCGCCCGCTCGGCCACGAGAATCAGCCGGTCGGCCTTGAACGGCTTCTCGATGAAGTCGTAGGCACCGCGGCGGATCGCCGACACCGCCGTCTCGATGTTGCCGTGGCCGGAGATCATCACCACCGGCAGGTTGGGGTGCATCACCTTGATCTCGTCGAGCAATGCCAGCCCGTCTAGCCGCGACCCCTGCAGCCAGATGTCGAGGAACACCAGGCGCGGCACCCGGTCCGCGATGCATGCCAGGGCGCTGTCGGCGCCGTGCGCCGTGCGCGTCTCGTGGCCCTCGTCGCTCAGGATGCCCGCGACCAGTTCCCGAATGTCTTCTTCGTCGTCGACGACAAGGATGTCAGATGCCATTGCCGACCTTTTCAGTCTCTCGTTGTTCTTGCGAAGGCGCGACCTCGCGCTTCGTCTCTCCGTCGGCCGCCGCGGCCGGGAAGAACAGGCTCACCATGGCGCCCCTGCCGCCGTGGAAGTCCGGCGGAGCGTCGTGCAGTTCCAGCCTGCCGCCATGGTCTTCGACGATCTTCTTGACGATAGCGAGGCCGAGGCCGGTACCTTTCTCGCGGGTCGTCATGTAGGGCTCCAGGAGGCGCTGCCGGTTCTCGCGCGGCAGCCCCTTGCCGTTGTCGATCACGTCGACGCGGATCATCCCGGCGTCATTGCTCGCCACGACGCGGACCACGCCGCCCTCGCCGTCGACGTGGTCGGCCGCGTCGATCGCCTCGGTGGCGTTCTTGATGACGTTGCCGAATGCCTGCGCGAGCAACCGGCTGTCGAATCGGCCTTTGAGCGGCACGCCGCCATAATCGCGCTGGAAGGCGATGTCGGAACGGCTCACCTCGATCAGGAAGGAGGCTTCGCGCAGCGCCTCGCGCAGGTCGATCTCCTTCATCTCCGGCTTGGGCATGCGCGCGAAGGCCGAGAACTCGTCAACCATGCGGCCGATGTCGCCGACCTGGCGGATGATCGTGTCGGTGCACTGGTCGAAGACCTCGCGATCCTCGGTGATGACCTTGCCGTAGCGGCGGCGGATGCGTTCGGCCGAAAGCTGGATGGGCGTCAGCGGATTCTTGATCTCGTGGGCGATGCGGCGGGCGACGTCCGCCCAGGCCGAGGTGCGCTGCGCGGTGACGAGATCGGTGATGTCGTCGACGGTGACGACGAAGGACTGCTCGCCGGCGCCCACCTCGCTGCGCTCGTGCGTCACCTGGACGTTGAAGGTCCGCTCGGCGCCGGCGCGCGAGAAAGTGACCTGCTCGCGATAGACCGGCTTTCCGGAGCCTCGGCCGATCTCGAACACTCGGCCGACATGCGGCAGCAGCTTCGACAGGTTCTGCCCGACGCCGGCGCGCGCCGAGATGGCCAGCATCATCTCGGCCGAGCGGTTGACGATGGTGATGGTGCCGCTCGGGTCGACGCCGATGATGCCGGCCGTGACGCCTTCCAGCACCGCCTCGGAGAAGCGCCGGCGTTCGTCCGCCAGATCCTTGGCGGACAGGATCTCGTTGCGCTGCGACTTGAGCTGTAACAGCATCTTGTTGAACGTGTCGCCCAGCGAGGCGACGTCGCCGTCGGATGCCCTGACGGGCACCGCCACGTCGAGATTGCCGGTCGCCACCTCGTCGGCGGCGCCGATCAACTGGCGGATCGGCCTCACCAGCCGGTCGGCGACGGCGATACCGGTCCAGATC
Source organism: Kumtagia sp. (assembly GCF_059502445.1). Taxonomy (NCBI): domain Bacteria; kingdom Pseudomonadati; phylum Pseudomonadota; class Alphaproteobacteria; order Hyphomicrobiales; family Phyllobacteriaceae; genus Kumtagia; species Kumtagia sp. The sequence goes on from NZ_JCACER010000076.1 coordinate 101,994, forward strand.
GCCGCCAGCACGATCACCAGCGTCACGCCGAGATAGAGCAGCGCGAAGGCGATCTGGGTGGTGCGGCGGTTGGCCTCCAGCCCGCGATAGGCGTCGGTGTTGGCGGTGACGATCTGGCGTGCCCGGATCACGTCAGGATCGACCAGCCGGATGGTGTAGAGATAGGTGTCTTCGAAATCGCGCAGCTTCACCACCGCGCCGACGATGTTCTTGGTGCGCGGCTCGATCAGCACCGGCTTGCCGTCGGCGGCCGTCTGCACCGCCTCGATCGGCACTTCCGGCATGGCGAAGTCGGCCGCAGTCTGCGCCGTCATCAGGAACGAGCCGTCGGAGCGGATGAGCGCGGCATGCGCCAACGCCCGCCCGACCGCCTGCTGGCTCATGAAATCGCGAAAACCGGTGCGGTCGAGATTGTAGAGCGTGCGGGCGTTGGTCAGGTCGTAGGCCATCGACAGGGTGGTGCCCTGCAGGTTGCGCGCATTCTCGAGCACGTAAGCCTCGGCGATCGACAGCGACGAGTTGACGATCGTCTTGGTGCGGATCTCGAACCAGCGGTCGAGGCCGACGTCCAGCGTGATCGAGGCGAAGATCGCCACGATCAGCGCCGGGATCGCCGCGACCACGGAGAACAGCGCGACGATGCGCACATGCAGGCGCGCAGCTGCCTTGCCGTCCTTGCGCGCCACCAGGATACGCCGCACCTCGCGCGCGATCAGCCCGATCAGGAAGATCACGAAGGCGGCGTTGACGCCGATGATCAGGGCGAGCGTCGTGGTGCTGTCCGGCTCGATCGGCGTCGCGCCGACCAGCACGGCGAAGGACAGGCCGGCCGTCACCAGCGCGCCGACGACTGCGATGATGCCGGTCAGCGCGAGCAGCCGCCGTCCCTCGAATGCCCTGGCATTCGGGAACACGGGCATCGGTGCGGTCGGTATGTTGATGGCCATGCCTGTTGGATTCGTCCGAAACGAATCCGATCTATGCAATGCATTGTGGCGATTATGCAACAAAGCTGCCGGCTATGGAACCGATGGTCCCCAAAATTTGCAGCACGCCGGCGGCCGCCCGTCATCGGCGAGCCGCCAGGATCGGCTGTGTCGATCCTAACCCGGCTTCGCCGCCCGGTAGACGTTGACGCCGAGCTCGCGGATCTTCTTGCGCAGCGTGTTGCGGTTCAGGCCGAGCAGGTCGGCGGCCTTGATCTGGTTGCCGCGCGTCGCCGTCATCGCCGCCAGCACCAGCGGAAACTCCACCTCGGTGAGCACGCGCTGATAGAGGCCGGACGGCGGCAGCTCGCCGGCGAAAGCTGCGAAATAGCGCTGCAGATAATGCTCGACCGCCTGGCCGATCGACAGATCGTCCGGCAGCAGCCGGCCGCCCGGCATGCTCGGCTGGTCGGCGGTCTTCAGCTCCTGCTCGATCACCTCGGCGGAGATCTCGTCCTGCGCGTAGAGCGCCGCCAGGCGGCGAATCAGGTTCTCCAGCTCGCGCACATTGCCCGGCCAGGGATAGCGCTTCATCAGCTCGATGCCGCCGGAGGAGATGCGTTTTGTCTGCAGCCCCTCCTGCTCGCCCTGCTTGAAGAAGTGGCGGACGAGGTCCGGTATGTCCTCCGAGCGTTCGCGCAATGGCGGAAGACGGAGCGGCACGACATTGATTCGATAGAACAAATCTTCCCGGAAGAGGCCCTGGTTGATGAGCGAGCGCAGGTCCTTGTTGGTGGCCGCGACGATGCGCACGTCGGTCTTGATCGGCGTGCGGCCGCCGACGGTCGTGTATTCGCCCTGCTGCAGCACGCGCAGCAGCCTGGTCTGCGCCTCCATCGGCATGTCGCCGATCTCGTCGAGGAAGAGCGTGCCGCCCTCGGCCTGCTCGAAGCGCCCGGTCGAGCGGTTCTGCGCGCCGGTGAAGGCGCCCTTCTCGTGGCCGAACAGTTCCGATTCGATCAGGTCGCGCGGGATCGCCGCCATGTTGATGGCGACGAACGGGCCGTTGCGGCGGCGTCCGTATTCGTGCAGCGCGCGCGCCACCAGTTCCTTGCCGGTGCCCGATTCGCCGTTGATCATCACCGTCAGGTCGGTCTGCATCATGCGCGCCAGCATGCGGTAGATGTCCTGCATGGCCGGCGAGCGGCCGACCAGCGGCATCGAGTCCGCCTGGTCGTCGGCGCCGGGATCGCCGAGCGGCCGGCGCCGCGGCTCCGACAGCGCCCGGTTGACGATGGACAAGAGCTCGTTGAGATCGAACGGCTTCGGCAGATATTCGTAGGCGCCGGTCTCGGAGGCGCGGATCGCCGTCATGAACGTGTTCTGCGCGCTCATGACGATGACCGGCAGTTCCGGCCGCGCCTTCTTGATGCGCGGCAGCATGTCGAAGGCGTTCTCGTCGGGCATCACCACGTCGGTGATGACGATGTCGCCGTCGCCGGCCGCCACCCAGCGCCACAGCGTCGCGGCGTTGGAGGTGACGCGCACGTCATGGCCGACCCGTGACAGCGCCTGGTTGAGCACGGTGCGAATGGCGGCGTCGTCGTCCGCCACAAGGATGTTGCCGCGGGGCTTCATGTCACCTCTCCGTGCCGTCGCTGGCCGGCGCTTCCTTCCACGCCGGCATGAGGATGCGGAAGGTCGTTCCGCGTGTCGTCGAATCGCATTCGACGATGCCGCCATGCTCGCCGACGATTTTCGCGACCAGCGCCAGGCCGAGGCCCGAGCCGTTCGGCTTGGTCGTGATGAACGGGTCGAACAGGATCGGCAGCAGGTCGTCGGGAACGCCCGGGCCGTTGTCGTGGACGCAGAATTCGAGCGGCAGCGACACCCGATCCTGCGAGCCCGGCGCCGAGACGCGGATGCCGGGGCGGAACGCCGTCGACAGCGTGATTTCAGCGCTCGGCACGTTGCCGGTCGCCTCCGCCGCGTTCTTGATCAGGTTGAGGAACACCTGCACGAGCTGGTCGCGGTTGGCATAGACCGGCGGCAGCGACGGGTCGTAGTCCTCGATGACCTTGACCTTGCTGGCGAAGCCGTTGCGGGCGATCGCCTTCACATGGTCGAGCACCACATGGATGTTCACCGGATAGCGGTCGATCGGCCGCTCGTCGGAAAACACCTCCATGCGGTCGACCAGCGAGACGATACGGTCGGTCTCGTCGGTGATCAGACGGGTGAGCGCCCGGTCGTCGTCGGAAACCACAGTCTCCAGCAGTTGCGCGGCGCCGCGGATGCCCGACAGCGGGTTCTTGATCTCGTGCGCCAGCATGGCGGCGAGCCCGGTCACCGAGCGCGCGGCACCCCGGTGCGTCATCTGCCGGTCGATCTTATCGGCCATCGACCGTTCCTGGAACATGATGACGACCGAACCCGGCAACTCCGGCACCGGGGCGACATACAGATCGACGATCCGCTCGATGCCGAGCCGGGGCGACGACAGGTCAACGCGGTATTCGTTGACCGGCGCGTTGCGCTCGCGCACCTGGTCGATCAGCGTCAGGATCGGGCTGCCGAACGGCACGAAGCGCGCCAGCGTGGTGCGCGCCAGCATCGGTGCGCTGGAGCGGAAGAAATCCTCCGCGTCGGCATTGGCGTAGGTGATGTGCCCGTCCGGCCCGAGCATGATCACCGGGCGCCGGATCGTGTTCAGCACGATCTGTGCGGCCTCTTCGGCGCCGGCAGGCGGTGGCACCATGTTCATGCTGCGCTCCGCATCTGGTGGGATTCCTCGCTGGCGACCAGGAACGCCCGGCGCAGGCCGGCGACGACTGCGGCCGGGTCGAGCGAACGCAGGATCTCCGAGCGCGATGCCGGATCGGTGCGCGGGGCATGGCGGTCGAGATACCAGCCGAGATGCTTTCGCGCCTGACGCAGGCCGCTTTCCGTGCCGTAGAGCGCCAGCATGTCCTCGTAGTGAGCGACGACGTAGTCGGCCAGCGCCTCGCCGGGGGTCGGCTCTCCCTCGCCGTCCACGCCGGCGGCAGCATGGGCGATCCGGCCGGCCGTCCACGGTGCGCCGTAGCTGGCGCGGCCGACCATGACGGCGTCGGCGCCGGACTGCCGCAGCACGGCCTCGGCGTCCGCGAGGTCGCTCACGTCGCCATTGGCGACGACCGGAATGGAAACCGCCTCCTTGACCCGGCGGATCGCCCGCCAGTCGGCCCTGCCCTCGTAGAACTGGCAGCGGGTGCGGCCGTGCACGGTCACCATGCGCACGCCGGCGTCTTCGGCGCGGCGCGCCAGCGCCGGCGCGTTGAGCGCGTTCTCGTCCCATCCCAGCCGCATCTTCACCGTCACCGGCAGGTCCACGGCGCCGACCACGGCGTCGATCAGCGACACGGCATGGTCGAGGTCGCGCATCAGCGCCGAGCCGGCATAGCCGCCGGTCACCTTCTTGGCCGGACAGCCCATGTTGATGTCGACGATATCGGCGCCCTCGCCCGCGGCGATGCGGGCGGCCTCGGCCATATGCCCGGCCTCGCGTCCCGCAAGCTGGACCACATGGATGTCGAGGCCGGAATGGCGGATGCGCTGCTGCGAGCCGGCGCGGCCTTTCGCCAGTTCGCCGCTCGCCACCATCTCCGAGACGACGAGCCCGGCGCCATGGCGATGGGCGCGCATGCGCATGGTGCGGTCGGTGATGCCCGACATCGGCGCCAGGAAGACGCGGTTGCGGATGGTCTTGCCGCCGACCGTCAATGGCTGGGCCAGCAGCGACGCCTCATACATGCACAAAAACCAAGCATCCGTATACCATGCACAATTGCTAGACAGAATCGGGACGAAGCGCAACTGCCGAGCAGGTGAATTTTAGCGATGGGAACGGAAAACTCTGGCCCTTCCCGGCGGCTCCGATTAAGCGTCCCGGCATGTCCGTCCCAGCTTCCTCTCCCGAAACGCAAGGCGACGTCGCCCTCGTCATCGTGGCGGCGGGTCGCGGCGAGCGCGCCGGACAGGCCGGGGGACCAAAGCAGTATCGCAGCATCGGCGGCAAGCCGATCATTCGACGCACCCTCGACGCGTTTCTGGCCCATCCGGCGATCGGCTGGGTCGTCACGGTCATCCATCCCGACGATCACGCGCTGTGCGCGGCGGCACTCGGCCCGCTCTGCGACAAGGTGATCGCGGTAGAGGGCGGCGTGACACGCCAGGATTCCGTGCGCCTCGGCCTGCAGGCGCTGCGCGAAGCGGCGCCCGCCAAGGTGCTGATCCACGACGCGGTGCGGCCGTTCGTCGACGCGGCGCTGATCGACCGCACGATTGCGGCGATCGGCGAGCGCCAGGCGGCGCTGCCCGTCCTGGCCGTCGCCGACACGCTGAAGCGCGGCGACGGCGGCCTCGTCGCCGCGACGGTGCCGCGCCAGGGGCTGTTCACCGCGCAGACGCCGCAGGGTTTTCCCTTCTGGCCCATTCATGCCGCGCATGTGAAGGCGCACCGGGCGGGAAGGAGCGACTTCACCGACGACGCGGCGATCGCCGAGTGGACCGGCATGCCGGTCAAGCTCGTGGAAGGCTCTTCCGCCAACATCAAGCTGACATGGGCCGGAGACATCGACATGGCCGACCGCCGCCTCTCGGGCGACTCGATGCATTTTCCGGACGTGCGCACCGGCAACGGCTACGATGTCCATTCCTTCGAGGACGGCGATCACGTCTGGCTCTGCGGGGTGCAGGTGGCGCATACAAAAAAACTGTCCGGCCATTCCGACGCCGATGTCGGCCTGCACGCGCTTACCGACGCGCTGCTGGCCACCTGCGGGGCCGGCGACATCGGCACGCATTTCCCGCCCTCCGACCCGCAATGGAAGGGCGCGCCGTCGAAACTGTTCGTCGAGCACGCCGCCTCGCTGGTGCGCGCCCAGGGCGGGCGGATCGCCAACGCCGACGTGACGCTGATCTGCGAGGCGCCGAAGGTCGGGCCGCACCGCGAGGCCATGGTCTCGGCCATGGCGGCGATGCTGAAGATCGGCGCGGGACGCATCTCGGTGAAGGCGACGACCAACGAGAAGCTCGGCTTCATCGGCCGCGGCGAAGGCATCGCCGCCATCGCCACCGCGACCGTCATCTTTCCGGGAGGGCTGGAGCCGTGACCGACATCGGCGGCCTGGCGGATCGTTTCCTCGACGCCTGCCGGCGCCGGAAAATGATGGCGGCAACCGCCGAATCCTGCACCGGCGGCATGATCGTCGCTGCGCTGACCGACATCGCCGGCTCGTCCGCCGTCGTCGATCGCGGCTTCGTGACTTATTCCAACGAAGCCAAGATCGACATGCTCGGGGTGTCGGCGGCGACACTCGAGGCGCATGGCGCGGTGTCGCGCGAGACGGCGCTGGAAATGGCTTCTGCGGCGCTTGCCCGCTCGCGGGCGGGCATCGCGCTCGCCGTCACCGGCATCGCCGGCCCGGACGGCGGCTCGCCGGAGAAGCCGGTCGGGCTGGTGTGGTTCGGACTGGCGCTCGCCGGCCGCGCCCCCTTCGCGGAGAAGCGCATCTTCGACAACGATGGCCGCGACTTCATTCGCCGCGAGACCGTCCGCACCGCGCTGGAACTGGGGCTGGCGGCGCTGGAGCCGACGGAACCCAACGCAAAGCCCTGACCGGTGTGTCTCGACCGCGGCTGAGCACCCTGCTCGTCAGGCAGCCTTCGAAACCGGTCGCGCCCGCTCGATTCTTTCACGCCGCTCGGGCGAGTGGAGGGCGTCCCAGAGATCGTTGCGGCGCTGGACGTTGAGCCAGAAATCGGGACTGCTGCCGAACACCCGCGCCAACATGAGCGCCGTGTCCGCCGTGACGGCTCGCCGGTTGGTGCACAACTCGTTCACATGCTTGCGCGGCACCCCCATCGCCTCGGCCAGTTCACCCTGAGTGAGGCCGAGCGGGTTGAGGAACTCCTCCTTGAGCATCTCGCCAACGCTGACGGGCTTGCGTTCAGTCATCATCATATCTGCCTCACCGATAGGAATGATTGTCGAGATAGACGTTTCTCGCCTCACCCCGGGCACCGTCCCATTCGAAGATCAGGCGCCACTGCTGATTGACCCGGATCGAATGCCGGCCCGTCAGGTTCCCGGCGAGCTTCTCGAAATGATTGCTGGGCGGCGCTCGCAGGTCAGCATCCGTGATTGCATCGTCGATCAGTTGCAGTTTTCGAAAGAGACGCCCGCTGAGGTTCGCAGGAATCCCTTTGGCGCGGGCGTCGTTGACATAGAACTCCCGCAGCCAATGGTCCCGAAAGCTCTCGATCATGCGCCAGTGTACCGCACGACGGGTCAGAGGGCAATCGATAATGCCCAGTCAAGGTCGCGCCTACGTCACCGCAGCGCCATAAATCGCATCCGCCCGCTTCTCGAAGGCTTCGGAAAACATGCGGAAGGCGCGGTCGAACATCGAGCCCATCAGCATGCCGAGCAGCCGGCTCCTGAACTCGTACTCGATCGAGAAATGGATGTTCGCGGCCGCCGGCTCAGCCTGTTCGAACCACCAGACATTGCTCAGGTATTTGAACGGCCCGTCGATATAGCGCACCTCGATGCGGTTCTCCTCGGGCTTCAAATGCACCTGGCTGGTGAACGTCTCGCGGATCGCCTTGTAGCCGACCGTCATGTCGGCGACCAGCACGGACTGGCCGTCGCGCTCCTTGCGCGAGCGCACGGTCAGCGCCTCGCACAGCGGCAGGAACTCCGGATAGCGCTCGACGTCGGCGACCAGCGCGAACATGTGCTCCGGCGTGTGCCGGACATGGCGGACGGTTTCGAAACTGGGCATCGGCGCCTCAGCCGGCCGTTCTCAACATCTCCTCGCGGGCGGCGCGCAGCCGCGCGAAGTCGTCGCCGGCGTGGTGCGAGGAGCGCGTCAGCGGGCTGGACGCCATCACCAGGAACCCCTTCGACAGGCCAATCGTCTCGTAGGACTTGAACTCGTCCGGCGTGACGAATGTCTTCACCGGGTGATGCTTCTTCGACGGCTGCAGGTACTGGCCGATGGTCATGAAGTCGACATCGGCCGAGCGCAGGTCGTCCATCAGCTGCAGCACCTCGTTGCGCTGCTCGCCGAGGCCGACCATGATCCCCGACTTGGTGAAGATCGACGGATCAAGCTCCTTCACCCGCTGCAAGAGCCGGATCGAATGGAAGTAGCGGGCGCCCGGACGCACGGTCAGGTAGTGCGAGGGCACGGTCTCCAGATTGTGGTTGAAGACGTCGGGCCTTGCCGCCACCACGATCTCCAGCGCGCCGTCCTTGCGCAGGAAGTCGGGCGTCAGGATCTCGATCGTCGTCTCCGGGTTGAGCGCTCGGATGTTGCGGATCACCGCCGCGAAATGGCGGGCGCCGCCGTCGTCGAGATCGTCGCGGTCGACCGAGGTGATGACCACATGCGACAGTCCCATCTTGCGCACCGCGCGGGCGACGCTGCCGGGCTCCGTCGGGTCGAGCGGCCCGGGCTTGCCGGTGGCGACGTTGCAGAAGGCGCAGGCGCGCGTGCAGATCTCGCCCATGATCATGAAGGTGGCGTGCTTCTTGTCCCAGCATTCGCCGATATTGGGGCAGCCGGCCTCCTCGCAGACGGTGACCAGCTTGTGCGAGCGCACGATCTCGCGCGTCTCGGCATAACCCGGCGACGTCGGTGCCTTGACCCGGATCCAGTCCGGCTTGCGCAGCACCTCCTGGTCCGGGCGGTGCGCCTTCTCGGGATGGCGCGGCCGCGGCGGCGTAGCGATTCGGTCGAGGACTGTGACCATTCCTGCTTCCTATCTGGAACCGGCGGCCTGCGAGCGGCCGAAAATCCAAAGAATGAGGATCGCGCCTGCGATGGCGACGACCAGATTGCCGAGGAAACCGTAATAGTTGAAGCCGATCAACCCTGCCAGAGTACCGCCGACGAACGACCCGGCGATGCCGACCAGGATGTTGGTCAGGAACCCGTGGTCGCGGTTCATCGTCTTCTCGGCGACGTAGCCGGCAAGGAAGCCGATGACCAGCATGCCGAAAAAGCCGGTGCCCGGCATGCTGAGGATTCCGTAGCTCTGGTCCATTCTCGCCTCCATTCACGCCAATATAGGCAGGCAGGCACGCGACCGACAGGCCGCCGACGCAAACCCGCTATGCGTTCAGCACGCGCCCGTACGCGTCGAGCACGGCCTCCTTCATCGCCTCCGAGAGGGTCGGATGCGGGAAGATGGTGTGCATCAGCTCTTCCTCGGTGGTCTCCAGATTCATGGCGACGACAAAACCCTGGATCAGCTCGGTGACTTCCGCGCCGACCATATGGGCGCCGAGAAGCTGGCCGGTCTTCTTGTCGAACACGGTCTTGACCATGCCCTGGTCCTCGCCGAGCGCCACCGCCTTGCCGTTGGCGACGAAGTTGAAGCGCCCCACCCGCACGTCGTGGCCGGCCTCCTTGGCCTTGGCTTCGGTGAGGCCGACCGAGGCGACCTGCGGATTGCAGTAGGTGCAGCCGGGAATCTTCAACTTGTCCATCGGATGCACATTGGGCAGGCCGGCGATCTTCTCCACGCACACCACCGCCTCATGCTCGGCCTTGTGGGCAAGCATGGGCGGGCCGGCGACGTCGCCGATGGCGTAGATGCCGGCCACGTTGGTGCGGCCGTAGCCGTCGATGGCGACGACGCCGCGCTCGGTCTTCACGCCGAGCGCCTCCAGGCCGAGATTCTCGACATTGGCCTGCACGCCGACGGCCGAGATCAGCCGCTCGGCGGTGATCTTCTGCACCTTGCCGTCCTTGGTCTCGACATGGGCGGTGACGGAGTCCGCGCCTTTCTCGACCTTGGTCACCTTGGCGTCGAGCAGGATCTTCATGCCCTGCTTCTCGAACTGTTTTTTGGCGAAGGCGGAGATTTCGGCGTCCTCGACCGGCATGACCTGCGGCAGGAGCTCGACCACGGTGACGTCGACGCCCATGGTGCGGTAGAAGCTGGCGAACTCGATGCCGATGGCGCCGGAGCCCATGACCAGCAGCGACTTCGGCATCTTCGGCGGCACCATCGCCTCGAAATAGGTCCAGATCAGTTTTCCGTCCGGCTCGATGCCGGGCAGAGCGCGCGGCCTCGCGCCGGTGGCGATGATGATGTGTTTTGCCTGGTACGTGCCCTCGCCCAGCGCGTTCTTCGGCACCGGTCCCTGCGGTTCCATCGGCTTCTTTGTGGTTTTTGCCACCACGATCTCGCCCGGCTTGTCGCCGCTCGCGGCCTTGGTGATCTTGGCCTCGCCCCAGATCACGTCGACCTTGTTCTTCTTCATCAGGAAGCCAACGCCGTTGTTCATCCGCTGCGCGATGCCGCGCGACCGGCCGACGATAGCCTTGAGGTCCGGCGTGACGCTGCCCTCCAGCTTCAGCCCGTAGCTCTTGGCGTGCTCGGCATAATGAAAGATCTCGGCAGAGCGCAGCAGCGCCTTGGTCGGGATGCAGCCCCAGTTGGAGCAGATGCCGGCCAGGTGCTCGCGCTCGACGATCGCCGTCTTCAGCCCGAGCTGGGCGGCGCGGATCGCCGCGATGTAGCCGCCGGGGCCGGCGCCGATGACGATGACATCGTAGGATTGAGCCACAAGCTACTCCTTGGTCCTGCAGGCGGCAGCATCCGAGCTGCCGTCCCTCTAAGATTGTCCGAATGGGTCAGAGTTCCAGCACCGTGCGTACGACGGGCGCCAGCGCCCGGCCGATCGCCCGCGTGTTTTCGGCGTCGAGATGCACGCCGTCGAGCGGCGTGGTTTTTGCGATCGAGCCCGCGTCGAAGAAGCCGCAGGCCTTCTCCTCCGCCACTTCGGCATAGAGTTTCGCCAGCTTGCGCGATTCCGCCACGCCGCCGTCGAACATGGCGTCGAAATCGGCGTCCTCGGTCGGCGTCAATGGCGGCGGCGAGACGATGAGCAGCTTCGGCGCCCTGGCATCGTGCGGATAGGCATGGCCGCGCACGATGTCGGCCAGCCGCTGCATGCCCTGCTTGGCGCCGATGGCGCGGCCGCAGATGAAGGGCTTCATGTCGTTGGCGCCAAGCATGATGATGACGAGGTCGAGCGGCGCATGCGTCTGCAGGATGGTCGGCAGCACGCGCGCGCCGTTGCGGTCGCAGTCGGCGAGGTGGTCGTCATGCGCCGTGGTGCGGCCGTTGAGCCCCTCGGCGATCACCAGCGCGCCGGAGCCGAGTTCGGCGGCCAGCACGCTCGGCCAGCGGTTCGCGTAGGCGTGGCGCCCCGGGCCTTCGGCCGAATAGCCCCAGGTGAGCGAATCCCCGTAGCAGAGAATGTTCTTCATGAAACCGTCCCGTTCCGTCCGAATCCTTCACGGCGCATGCCGACGCGCCAGCGCACGAACAGCCAGTCGACCAGGACGATCGCCAGGCCGGGCAGCACCAGGCCGGCGATCATCGGCAGATCGGCCTCGAGCTTTGCCGTATCGCCCGCCACCGCCCAAAGCTCGAAAGCAAGCAGCGCGGCAATCGCCACCACCAGGGCGGCCAGCGACCATTTTCCGGCGCGGTCGATGCTGGCTCTGGTTCTTCCTATGACCTGCGGCAACAGGAAGACCAAAGCGAACACGACCGCCAGCACCGGAACGGAGGCGAACACCAGGATGAATTCCTCCGTCGCCCCTGTTGCCAGCGCCAGCCACTGGGCGACGAAGATGCCGGCCAGCAGCGACAGGAAGAACGCCATGAGCGAGGTCAGGATGGCCCGCACGGCGCCCGCCGGTCACGCGCTGCGCAGGCCGAACGCGACCATCAGCAGGAATACGCCGTTGGACAGCAGCTCGACCGCCAGCAGGATGCCGAGCACGGTCGTCGCCGCCCACGGATAGTCGGCGAAGATGACGATGCCGAGCAGGATCGACAGCAGGCCCGAGATCAGCGCGAACACCCAGCCGGAGACGGGGCGCAGCGAGAAAGCGTACATGACCTTGACCACGCCCAGCACCACGAACAGCACCGCGACCAGCATGGTGAGCGACACCGCCCCGGCCAGCGGATTGGCAAGCAGCGACACGCCGACCGCCGCCGTCAGCACGCCGAGCAGCAGCGACCACAGGAAACCCGGCCAGTCCTTCACGCTGAAGGCCTGGATGATCTGCAGGATACCGAACAGAAGGAACGTCCAGCCCGCCAGCAGAACGGCCGCGAAGGTCGCGGCGAAGGGGTTGGCGAGCGCCAGCACGCCGCCGATCAGCGATATGACACCCAGGATGGCGAGCCAAATCCAGGAAGATTTCAGCCGTTGAACCTGTTCACCGGTAGCCATTACTCCCTCCTCAGTTGCCGGAGTGTAGATGTCCGTCCTGGACATCCCTGGCTCCGCAGCCGCGGACAGTTTACCTGCTTTCGGCGGAAGGGTCGCGACGGTTCAGAGGTCGCGCGGGCCGAAAAAAATAAACTGTCCCCTGCATCTCCTCAAACCAGCATGCCGATCGGATTCTCGATGTAGCGTTTGAAGGCGCCGAGCAGTTCGGCGCCGAGCGCGCCGTCGACCGCCCGATGGTCGGTGGACAGCGTCACCGACATGACGGTCGCCACCTTGACCTCGCCGTTCTTCACTACCGCCCGCTGCTCGCCGGCGCCGACCGCCAGGATGGTGGCGTGCGGCGGGTTGATGACGGCCGAAAAATCCTTGATGCCGAACATGCCGAGATTGGACACGGCGGTCGTGCCGCCCTGGTATTCCTCCGGCTTCAGCTTGCGGTTCCTGGCGCGGCCGGCCAGATCCTTCATCTCGTTGGCGATGACCGACAGCGTCTTCTGGTCGGCCTTGCGGATGATCGGCGTGATCAGCCCGCCGGGGATCGACACCGCCACGCCGACGTCGGCATGGCTGTGCTTGACCATGGCGCCTTCGGTCCAGGAGACGTTGGCGTCCGGCACCTCGATCAGCGCCAGCGCCAGCGCCTTGATCACCATGTCGTTGACCGACAGCTTGTAGGCGGGCACCTCGCCCTTGTCGGTCTTCTTCACCGGTGCGGCCGCGTTCAGCTCGCCGCGCAGCTTGAGCAGCGCATCGAGTTCGCAGTCCAGCGTCAGGTAGAAATGCGGGATGGTGCTTTTCGCCTCGACCAGCCGGCGCGCGATGGTCTTGCGCATGTTGTCGTGCGGGATGAGTTCGTAGGAGCTTTCCTCGAACAGCTTCAGCACCGCCTCGTCCGACATCGGTTTCGGCGCCTGCGCCGGAGCCTGCTTGGGGGCGGCGGTTTCGGCAGCCTTGCCGGCAGGCGCCTTCGCGCCGCCGGCGACCGCCGCGTCCACATCCGCCTTGACCACACGGCCGTGCGGGCCGGAGCCGGAAACGTCCGAAAGGTCGATGCCGGCTTCCTTGGCGACGCGGCGGGCCAGCGGCGAGGCGAAGATGCGCTCGCCGGCGGCATGGCCGTTCGCAGCAGGCTTACCCTCCCCCGACGTGGGGAGGGTCGGCGGCGCAACCGCCGGGGTGGGGGGCTGAGATGCCTTTTCACCCCCACCCGCGCCTTCGGCGCGACCTCCCCCCTCCGAGGGGGAGGTTGGCGCTTTCTCCTGCTTCGTCTCGGCCTTGGCGGCAGGCGCATCGCCGCCCTTGGCGGCCGCGCTCGCGTCCTCGCCCTCGCCGGCCAGAACGGCGATCAGCGCATTGACCTTGACGCCCTCCGTGCCGGCCGGCACCACGATCTTGGCGACCGTGCCCTCGTCGACCGCCTCGACCTCCATCGTCGCCTTGTCGGTCTCGATCTCGGCGATCACGTCGCCGGGTGCGACCTTGTCGCCCTCCTTGACCAGCCACTTGGAAAGGTTGCCCTCCTCCATAGTGGGCGACAGGGCCGGCATGGTGATGTTGATCGGCATGGTCAGCGGTCTCCGGCGTAGAGGGCTTGCGGGTCTTCATTGAAGCCGAGCGGCTGGTCTAACGGCCATAGGTCGGCGAGAGAAAGGGATATCGCTTCGAAGGGAGGCGCGCTCACGATGTCGCCCGAGGTCCAACTTCCCTCCAGGAGCCACTGTCGCTCCAACAGGGTAAAGACTTCAAGCAGTTGCTGCCTCGGATCGACGATCCACAGATGTCCAATGCCCGCCTCCGCGTAGAGACGTGTCTTCACCGTGCGGTCGCGGCGTTCCGTGGAAGCCGACAGAACCTCGCAGACCCAGTCGGGCGCGATTGTGGAGCGGTTTGTATCCGGATAGCCCGAGAGTCGTTCGCGGCGCCAGCCTGCTATGTCCGGTACGAGAACGTTGGAGCCCAACTTGAGTTCGGGTTCGACAATGAATAGCCAACCGCCCGGGCCACCAAAATCCTTGAATTGGAACGCCGCTCCCAATCGAATGTTCAAGGCCGTCGCCGAACCACCATGTCGGAACGACGGCCTCGGATGCGTCATCAACTCGCCGTCGATGATCTCCGCTACCAGATGCGACGGAACCGCTTCTAGGTCGGCGTAGGTGGCGGGGCGGCCGCTCGTTTTGGTCATCTGGCAATCTCGCGCCTTATATTAAGTCGCTCATACGCATCAAAATACTCGTCGCTAGGTCTGAAAGATAAGAGATTTTCACACGCTTCGAGATCGAAAATCTCCATCATTGCAGAGTTCGGCAAGGAGGCATCCAGCCTGGATCGGAAGCAGAACCCTTTGGATTCGAACTCCTCGTCGTGACGCAAGAGATACTCGTGCTCCTGTTGGGCGACCGCGGTTGCGTGCCGCGCGAAATATGCACGATAAGCTTCGAACCGAGCCGTCGGCTCGAAGTTACAAATCCATGCGGGGAAATTCGCTTCGCGAAAGACCACGGTTCCGAGCGATTCGCCGCCCGCGTCCAACAAGTCCCACGAATGATCTGAGTCCTCCCGCAGATCAGTCACGCTCGCTACCCCCGATACGTCACCGCCTTCACCGCCTCGATCACCTCGCCGACATTCGGCAGCGCCAGCTTCTCGAGGTTTGCCGCATAAGGCATCGGCACGTCCTTGCCGGCAATGGTGATCACCGGCGCGTCGAGGAAGTCGAAGGCGCGCTGCGACACCTGGTTGGCGATGAAATCGCCCACCGACGACTGCGGATATCCCTCCTCGACCACGACCAGCCGGTTGGTCTTCTTCACCGAGGCGATGACCGTGTCGAGGTCCATCGGGCGGATGGTGCGCAAGTCGACGATCTCGACGTCGATGCCGAGCTTGGCCAGTTCCGCCTCGGCCTTCACCGCATAAGTCATGCCGATGCCCCACGAGACCAGCGTCACGTCCTTGCCCGCCTTGTGGATGCGCGCCTTGCCGATCGGCAGCACGAAATCGTCGAGCTTCGGCACGTCGAAGGAATGGCCGTAAAGAATCTCGTTCTCGAGGAAGATGACCGGGTTGGGGTCGCGGATCGCCGCCTTGAGCAAGCCCTTGGCGTCGGCCGCCGTGTAGGGCTGGATCACCTTCAGGCCGGGAATGTGGCTGTACCAGGCGGCATAGTCCTGGCTGTGCTGGGCGGCGACGCGCGCCGCGGCGCCGTTCGGCCCGCGAAAAACGATCGGCGCGCCCATCTGGCCGCCCGACATATAGAGCGTCTTTGCCGCCGAATTGACGATCTGGTCGATCGCCTGCATGGCGAAGTTGAAGGTCATGAACTCGACGATCGGCTTCAGCCCGGCCATCGCGGCACCCACGCCGACGCCGGCAAAGCCGTGCTCGGTGATCGGCGTGTCGACCACGCGGCGCGGGCCGAACTCCTGCAGCAGGCCCTGCGTGATCTTGTAGGCGCCCTGGTACTCGGCGACCTCCTCGCCCATGACGAAGACGTCCTGGTCGCGGCGCATCTCCTCCGCCATGGCGTCGCGCAGCGCCTCGCGCACGGTGGTCGACACCATCTCGGTGCCGGCGGGAATGTCCGGATCGGCCGCGGCTTCCGCCTTCGGCGCGGCCGGAACCTTGGCCGCATCCTTGTTCGCCGTCGGCTCCTCGGCGGACTGACGCGCCTTGCCGCCGGCGTCATCCGCGGCCTGCTTCGGCGTATCGGCATCCGCGGGCTTCGCCTGCGGCGGCGCCGCACCGTTCTTGCCGATGTCGGCGGCGCTCTCGCCGTCCTGCAGCAGCACGGCGATCGGCGTGTTGACCTTCACGCCCTCGCTGCCAGCGGGAATCAGAATCTTTCCGAGCGTGCCCTCATCGACCGCCTCGACCTCCATGGTCGCCTTGTCGGTCTCGATCTCGGCGATCACGTCGCCGGCGGTCACCTTGTCGCCTTCGCTTTTCAGCCATTTGGCGAGATTGCCCTCTTCCATGGTCGGCGAGAGGGCGGGCATCAGAATTTCGATCGGCATGTCCGGCCTCCCTCAGTGTACGATGTCGGTCCAGAGTTCGGACGCATCCGGCTCGGGATCGGTCTGGGCGAAGTCGGCCGAGTCGGCGACGATGTCGCGCACCTCCTTGTCGATCGCCTTCAGCTCGTCCTCGCTCGCCCACTTCTTGTCGATGACGCGCGCCTTGACCTGCTCGATCGGGTCATGCTCGGAGCGCATCTTCTGCACCTCCTCCTTGGTCCGGTATTTCGCCGGGTCCGACATGGAGTGGCCGCGATAGCGGTAGGTCAGCATTTCCAGGATGATCGGCCCCTTGCCGGTGCGGCAGTGCTCGAGCGCCAGCTCGCCGGCCGACTTGACCGCGCGCACGTCCATGCCGTCGACCTGGATGCCGGGAATGCGGAAGGAGGCGCCGCGCTGCGAGAAATCCGTCTCGGCCGACGAGCGCGCCACCGACGTGCCCATGGCGTAGCGGTTGTTCTCGATGACGTAGATGACCGGCAGCTTCCACAGCGAGGCCATGTTGAAGCTCTCGTAGACCTGGCCCTGGTTGGCCGCGCCGTCGCCGAAGAAGGTCAGCGACACCGCGCCGTTGTCGCGGTAGCGGTTGGCGAAGGCAAGCCCGGTGCCGAGCGACACCTGAGCTCCGACGATGCCGTGGCCGCCGTAAAAATTCTTCTCCTTGGAGAACATGTGCATGGAGCCGCCCTTCCCCTTGGAATAGCCGCCCCGCCGCCCCGTCAGCTCGGCCATCACGCCGCGCGGCGACATCTCCATGGCCAGCATGTGGCCGTGGTCGCGATAGGCGGTGATCATCTGGTCGCCGTCGGCCATCGCCATCTTGAGGCCGGTGACCACCGCTTCCTGGCCGATGTAGAGATGGCAGAAGCCGCCGATGAAACCCATGCCGTAGAGCTGGCCGGCCTTCTCCTCGAAGCGCCGGATCAGAAGCATGCCGCGATAGGCGGCGAGTTCCTGCTCCTTGGTGAAGTCCGCCGGCTTCGGCGCCGTCGGGTGTGGCTGGGATTTCCCGTCCGCCCTTGTCTTGGCGGACGATTTCCTGGCGGCTTGGGCCATGCATCGCTCCCTGGGAATCGTCTCTTGCGGACATGCCGGGAGCCCTTGCAGCCCCCTCACTTTGCGATGAGGCTAGCACGCGGCGCAGCCTTCGGCCATGCTGAAAAAATGCATGGCTGGCATGAAAATACGAGGCCGTATTTTGCTTAACCGATTGTATTTTCTATCTGTATAGCAAATTAACTGGATTCGAGTTAATTCGCTTGCGACGGCAGCATGATCGTCACCTCGTCGGCATGCGACAGGTTGAGCGCCCGGCGGGCCTGCTCGTCCAGCATGTCCTTGTCGATGCTGCCGTCGCGCAGCATGCGCACCTTGCCCTCAAGCGCCACGCGCTCCGAGCGCGTCCTGTCGAGCTGCGCCTGCAGCACCGTGGCGCGGGCGCGCAGCTGGTCCTTGGAGTTGATGCCGAACTCGCCGTGATAGACGTGGTAGCCGAAATAGGAGAGCACGACCGCCGCCAGCGCCGGCACGATCAGGCGGCCGGTCTTGCGGGGGCGGTACTGGCGTGTCCACATTGGGCGATTCCTTGGGTCGCTCCATCTCGCCCGATCTTGCTTAACGGCCGGTTACGACGCCGCCTTGCATGCCGACCCGAGCCCGATGGCCCAAGGCGCCCGGCCCCGACTACCGGCAGCATTCGTTGTGCCACCGCCGGTTTTTTCGCTGCACCCGGCTTGGCGGCGCGGCCATTCTCCTTTATAGGCGTCCCTCCCTCAATCCCGTATGGGAGGGTACGAATGACAGTATCTTGCATCACGCGAGGCCGCGAGGCTTAGGTCCCGGCTGCCCGCCCGGGAGGCCGCGAGGCTTTTCGGGCAACGGATAGCCGCAGGACCGGCGTCCCGCTCGCCCGTCCGCCGCCCCGGCTCGGCCGGCGCGCATTCGTACCGTAGCCGCTTCCCGACGTTTCGTCTGTCGCGGCGTTTTCATTTCCGACCGATTGCTGGGACCGGACGCTTTGTCCGGGCAAGTTCATGGCTCGTTTCAAGATCGATCTGCGCGGCGGCGCCTTCCGCAGCGTTTTCTCCTTCACCGCCGACCACTGGCGCCGCCAGCCGTTCCGGCTCGCCGTGATCGTCGGCGCGGTGCTGGTCGCCACGCTGGCCGACGTGCTGACCCCGCTCTATTCCGGGCGGCTGGTCGACGCCATCGCGCAAGGTGCAGCCGGCGACGTCGTCGCCTGGAATGCGGCCGTCGCCGCCTTCTCGACGCTGATCGCGCTGGCGTTCGGCGCCGTCGTCTTCCGCCACATCGCCTTCATGGGCATCATCGCGCTCACGCTGAAGATGATGTCGGACATCGCCGCCGACGCCTTTCATCGCGTCCAGCGTTTTTCGACCGACTGGCACGCCAACAGCTTTGCCGGCTCGACCGTGCGCAAGGTGACGCGCGGCCTGTGGGCGCTCGACCTGCTCAACGACACCATCCTGGTGGCGCTGCTGCCGTCGCTGGTCATGCTGGTCGGCTCGACCCTGCTGCTCGGCTGGTACTGGCCGCTGATGGGGCTGATCGTCGCCGTCGGCTCGATCGTCTACATCGCCGTCACCGTGTCGCTGACGCTGGGCTATGTCGCGCCGGCGGCGAGCCTCGCCAACAGCTGGGACACCAGGCTGGGCGGTGCGCTCGCCGACGCGGTCAGCTGCAACGCGGTGGTCAAGGGTTTTGGCGCCGAGGAGCGCGAGGACCGGCGGCTGGCGAAGATCGTCGACAAATGGCGGCTGCGCACCGACCGCACCTGGGTGCGCGGCACCTGGAGCGGCACGGCGCAGGGCGTCACGCTGCTGGTGCTCAGGGCCGCCGTGGTGGGCTTCACGCTCATCCTGTGGTCGCGCGGCCAGGCGAGTGCCGGCGACGTCGCCTTCGTGCTCACCGCCTTCTTCGTGCTGCAGGGCTATCTGCGCGACGTCGGCATGCATGTGCGCAACGTGCAGCGCTCGGTGAACGACATGGAGGAACTGGTCGACATCCACGACCAGCCGCTCGGCATCGTCGACAGGCCCGGCGCCAAGCCGATCCGCATCGGCGCGGGCCGCATCGACTTCGAGAACGTCACCTTCCACTACGGCAACCACCGGCTGCCGCTGTACAGGGATTTCTCGGTGACGATTCCCGCCGGCGAGCGGGTCGGGCTGGTCGGCCATTCCGGCTCCGGCAAGACCACATTCGTCAAGCTGATCCAGCGGCTTTACGACCTGAACGCCGGCCGCATCGTCATCGACGGGCAGGACATCGCCGAGGTCACGCAGTCGTCGCTGCGCAACCAGATCGCCATCGTCCAGCAGGAGCCGATCCTGTTCCACCGCTCGCTGGCGGAAAACATCGCCTATGCGCGCCCCGGCGCCACGCAGGCGGAGATCGAGGCGGCGGCGAAGCTTGCCAGCGCGCACGACTTCATTGCGCGCCTGCCGAAAGGCTACGGCACGCTGGTGGGCGAGCGCGGCGTAAAACTGTCGGGCGGCGAGCGCCAGCGCGTGGCGATCGCCCGCGCCTTTCTGGCCGACGCGCCGATCCTGATCCTCGACGAGGCGACGTCCAGCCTCGATTCGGAATCGGAGGTGCTGATCCAGCAGGCGATGGAGCGGCTGATGGTCGGGCGCACGACGCTGGTCATCGCGCACCGGCTGTCGACGGTCAGGGCGCTCGACCGGCTGCTGGTGTTCGACGCCGGCCGCATCGCCGAGGAAGGCAGCCACGAGGCGCTGATCCGCCGCGACGGCGGCATCTACCGCCGGCTGTTCGAACGCCAGGCGCTGGAGCTGACCAAGGGTCTGACCTGAGACGGGAAGAGGGGGTGCTTGTCACGCGCTTCAAGCCATCGATCGATCGCATTTCCCGGGAGAGCGCTTGGCTGCTGCGCGAACGCCCCCTCTCCCCGTCCTTCACGGCTACCGGATTCACACATCTCACCGTGCGATCGAGACAGGTTGGTATCGGCAGGCGATAAATTCCGGGGAGACTTTGCTATCACCACCTCCGAGGCCTGTTGGGTTGGACGGCGCCCGACGGCATCGAATGTGCCAGAATGAGGTCGTCCGATCTCAACAGGCTTCGGCGACGAAGCTGCAAGGCATAGGCAAAACGAAACGCGGTTCAAAACCGGTGGCCGAGAAGTGTGAATGCGGTAGCGATCGACGGGGAGCGGGTGGCCCGAAAGGCCGGAGAGGGGGGCGACCGGCGACTGCGGTGTGTCGTCAGGACCGCGCGCCGGCAACCGGCCTCGCCTCAGGCGGCCGTCTCGCGCGGCACCGCGTGGGAAACGCCGGCGGCCGCCTCGCACACCTCGACATGCTTCGCCAGCGCTTCCTTGGAAAGCACCGCGCTGATGGTGCAGATGTCGCGGTTCTGGAATTTCGGCATCCGCTGGAGCTCCTGGAGCCGCGTCAGAAGTGCGCCACGGGTCATGTCTCGTCTCCTTCTCGGTCTTGTGGTCTCTTGCCCCCCGGAGCGGGCGCCGTCAGGCGGCCCGCACGCCCGCGTTCAGCGGGATCTCGATGTCGACCTCGAGCGTCGACACCTTGTCGCCGCGGTCCATCTTGACGACCACCTTGTCGCGGTCGATCTGCACATGCTTGGCGATGACGGCCAGAATCTCCTCGCGCAGCTGCGCCACCAGGTCGGAATGGCCGACGGTCGCGCGCTCGTGGGCGAGCAGCACCTGCAGCCGCTCGCGGGCGGTCGGCGCCGAGGTCTTCTTGGCGAAGAAGTTGAATAGGCTCATGCCGCCCTCCGTCCAAAGATCTTGCTGAACAGGCCGCGCTTCTCGCCGGGGATGGTGACCGGCAGCGTCTCGCCGGCGAGACGGCGCGCCGCGTCGAGATATGCGAGCGCCGGCGCGCTGCGGCTGTCGGCCAGCGTCACCGGCGTGCCGACGTTGGAGGCGCGCAGCACGTCCATGCTTTCGGGGATGATGCCGAGCAGCGGGATCGACAGGATCTCCAGCACGTCCTCGACCTTCAGCATGTCGCCGCGCTCGGCGCGGGCGGCGTCGTAGCGGGTGAGCAGCAGATGTTTCTCCACCCGGTCGCCGCGCTCGGCCCGAGCGGTCTTGGAATCGAGCAGGCCGATGATGCGGTCGGAATCGCGCACCGACGAGACTTCCGGATTGGTGACCACCACGGCGACGTCGGCATGGCGCATCGCCAGCGTGGCGCCGCGCTCGATGCCGGCGGGGCTATCGCAGATGATCCAGTCGAAGGACTGCTTCAACTCGCCGATCACCCGCTCGACGCCCTCGGCGGTCAGATTGTCCTTGTCGCGCGTCTGCGAGGCCGGCAGCAGGTGCAGCGTCTCCAGCCTCTTGTCGCGGATCAGCGCCTGCGGCAGTTTCGCGTCGCCCTGGATGACGTTGACCAGGTCGTAGACGACCCGGCGCTCCGCCCCCATGACGAGGTCGAGATTGCGCAGGCCGACGTCGAAATCGACGACGACGGTCTTCTCGTTGCGCTGTGCCAGCGCTGCGCCGAGGGCGGCGGTCGATGTCGTCTTGCCGACGCCGCCCTTGCCCGATGTAACCACGATTACTTTCGCCATCTCGCTCTCCTGTCGCCCGGTCTTTTGCCGGTTCAGTTTAGGGGTTCCGCCATGATCGCATCGCCTTCCAGCCAGAACTGCACGGCCTGGCCGCGCAGCTTGCGGTCCATGTCCTCGGCGGTCTTGTAGAGGCCGTCGATGGCCAGCAGCTCGGCTTCCAGCTTCCGGCAGAAGATGCGCGCCGACGCGTTGCCGACCGAACCGGCCAAAGCCCGGCCCCGCAATGTCCCGTAGACATGGATCGAGCCGCCGGCGACGATCTCGGCGCCCGAGGCGACCGAGCCGACGATGGTGACGTCGCCCTCGGGGAAGATGACCGACTGCCCGGAGCGCACCGGCTCGCGGATGATGATCGACTGCATCGGCCGGATCGCCTGGATTTCGGCGGACGACGCAGGCTCCGCGGGCCCGGCCCGGTCCGCCGCGCGCGGTTCGGCCGCGGCTTCCGGCGCCTCGAAGTCGGGAGCCGGCCTGCCGCCCTTCATGGCCGGCGGCATGCCCGGGCCGAGCTGCGAGGGGCGAGCTCCTTCCACACCCATGATCCAGACGTTGCGCTCGCCGAGCGCGCGGATCAGCTCCGCCAGCTGCTGGCGGCTGACGTCGAGGCCGTCGATGTCGAGGACGACCGGCCGCCCCAGAAAAAATCCCGCGGACCGCGCCGCCAGATCGTCGAGCCGGGCCAGCCAGCCGTCCAGCGGCAGCTCCGGCGCGAGCATGAGCGCCAGGAAGGATCGGCCCTTGAGGCGGATCGGACGCGTGTCTGTTAGGGGTCTGGTCATCTCGGTTAATTTTCCGTTGTTACGATCCCTAAAGGCACCATGGTTAACCAATGGTTAACGGGCCGTTCCGGCGAAGGGATTTGGAGATCGTCTCTTTGAATCGAATGGTTCTGTCTGTGGGGCTGACGCTTCGGCTGCGGGATCACCGGCTCCGGTTCCTGCAGGCCGATTGCCCGGCAAGATAGCTGAGTCGCCCGGTCTGGCGCATGATCATTGCCGCGGAAAGGCACGAAATATCGCCGCGGCGAGCAGAACGTCCGCAAAGTCAGCGGGTTACCGCGTCGGAAACCGTCACTTCCGGTACACGACAGTGTCGCTCGACAGCGCCGGATGACGGCGGTCCGTTTTCAAGCGGCGTCGTGCACTGTGCCCGTCACTTCCGGACGCAGACGCTCCTGCCGGCACGGACAGGCGCCAACCGGGGATGACCTTTGACGGCTTGCGTCGCAACCTAGAACGTCAGATACGCCTCGGCGATACCGAGAAAATCCTTGGCCTTCAGGCTGGCGCCGCCGACCAGCGCGCCGTCGACATTGTCGATCGACAGCAACTCCTTGGCGTTCGATGGCTTGACCGACCCGCCATAGAGGATGCGCGTGCGCCTGGCCTCCTCGCCGATGCGGGCGGCAAGCTCGGCGCGGATATGGGCATGCGCCTCAGCCACGTCCTCCGGGGTCGGCGTCAGGCCCGTGCCGATCGCCCAGACAGGCTCGTAGGCTATGATCGTGTTGGCATGTGTCGCGGCGGCGGGCACCGAACCGGCGATCTGGCGCGACAGCACCGCCATCGTCCTCTCCGATTCGCGCTCGGCCCTCGTCTCGCCGATGCAGATGACGGCGATGAGCCCGGCGCGCCACGCGGCTTCCGCCTTGGCATGGACGGCCGCGTCGCTCTCGCCATGGTCGGCGCGGCGTTCCGAGTGGCCGACGATGACATGGCCGGCACCGGCGTCCTTGAGCATCTCGGCGGAAATGTCCCCGGTATGGGCACCGCTTTCCAGCGGGTGGCAATCCTGCCCTCCCGCCCTTACCGGCATGCCATCGAGCGCGGCGACGGCGCGCGTCAGCAGAGTGGCGGGCACGCAGACCAGCGCCTCGGCTTCCGCCTCCAGGCTGCCCAGAAAACCGTGGCCGATCGAGCGCAACTCGGCGAGCGAGGCCGCCGTTCCGTTCATCTTCCAGTTGCCTGCGACAAGCGGCCGAATTCCTGGCGTCATCCCCGTCTCCTCTCGAACCCGGCCTTCCCTATCAAAAACAAGCCACAAAGCAATCGACACTTGCCGCCGGGGGCGTTATTGCCCTTCATTCACGGATTGCAACGGACCTCTTCATGCTCGAAACACTGCGAACCGCGGCCGGTACCTGGATCGCCAAGCTGCTGCTTCTCCTTCTGGTGTTGAGCTTCGCGGTGTGGGGCATCTCGGGCCAGATCGGCAACGGCATCGGCGGCAACTCGGTGGTGACGGCCGGCGCCACGTCGGTTTCCCCGAACGAGTACCGCCTCGCCTATGACCGGCAGCTCGGCCTGCTGTCGCAGCGCTTCGGCCAGCGGCTGACGCGCGAGCAGGCGACGGCGCTCGGCGTCGACAATCTGGTGCTGTCGCAGCTCGTTTCCGGGGCGCTGCTCAGCGAGCAGGCGCGCAAGCTCGGGCTCGGCCTGTCCAAGGATCGGATCGCCGCCCTCACCGCCGAGGATCCCGCCTTCCAGGGCCCGGACGGCAGGTTCAGCCGCCAGCAGTTCGACTACGTGCTGCGCGAGGTCGGCATGCGTCCGGAGGACTATCTCACCAACCGCGCCCAGGAAGCCGTGCGCGAGCAGATCATCGACGCTGTCGCCGAAGGCATGAAGGCGCCCGACGCCTTCCTGCGCGCCCTCGCGCTCTACAGCGGCGAGGACCGCACCGTCGACTACCTGTCGTTGCCGAGGTCGACGGTCGGACCGGTCCCGGCCCCCGACGACGCGGCGCTGTCGGCCTGGTTCGACGAGCGCAAGCAGCAGTATGCCGCGCCGGAATACCGCAAGATCGCCTATGTCAAGCTGGAGCCGGAGGACATAGCCGACGAAAGCGCAATCTCGGACGAGCAGGTGCGCGCCGACTACGAGAAGAACAAGGCCCGCTACACCACGGCCGAGACGCGCACGATCGAGCAATTGGTCTTCCCGTCGCGGACCGCGGCCGACGAGGCCGCCGCCGCCCTGCAGGGCGGCACGCCGTTCGACAAGGTCGTCGAGGCTCAGGGCAAGACGCTCGCTGACGTTCACCTCGGCACGCTCGCCAAGGATCGGGTGCCTGACCGCGCGGTGGCGGAGGCCGCCTTTACTCTCGGTGCCAACGAGGTCAGCCCCGTCGTCGACGGCAGCTTCGGCGCCGTGCTCGTGCGTGTCACGGCGATCAACCCGGAGACGGTCAGGTCCTATGAAGACGTCGCGCCGGAGATCCGCAAGGATCTCGCGCTCGGCGAGGCGCACCGCGTGCTGCTCGACGTGCACGATTCCTACGAGGATGCACGCGCCGGCGGCGAGACGCTGGCGGAAGCCGCGTCCAAGCTGAAGCTCGCCGTCGTCACCATCGACGCCGTGGACCAGACAGGCCGGCGTCCTGACGGCACGGTCCTGGCAGATCTGCCGGCGTCGAGCGAGCTGCTGCGCGGCGCCTTCGACACGGAAGTCGGCGTCGAGAACCAGGCGATCAACATCGGCTCGGACGGTTATGTGTTCTACGAGGTGCAGGGGATCACCCCGGCACGCGACCGCGCGCTGGACGAAGTGAAGGACAAGGTCATTGCCGACTGGACGGCCGCAGAGACCGACAAGCGGCTTTCCGACAAGGTGGCGGAACTGGAGAAGCGGCTCAAGGACGGAACCCCGTTCGACACCATCGCCGGCGAGCTCGCGCTGGAGAAGCAGACCAAGCGCGGGTTGAAGCGCGGAGCCGACGACGCCGACTTCGGCAGCGCCGGCGTCGAAGCGGCATTCGACGTGGCACAGGGCGGATCCGGCGCCTTCGCCGCGCCGGCCGGCGATGCCCGTATCCTCTTCCAGGTGACGGAAGTGTTCGAGCCGGCCGCCTCCGGTCCCGATGCCGTTCCCGAGGCGGAGCGCCGGAATTATTCCACCGGTCTCGTCAACGACATGCTCGACCAGCTGGTCGCGCGGCTGGAGGGCGAGTATCCGGTGCGCGTCGACCAGGCTGCGATGACGCGGGCCCTGGCTTTCTGACGATGAGCACGCTGAAGCCCCACATCGCCAAGGTAGCGTCCGGCGCGGTGCTTTCCTTCGAGGAAGCGAAGGACGCCTTCGACATCATCATGTCGGGCGAGGCGACGCCGGGGCAGATCGGCGCCTTCCTGATGGCGCTCAGGGTGCGCGGCGAGCAGGTGCCGGAAATCTCCGGCGCCGTCGCCACGATGCGCGAGAAGATGCTGACGGTCGAGGCGCCGGAAGACGCGATCGACATCGTCGGCACCGGCGGCGACAATTCGCACAGCGTCAACATTTCCACCGCCTCCGCCTTCGTCATCGCCGGAGCCGGCGTGCCGGTCGCCAAGCACGGCAATCGCGGCCTCTCCTCGCAGACAGGCGCCGCGGACGTGCTGATCGCGCTCGGCATCAAGATCGACCTGCCGCCGGAGGCGATCTCGGCCTGCATCAACGAGGCGGGCGTCGGCTTCATGTTCGCGCCGTCGCACCATCCGGCGATGCGCCATGTCGGCCCGGTCAGGGCCGAGCTCGGCACGCGCACCATCTTCAACCTGCTCGGCCCGCTGTCCAACCCAGCCGGCGTGCGCCGCCAGATGATCGGCGTGTTCTCGCCGGACTGGATCGGCCCGGTGGCCGAGACGCTGAGGACGCTCGGCGCCGAGCGTGCCTGGGTGGCGCATGGCGACGGGCTCGACGAGATCACCACGACGGGGGAGACCAGCGTGGCGGAGCTTGCCAATGGCAAGGTGCGCAGCTTCACCCTTCAACCCGAACAATTTGGCCTTGCGCGCCACAGTCGCGAGGATCTGCGCGGCGGCGACGCCGCCTTCAACGCCGCCGCCCTGCGGGCGACGCTGGAGGGCAGGCCCGGCGCCTATCGCGACACGGTGCTGATGAATGCCGGCGCCGGCCTTGTGGTCGCCGGCAAGGCGGCCGATCTCGGCGAAGGCGTCAAGCTCGCCATCGCCTCGATCGACCAGGGGCGTGCGGCAAGCGTACTCGACCGGCTGGTCGTGGTTTCAAACGGATAAGTGCCCGTGGCCGACATTCTGCGCAGGATCGAAGAGTACAAGCGTGTCGAGATCGCCGAGGCGAAGCGCCTCCGGCCGATCGCCGAGGTGACAGCCGCCGCGCGCGATGCCGACCCGGTGCGCGGCTTCGCCGCCGCGCTGAGGGCAAAACGCCGTGGCGGCAGCTATGCGCTGATCGCCGAGATCAAGAAGGCGAGCCCGTCGCGCGGCCTGATCCGGCCCGATTTCGACCCGCCCGCGCTGGCGCGCGCCTACGAGGCCGGGGGGGCCGCCTGCCTGTCGGTGCTGACCGACGGCCCGTCCTTCCAGGGCGCGCCGGAGTATCTTACCCGGGCGCGGGCGGCGACCGCCCTGCCTGCCTTGCGCAAGGACTTCATGTATGATCCCTATCAGGTCTACGAGGCGCGCGCATGGGGCGCCGACGCCGTGCTGATCGTGCTGGCGGCGGTCGACGACGACACCGCCAAGGCGATCGAGGACGCGGCGCTGGAACTCGGCATGGACGCGCTGATCGAGGTCCATGACGAGGCGGAGATCGAGCGGGCGCTCAGGTTGGCCTCGCCGCTGATCGGCATCAACAACCGCGACCTGCGCAGTTTTGCCGTCGACCTCGCCGTCTCCGAGCGGCTTGCCAATCTGGTGCCCAGCGACAGGCTGCTGGTCGGCGAAAGCGGCATCTTCTCGCATGACGACTGCCGCAGGCTGGCGCGCGCCGGCGTCGAGACGTTTCTCGTCGGCGAAAGCCTGATGCGGCGGCCGGACGTGGCGCAGGCGACCCGCGCGCTGCTCTACGGCGAGGCGGCCGCGGCGGTGGGACTCGGCTGAGATGGCCGGGCACAAGACCAACCTCACCCATCTCGGCCGCGACGGACAGGCCGACATGGTCGATGTCGGCAGCAAGGACGAGACCGTGCGCACGGCGCGCGCCGAAGGCAGCGTGACCATGCGGCCGGAAACGCTGACTATGATCATGGCCGGCAACGCCAAGAAGGGCGATGTGATCGGCACGGCGCGCATCGCCGGCATCATGGCGGCAAAGCGCACGCACGAGTTGATCCCGCTCTGCCATCCGCTGCTGCTGACCAAGGTCGCCGTCGATATCGTCGAGGATCCGGCTCTGCCCGGACTGCGCGTCTCCGCGCTCGCCCGCGTCACCGGCAAGACCGGTGTCGAGATGGAAGCGCTGACGGCGGCCTCGGTCGCGTGCCTGACGATATACGACATGGCCAAGGCGGTGGATCGGGAGATGGTTATCACCGGCATCCGGCTGGTCGAGAAGACCGGCGGCACCTCCGGCGACTACAGGGCGGCAGGCTGAGATGGTGCTGCTGCCGGTCGACGAGGCTTTGCGGCTTCTGCTCGACGGCGCCGTGGCGCGGCCGGCGGAACGGGTCGCGCTCTCCGACGCGGCCGGACGGGTGCTGGCGGCGGCGCTCAAAGCATTGCGCACGCAGCCGCCCTTCGACGCTTCCGCCATGGACGGCTATGCGGTGCGCGCCGCCGACGTCGCCTCGGTTCCGGTGCGGCTGGCGGTGATCGGCACCGCCGCCGCCGGGCGCGGCTTTTCCGGAGAAGTCGGCGCCGGACAGGCCGTGCGCATCCTGACCGGAGCGCCGCTGCCGGCAGGTGCCGACACCATCGTCATCCAGGAGAATGCCCGCCGGCTCGACGGCGGCATCGAGGTTTTCGAAACGGTCGCGGCCGGCCGCCACATCAGGCGGCGCGGCCTCGATTTTTCGGCCGGCGACGTGCTGCTCGAGGCCGGCCGCGTGCTCGACCCGGCGGCGCTGTCGCTTGCCGCCGCCGCCAATCACGCGACGCTCGACATCGTCACCCGTCCGCTGGTCGCGATCATCGCCACCGGAGACGAATTGCTACTCCCGGGCAGCGAGCCGGGGCCGGACCAGATCATCGCCTCCAACGCCTATGGCGTCGCCGCGATCGCTTCGGCCGCCGGCGCGCGCGTGCTCGACCTCGGCATCGTCGGCGACGATCGCGCCGCCATCGCCGAGCGGCTGGCGGATGCGACGAAGGCCGGCACCGACGTGGTCGTCACGCTGGGCGGCGCCTCGGTCGGTGACCACGACCTGGTGCACGAGGTGCTCGGCAGCCAGGGCGTGACGCTCGACTTCTGGAAGATTGCCATGCGACCGGGAAAGCCGCTGATGTTCGGCCGGCGCGACGACATGCGTTTCCTCGGCATGCCCGGCAATCCAGTGGCGAGCCTGGTCTGCTCGCAGCTCTTCCTGAAACCGCTGGTTGCAGCTCTCGGCGGCCGGCAGCATGAGCCGAACCTGCGGCCTGCCGTGCTTGGCGCTCCGATGACCGCCAACGATCTGCGGCAGGACTATGTGCGCGCACGGATCGCGATGAAGGACGGCGCGCTCATTGCGACGCCGTTCTCTGTGCAGGATTCGTCGATGTTGCGCATCTTCGCCGACTCGGGCGGGCTGATCGTGCGGGCCCCGTTCGCCCCGGCGGCGGACCAAGGCGATTCCTGTACGGTGCTGATGCTGGGAGCGTAATCCGGTACGCCTGGTTGGTGTGCCGTTCGCTCTCGAATCGGCGCGGGCCAGTCGCGTTGCCGCCGGTTATCGCGTGCTGTCGCAAGCCAAGCGGGGTGAAGCGGCGGGCAAAATCCTTTCCCGCACCACTTTCGCGTTCGGACAAGCCACCCACGACATCGTTGCCTGAAGAAGGGCGCCTACAAGGAAAGCGCTACCCCGACAGCAATACCGCCTGGAGCCCGATGGTGCCGTCACCCGTGGCCGGCTTCCGAACCCCGATGCGGAAAAGCCCGCTGTCCGGCACAACAAAAAACCCGGCGGTTGCCCGCCGGGTTTCGATATCCAACCGTTGCCGGCGGATCAGAAGTTGCGCTGGAAGCGAACGTTCACGCCCCAAGCGTCGGAGTCGTCCAGGTCGAAATTGTCGGCATAGACGACTTCCGGGGTGATGGTGAAGCCCGGAACCAGCTCGTAGGCGATGTTCGCGGCAACCGAGAAGTTCTCCCAGTCGTCGTAGCCGACTTCGGCGTTGAAGGTCGCCTTCTCGTTGAACTTGATCGCCGTGCCGCCCCAGATGGCCCAGTCGCCCTGCCACGGAGCGTACCAGTTGCTGCCGTTGTCGGTCGGGCTTTCGTCCCTGTCGCCGCCGGAGTCCCAGGCGCCCATCACGAAGACCGAAGCGGTCTCGGTGATGTTGACGTCGAGGCGACCCTTGACCGCAACCTGTTCCTGCCAGGTATCCCAGCCGGCGACGACGCCGATCTTGCCCCAGCCCTGCGTCAGCGACACGCCGCCGACCACATAAGGAGCGTAGTCCTCGGTGATGCCAGCGCCGTCGAAGCCCTCGTCCTCGTCGCCCTGCTCCAGGGCGATACCGGCCGAGAAACCATTCGCGCCGGTGTAGGTGTACGCGATCTGCAGCGTCGCGAACGGACCGTAGGGAACGATACCGTCGTTCAGCACGCCCGACGAATAGTCGGTGAAGGTCGAGAAGTAGGAGTCCGTCTTACCGATGCGGAAGCCGCCGAGCTCGATATAGGCATGCTCGATGCCGAGGCCATCATCGTTGTCATAGATGCCGTCCCGGACGAACCGGCCGTCGGCATTCTCCACGAAAGTGGCGCCGTCATTGGCCTGGTAGTTAAAGTTGATGGCGGCGTAGGAACGCAGCGTGCCGAGCTCGGTCTCCGAGCGAGCATCGACGCGCAGCTGGAAGCGGGCGCGGTTGTTGTAGGTATCCTTGATGTGGATATCGTTGTCTTCGTCGACGAAGGAATCATTGCTGGCCTTCGCGAAGAAGTCGCCGCCGCGGATGTCGACACGGACGTAGCCGCTGACCTTTAGGCAGGTCTCGGTGCCGGGCATGTAGAAGAAGCCGGTGCCGTACACGTCGCAGACGCGCACATATTCCATCGGCTCCGGCTCGGCGACGACGACGGCATCGGCCGCCTTGGCGCCGGAGACTGCGACGAGGGCCGCAGCCGAGCCGAGAAGCAGGCTCTTGATGTTCATTTTCTGACCTCCAGTCAAAAAGTTTAATCGTAGGTCTGGGTCTTCTTCGCCGAAAGAAGCGTTTCCGCCCCGTCCCCTAGTCAAATAAGACACGATCGCTCGCCCCTTCCGATGCAAGATTACCCATCACCTTCCCCCGTTCAATCGTGATCTTGCCGGAAGCGCCCCCGCTGCGGCGCGATCTCCCGGCGCTGTGGCACAAAGGACACGATTTGCACCCCCACGGAAACCTTTCATTAATCTTGCGGGCATCGCGGAGGGCACCGGCGATGCTGGAGCCTGTTCCGTTGCCCTTTTCGGGGCGATTCGGTCGGCGGAACACGAAAGCGGCGCGGAACCGTCAGAATCATTGTCGGCGTGCTTCCGCGCTGCCGAACGCCCGATCAAGAATTGATTTCGATCAGATGGAAGACTATCCGGTACAACTTTTACGAACGCGATCCAATGCAAATGCAACCCGGCACTCGCTGGAAGGCACGAAATGCTGGCTGAGCAGTGTTGCTGGTCCTGTTCAGGATTGCTGCGCCGCCACTCATCCGTGACCGGCATACCCCTCGGCGCAGCGAGTCGGCTGCCGAGCGACAGCGACCTCGAATACGCTCCATATGGCAGGGCCGTCCGCAACTCCCGTCCAGCGGCGGAACCCGCCAGTTCAGCTCCGCGTCAGGCTGCGGCGGCGCCACTGGTCGAAGATCACCACCACCACAATGACCACGCCCTGGGCGATGCGCTGCCAGAACGGGCTGACGTCGAGCAGGTTGAGGCCGTTGCCGAGCACGCCGATGATGGCCGCGCCGACGATCGACCCGATGACGCCGCCCTCGCCGCCGAACAGGTTGGTGCCGCCGATGACGACGGAGGCGATGGAGCGCAGTTCCTCGCCTTCGGCCATCAGCGCGTTGGCCGAGTTCAGCCGTCCGACCAGGATGATGCCGCCGATCGCCGCAAGCAGGCCGGAGATCGCATAGGTAAGGATCTTGGTGCGGGCGATGCTGATACCGGAGGCGCGCGCCGCCTCGCGGTTGCCGCCGACGGCATAAATGCTGCGGCCGAGCGCCGTGTAGCGCAGGATGTACCAGGCCACCGCGCCGCAGAGCAGCGCCAGCAGCGCGCTGACTGGCAGGCCGAACAGCTTGCCGCCGCCGACCCAGATCAGCGTCTCGGGAAGCTGGCGACCAGAATCGAAGGAGGGCACCGGCAGGCCGTCGGTGACCAGCAGCGCCATGCCGCGAAAGATGGTCATGGTACCGAGCGTGGCGATGAAGTCCGGGATCTTGAAGGTGGCGATGACCCAGCCGTTGAAGGCGCCGGCGACAAAGCCGATGCCGAGCCCGACAACGATCGCAAGGACCGGCGGCAGGAAGCCGATGTCGACACCGAACAGCACCAGCGGCGCGGTCAGCAGCACCGCGGCGATCGACGCCGACAGCGCCGCCACCGCGGCGACGGAGAGATCGATGCCGCCGGTCAGGATGACGAAGGTCTGGCCGACCGCGAGGATGGCTACGAAGGCGGTCTGGCGCGCCACGTTCGACAGGTTGTCGACCGTCAGGAAATTGGAAGTGGCGAGCGACAGGAATGCCATCAAGAGCACCAGCGCGATCAGCGGGCCGGCCTGGAAGAGCACCTGCCTGATGTTCGCCCTGCGCGATACGGCTGTTTCGGCAGACGCCGCCGCGCCGACCTTCGCCACTCCGGTCTGTTCAGTCATATCCGACACCTTTTTCTAACTTGCGTGCCGCAGCAGGTTCTCCTGCGACAATTGTTCCCGCGGCAGTTCCGCCGATAGCCGCCCGTGCCGCATCACCAGCACGCGGTCGGCCATGCCGATCAGCTCGTTGAGCTCCGACGATATCATCAGGATGGAAGCACCGTCCGCCACAAGCCGGCTCATCAGCGCGAACACCTCGGCCTTGGCGCCGACATCGATGCCGCGCGTCGGCTCGTCGAAGATGAGGATTTTGGCGCCGCTCGACATCCAGCGCGCGAGGATCACCTTCTGCTGGTTGCCGCCGCTGAAGAACATCAGCCGGTGCGCCAGCGAGGCCGGCCGCACGCGCAGCTCCCTGACGTAGCGCTCGCTCTCCGTGCGCTCGCGCTTGAGATCCAGCCGCGACAGCAGACTGCGGCCGGAAAGCCAGGACAGGCTGAGATTGGGCCCGACCGGCTGCATCGGCACGAGACTCTGGCGGCGGTCGCGCGAGATCAGGCCGAGACCGGCGGCGATCGCGTCGGAGGAATAGCGGAAATGCACCGGCCGGCCGTCGACCTCTATCGTGCCGGACTTCAGATCCTGCAGGCCGAAGAGTGCTGCGGCGATCTCCGCCTGCCCTGCCCCCATCAGGCCGTAGACGCCCAGAATCTCGCCGCGATGCAGGTTGAAGGAAATGTCCTTCAGCGTCTTGCCGGAAGCAAGCCGGTCGACCGAGAGCGTCGGCTTGCCGCGCTCCACCTTCACCTTGGGGAACTGGTCGGCGAGGCTGTGGCCGACCATCATGCCGATCACCGTCTCCTCGTCGGCCTTGTCGGCCGGCAGCGTGTCAATGACGATACCGTCACGCAGCACGGTGACGCGGTCCGCGATCATCGGGATCTCGGAGAGGTGGTGGGAGATGTAGATCATGCCGTGGCCGCGCTGTTTGAGCCGGCGGATGACGTCGAACAGACGGCTGCGCTCGCCGTCGGACAGCGCCGATGTCGGCTCGTCGAGCAGGAGGATGCGCGGCCCGCGCTCCAGCACGCGGGTGATCTCGACCAGCTGCTGCTCGGCCACTTCCAGACGGCGCACCTCGGTGGCCGGATCGATGGTAACGCCGAGCGCCGCCAACGCGCGCCGCGCCTCGGCATGCGCCTTGCCCCAGTCGATCTTGCCGAGCGGACCGCGCGGCATGCGGCCGAGAAAGATATTCTCGGTGACGCTCAGCGCCGGCACCAGGCTGAGTTCCTGATGGACGAGGCCGATGCCGAGTTCGGCTGCGAGTTCCGGGGTAAGCGTCGACACGGTGCGGTCGCCGATCGTGATCGTGCCGCCGGTCGCCTGGTACTCGCCGGCAAGAATCTTCATCAGCGTCGACTTGCCGGCGCCGTTCTCGCCGAGCAGCACCTGCACCTCGCCGGCGCGGACGTCGAGCGAGATCGATTTCAGCGCAAGCACGCCCGGAAAGCGCTTCTCGATCCTGTCGAGCTTCAAGAGTATCTTATGGTCGCTCACGTCCTCGTCCCGATCCTGCGGCAACAGGAACGCATCGGCCGCCGCCGGAGGGGCGCCGATGCGAATGCCTGCCGGTCTGCGTGCGGTCAGGCGGAGCGGATGGTTCCACCCCGCCCGTCCTGGGAGTGGGCTCAGCCGCCCTTCTTGCAGTTCGTCTTGATCGCCGCCCAGTCGATCGCCTCGAGCTTGGGATCGGGATAGAAGTTGCGGGCATTCACCTGGTAGACGGTGCGCGGGCGGATATCGAAAGTCTTGTCGACCTCGATGCCGCAGGCGAGTTCGACCGCGAACTTGGTGCCGAACCAGCCCCAGTCGGCGAAGCCATGCGTCGTCTCGGCGATCATCTTGCCTTCGGCGATGCGGTCCACCGATTCCGGCGTCACGTCGTTGGTGAAGATCGCAACCTTGGCATCGCCGACGGTGGCGCCGTCCTCGACCGTTTCCAGCCGTCCCTGCGAGCCGGCCACCAGCATGGCGCCGAGACCCATCTCGTTGGACGCCGCCCAGATGAAGTCGAGATTGCCCGGATTGGCCTGCAGGATGTCCTCGGCGCAGCGCGTGCCCTTCTCGCGGTTCCAGTCGCCGGCGCAGGTGTTGCCGACGATCTCGATGCCCGGGAACTGCTTCAGCACCTCGCGAAAACCGTTGAGGCGGGCTGTGGAGAAGAAGCCGCCGGCGACGCCTTCGATGATGGCGCCGCGCGCCTTGATCTTGGCCTTGTCCTCGTCGGACATTTTTGACGCGAGATCCTTCCAGAAGGCGAGGTCGAGATAGGTCTCCGGCTGGACCTCTACCTTCTCCCCAGCACCCAGCACGCCCGGCCCGCCGAAATAGTCGACCACCGAATAGGCACTGACCTCGGCGCCCTGGGTGTTGTCGAAGCCTATATAAGAAGAGACGTCGACGCCTTCGATCGGCTCGAGCAGGTTGACGACGATGACCGGGATGCCGGCTTCGCGGGCGCGGATGAGCGCCGGCTTGACGGTCGCCACCTCGGCCGGCGAGACGGCGATGACGTCGACGCCGCGCTGGATCATGTCCTCGATGATGCTGACCTGCTCGGCGAAGGCCGTCGGGCTGGTGGGCGAGCGGGTGAGCACCTGCACGTTGAAGCCGTGCTGGTTGGCGTCCTTGGCGGCCAGCTCGAAGAAGTTGGTGGCCGTCTTGAAGACGCCGGTGATGTCCGGCGGCACCCAGCCGATGGTGACGTCGACCGGGGCGTCCTGAGCCGAAGCCGGCAGGACCGCCGCCGAAAGACCGAGCGCCAGCGCGGTCGAGGCAGCCAGCGATGTCAGTTTCGAAAGATGTTTCCTCATGGATTGCCTCCCAAAGCGAGACCGGCGGCAGCCGGGCACGCATCAACCGGCGCTCCTCCATGGGCGCCTTCTTTTGGATGCTAACAGGGCATTTTTGTAATTCAACTACATTCTTTGCGGTGACCCGATTATCCATGACCGTGCCAGGCAGGCCGCGCCAGGCGCAGGCGGCATCCCTCGGAGACGGCTCCAAGAAAACGAAAGAATTTTCTTTTTGGTTTCGGACGGCTACCTAGTAATTCTGGACAAATGCTTATCATGGAATGAATTTCATATAATCGGATTGGCGCCCGACGGGCCCGGTCCGCTGGTCATCGAGAATGCGTCGACAATTTCCGGTCCGGCCTTTGATTACCGGGCTGCCGCAAGCTTCTGTAGTATAGCTACACGATCCGGAACGGGACGGTGTCACGCGACGTCGCCATGATCCTGACCGGCGTGCGACGGCCGCAGGGGGTGCCGGGTCGAGCCGGCACCCCGCTTCTCCGGCTAGAAACCGCCGACGACGAAGCCGCCGTCCACCGGCAGGTCGGTGCCGGTGATGAAGGCCGCGGCCGGCGAGGACAGGAACAACGCGGTGCCGACCAGGTCGTCGACCGTGCCCCAGCGCTTGAGTGCCGAGCGCGCCGCGATCTTCTCGGCCGGTACGGGATCGGTCCACAGGCCCTTGGTCATGTCGGTCTTGTGGTAGCCGGGCGAGATGGCGTTGACGCGGATGCCGTCCGGGCCGAAGGCATGGGCGAGATGGCGGGTAAGGCCGAGCACGCCGGTCTTGCTGGCGCCGTAGGCCGGCACCAGCGGGTCGCTGACATAGCTCAGCATCGAGGCGATGTTGATGATCGAGCCGCGCGAAGCCTTCAGCAGCGGCAGCGCCGCCATGGCGAAGCGCATCTGACTGTTCAGGTTGACGTCGATGACCTCGATATAGGTGTCGTCTTCGAACTCGGCCTCCGGCCGTGCGATGCCGGCGCCGTTCACCAGCACGTCCAACTTGTCGAGACCGGCGACGAAGCGCTTGATGGCGGCGGGATCGCGCACGTCGACGCGCTCGAAGCGGATGCCCTTGTTCTCGGCCTTGGCGCGCTCGGCCGACAGCTTCTGCTCGGAACTGCCCAGCGCGATCACCGAACCGCCGAGGCGGGCAAAACCTTGCGCGATCGCCAGGCCGATGCCGCTCGACCCGCCGGTGACGAGGATGGCCTTGCCCGCGAACAGGCCGGGGCGGAAGCTGTCGATGATGTCCTGCATGATTTCCTCCTGAACACGTGCGGGTCTTTGAATGTGGGCGGCTTAGTCCGCGGCGATGCGCGTCGTGGCGGTGAGCGCATCGATGTCGTCGTAAAGCGCCTGGCTGTGGTGGTAGAGCTTGTCGAAGACCGGCTGCATCAGCCGATAGGTCTCGACCCAGCGCGGATCGGGGAGAATCTCCTCGGCATAGCCGACGAAGTTTTCGGCCGCCTGCTCCACCCGGCCGAAGCGGCCGATGGCGGTGGCCGCCATGGCAGCGCAGCCGACGATGCCGCATTCCGGCTCCTTCGGAACGAGAATCGGAATGCCGTAGATGCTCGCCTTGATCTGCAGCCAGAGTTTTGTCCGCGCGCCGCCGCCTGCGGCCACGACACGCTCCAGCAGCTTGCCCGACGCTGTTTCCATGATGCGGATGTGGCGTGCCACGGCGAAGGCGATGCCTTCAAGGATGGACCGGTGCAGGTGCTCCATGCCGTGAGCGGCGCCAAGGCCGAAGAACTGGGCACGGGCGTTGCGGTGTTTTCCCAACCGCTCGCCGGTGAGGAAAGGCAGGAAGAACAGCGCGTCCGAGCCGGCCGGCGCGGTTGCCGCGCGCGCCACGATCTCGTCATAGGAGAGTTTTCGGTCGTGGAAGGCGCGGCGCGCCCAGCGCATGCCGTCGCCGCCGGTCTCCAGGAGCACGAAAGGCGCCCAGTTGCCTTCGATCGTCGCGACGTTGGAGATTTCCGGATCGAGCAGTGGCTTTTCCGCGATCGTGGTGACGATCGCGCCGGTGCCGGTGCTGTCGGAGCCGACGCCGGGCCTACAGACGCCGGAGCCTAGGATGGCGACGGGATAGTCGGCTCCGCCGACCAGCACCGGCGTGCCGGCGCGCAATCCGGTCTCGCCGGCCGCCGTTTCGGTTACCGCGCCGATGATCTCGAGGGGATCGCGGATGGGCGGCAGCTTTGCGCGGTCGAGCCCCATGCGGTCGATGATGGGCTGCGACCAGTCGCGCCTCTCGGGGTTCATCAGGAAAGAGCAGGAAGCGTCGCCGGTATCCATGGCGATCTCGCCGGTCAGCCGGTAGTTGACGTAGTCCTTCGGCATCAGCATGACGGCGCTCCGCCGATAGGCCTCCGCCTCGTTGTCGCGCAGCCACTGCAGCTTGAAGCCCGGCCAGGCCGGCGTCGGCGTGTTGCCGCTTTCGGCGAGATAGCTGTCGGGCTCGTTTTCTTCCTCGAAGCGCCGCACCAGGTCGATCGAGCGCTTGTCGTTCCACAGCGGCGCTGTCTCGCGCGTCAGCGCGCCATTGGCATCGAGCAGCACGACGCCGTGCATCTGCCCGCAGACGCAGACCGCGGCGATGCGCTCGCGCGCATTGTCGACCCGGTCGAGCACGGCTGCAATGCTGAAGCGCGCGCCTTCCCACCAGTCGGCGGGACGCTGCTCGGCCCAGCCGAAGGCCGGCACGATCTGGTCGTGCTCGCGCGCGGCGATTTCGAGGATTTTTCCCTGCATGTCGACCAGCGCGGCGCGCACGCTGCCGGTCCCGACGTCGACGGCAAGCAGCAGATCAGTGGTCATGCCTCCTCCTTTCCGTCCCCTACCGCGACACCGCGCAGCGCCGACAGTGGCCCCGACAATTCGGCCTGCTGGCGCGCGGCAAGCCGGTAGGCGGTCAGTGCGGCCTCGTAGATCGGCGCCGCCTCGACGTCCGGCCGGGTGCGGTCCTCGGCGACATGCAGGCCGCGGATCGGCTCGAAGTCCGGCCAGGCGCCCATGCCGACCAGAGCCAGCCCGGCCGCGCCGAGCGCTGCCGCTTGCTGATCTACGCCGGTTTTCAGGATCGTGCAGCCGAAGACATCCGCAAAAATATGACGCCAAACGGCGCTACGCGCTCCGCCGCCGACCATGATCATCTCATCGCGGATCGGCGTCATGCGCCGCAATTCGTCTAACGCCACGCGCAGGCCGAGCGCGATGCCTTCCAGGGTCGCGCGCATGATGTCGGCGCGGCCGTGCTGCAGGTCGAGGCCGACGAATCCGCCTCGCACCGCGGGCCCGCCCTCGAAACTGGTACCACCGCCCAACGTCGGGACGAACAGCAGCCCCCGAGCGCCGCACGGCGCGGCAAGCGCCAGTTCGGTCAACGCCTCGTGCACGTCGCGGCCTTCCACGATTGCGCGGGCCTCGATATCGGCCATGAGATTCTCACGCACCCAGTTGACGCTGGTGCCCGAGGAGAAGATCGACGTGGCCGAGATGAACATGCCCGGCACCACATGGGCGAAGGCATAGGGTCTCACCACGTTGTCGAGCAGCGGCTCGGCTGACGACACGGTGAGCCAGCTCGACGAACCCATCGAGCTGAAGGCGTCGCCCTCGCCGAAGGTGGAGGCGCCGAGCGCCATGCAGCTGTTGTCGACGCCGCCCGCAACCACCTTCACATCCGACGGCAGGCCGAGTTCGCGAGCAATCTCCGGCAGCACCTCGCCGACGACGTCGGTGGAGGTCAATATCTCCGGCAGCAGATTTTCGTCGAGCCCGGCGGCAGAGAGCAGTTCGGCGGAATAGCGCCCTGCCCTCAGATCATAGACGCCGGTGCCCGAGGCATAGGACTGGTCGGTGGCGATGCGACCGGTGAGCCGATAGTTGATGAAATCCTTGGTGCCGACGATCCAGCGCGTGCGGGCAAAGACGTCGGGCGCGTTGCGGCGCAGCCAGAGGATCTTGAAAAGCGTATAGAGCGGTGCCGGAAAGCCGTTGCCGGTCGTGTGATACCAGGCGGAGCGGTCGACCGATTCAAAGAATGTTTCGGCCTCCGCTTCCGCCCGGCCGTCCGACCAGATCGGCACAGAGTCCTGCAGAAGCTCGCCGCTTTCCGACAGCGGCACGCAGCCGAGGCTGTGGCCGGACAGCGCGATGGCGCCGATCGAAGCCGCGTCGACTCCCGGCTCCGCGAGCAGCGCTTTCAGGCTTTCGACGACGGCATTCCACCAGTCGAGCGGGCGCTGCTCATGGCGCGACGGCGACGGGTAGAAGGTCTGGTAGGAGACGATTCGTTCGGTCACGCAGCTTCCGTCCGGGCGGAAGATGGCGGCCTTGACCCCGCCGGTTCCCAGATCGAATGCCGCAACGGTCCTCGACATGCTCTTTCCTTCCGCCCGAAACGTGCTCAGGCCGCGACGCCGGCGATCTCCAGGCGGCCGCCCGGCAAGGCGGCGCACTGGCGGACCAGATCGACCGCGACTTTTGTGTTGATGCCGAAGCGGGTGACGCCGAGACGGACCATGTCGGCGATTGTCTCGAGGCTGCGGATGCCGCCGGACGCCTTCACCTCCACGGCATCGCCGACCGTGTCGACGATGAGGCGGATATTTTCGGGCGTGGTGGCACTGGGCGTCCAGCCGGTACCGGTCTTGACGAAGGCCGCGCCGCTGCCGGCGACGATCTTGGCTCCGGCACGGATTTCCTCGTCGGTCAGATGCGCGAGTTCCAGGATGACCTTCAGCGGCACCGGAGCGATCGCCTCGACCACGGCGCGGATGTCGGCCTCGACATAGGCGAGGTCACCCGACTTCAGCCGGCCGACATTGATCATCATGTCGACCTCTTCCGCCCCATCGACGACGAGGCCGACGGCCTCGGCTGCCTTGGTGCGGGTGGTGTGGCCGCCGGAGGGGAAGCCAACGGGACCGCCGATCATGGTGGCGCCGCCGCGCGGCAGCAGCGAGCGCAGCAGCGGCACGAAATGCGGCAGGACATGCGCGGCGATGAAGCCGTGCTCGGCGGCGATGCGCGCCAGCTCGCGCACGTCCTCTTCCCGGTGAAACGCCTGGACGG
Source organism: Kumtagia sp. (assembly GCF_059502445.1). Classification (NCBI taxonomy): domain Bacteria; kingdom Pseudomonadati; phylum Pseudomonadota; class Alphaproteobacteria; order Hyphomicrobiales; family Phyllobacteriaceae; genus Kumtagia; species Kumtagia sp. The sequence continues at coordinate 142,466 of NZ_JCACER010000076.1, forward strand.
CGCTGATGTCGATCAGCGCGGCGAGATTGCGGGCTTCGAGATGAGCCGGCAGGCCCGGTCGGATGGATGTGGACACGCCTCACTCCCTGGCGTTACTGGCCGGCAGGCCAATGCGTGATTTTTGTAGCAATGCTACAGATATGTCAACGATTCCGGCGCGGTACTGACTGATTCAGGCTTCGCGCTACCAACGAGCCGGCACCTCCCCTCCAGGGTTTGTACCTAGAGTACACGATCATCGCTCATATCCGTTCCGTCGTCCTGAGATAGCTGAGGTGGCGCTTCATGCGGGTGAAGCGCTCGATGTGCTCGTCGCCGCGCCTCAGCGCGATCGCCGTCGACAGGATGTCGATGACGGTCAGCGCCGCGATGCGCGAGATGGTCGGCGTGTAGATGTTGGTGTTCTCCAGCGTCTCGACCAGGATAACCACGTCGCAGTGGTCGGTGAGCGGGCCGTTCATGCCGACGAGGCCGATCACCTGGCAGCCGCGCTCGCGTGCCAGCCGCGCCGCCTCGATGATGGAGCGGGTGGCGCCGGTGTTGGAGATGGCGACCACCACGTCGCCCGGCTTCAGCATCGACACGACCATCACCTGCTGGTGCGAATCGATCTCGGCCCCGCAGGGGACGCCGAACAGCGGGAATTTCTGCTGCGCGTCGCGCGCCACGATGCCGGAGGCGCCGAAGCCGAAGAACTCGATGCGGTTGGCCTTGTCGAGGATTTCGACCGCCTGCGCGATCGAATGGGGATCGATGTGGTTGCGCACCCAGTCGAGGCTGGTGATAGCGTAGTCGAAGATCTTCTCGGCGACGGCGGTCGGGCTGTCGGTGTCGAGGATGACGGAGTGGGTGGCGGGCGTGCCGAGCGCAAGGCTCTGGGCCAGCCGCAGCTTGAAATCCTGATAGCCCTGGCAGCCGATCGACGTGCAGAAGCGGATCACGGTCGGCTGGCTGACGTCGGCCCATTCCGCGGTCTCGGCGACGGTGGCGTTAAGGATGCGCTTGGGATCGGCAAGCACGACGTCGCAGACCTTGCGATCGGACTTGCGCAGCTCGTCGCGCTTGGTGCGCGCCACCTCGAGGATGTTGTCGCTACCGTTGATCGGGCTGGATATTCTTGGTTTGGGAGGCATCGTCGCCCTCGGAGTTCAGGAGATTCGGCTAAGAAATTCGGTATTCCACTCCTGTTCGTGCCCTATGGATTTGCGGCCGGCAAGTATGGGCCGCCGCAGCCTGGTCGATCACCTCGGGCAGCGCCGTGTTGAAGACGAACATGCCGTAGTGGTGGCCGATCATGTGCCCGGCGCCGATGGCGCCGGCGAGGTCGATCGCCTCGGAAAGCGTCAGGTTGCCGGCGATGCCCGCCGCGGTCAGTTCGGCGCGACGCCCGTTGACCGGCAGCAGGGCGATATCCGGCGCATGCGCCTCCACCTCCTCGACGAGACCGTCGAAAGGGATCGTGTCGCCGGAATGGTAGAGTTTTGCCGCGCCAAGCTCGAGAACATAACCAAGAAAGCGGTGCCAGCCTTCGGCGCTGCGCTCCAGCGTCTCATGCGCCGCGCAGATCGCGGTGACCCGGCAGCCGTCGAAGGGAGCGACGCCTTCGCCGGCGTCGAGCGCGATCAGCCGCTCGTGGCCGACGCCGATACGGCGCTGCGCCTCGTCGAGCGAGGCGCGCGGAACGACGAAACGGCAATCCGGATTGGCGGCGGCGATCGGTGCAAGCGTCGCCGGGTCCATGTGGTCGGTATGGTGATGCGTCACCAGCACGACATCGACCTTGCCAAGCTCGGCCGTCGAGATGGGTGCAGGCATCATGCGCTCGTGCGAAAACGCCTTGCCGCGGTACTTTTCGGCAAGACTGTCGGAAAGATAGGGATCGATCAGGATGCGCCGGCCGGCGAAAGCCAGGAGAAAACCGGCCTGGCCGAGCCAATAGAAGCAGGCGTCAGCAACCTCCTGCCCGGCGAGCCGCTGCGCCAGAGAGCCGTCGAAGGGTTCCGCCACAAGCGTCGTCATGCGACCGGCTCGGCGCGCAGCGCCTGAAGCAGGTTGGTGACGGCGATCCGCGTCGCCTTGGCGACGCTCTCGCTGGTCAGCCCGCCGATATGGCTGGTCGCCACGACGCGCGGATGCGCGGCGAGGCTGCCCGGCAGTGGCGGCTCCGGGTCGAAGACGTCGGTCGCGTAGCCGCCGAGCCGACCGCTGTCGAGTGCCGTGCGGACGGCGTCCTCGTCGATCAGCGCGGCCCGCGCGGTGTTGATCAGCACCGATCCCCGCCGCATCCGGCCAAGCCGTTCCGCATCGACCAGCGGCCGCCCGTCCGGGGTGGCTGGGCAATGCAGCGTCACGATATCCGCGCCGGCAAAGACGTCGCCGGCCTCTGCCGCCCAGGCGAACGGGCCGGGAATGTCGAATTGCGGCCGGAACGGATCGTAAGCGATGACGTCAGCGCCCATGGTCGAGACGACGCGCGCGACATGGCGGCCGATGGCGCCGCAGCCGACCAGCCCGACGGTGCGTCCGGCAACCTCGGCACCACGCAGCCGCGGCCATTGCCCGGCCTTGATGCCTGCATCGGTCGCGGGAATCTGGCGGAGCACGGCCAGCATGAGCCCGATGGTCAGTTCCGCGACGCCCACCGAATTGGCGCCCTCGGCGCGCAGCACCCGGATGCCGCGTCGCTCGAGTTCGCCGAGCGGCAGGTTGTCGACGCCGGTGCCGTTGCGGCTGATGGCGCGCAGCCGGTCGGCGGCCGCAACCACCCGCGGCGACACCGGCTCGACGCCCGCCAGCCAGCCGACGCAGCCGGGAACCAGGTCCAGCAACTCCGCCTCGCCCGGCAGGCGGCCGGGCGCCGGAAAGACCAACTCGAATCCGGCCTCGGCCAACGGTCCGAGTTCCGGCGGTGGGTCCTGGCTCAGCGAGCGCGGCGTGACGAGGACGCGATCCACGATGTCACCCCTTGGCGGCCTCGACGGCGATCCGCGAGATCTCGTCGAAGGCAGCGCCGGAGGTCGGGATCGCGATGTCGAAGACTTCCGCGATGACCTGCGTCCAGCCATGGATGAAATAGGTCCAGCCATCCTCCATCTGCAGCCCGCGCGCCGCCTGCTGGCGCCGCGCCTGGTCGAGGAAGACGAGATCGCCGCGATAGTTCAGGTCCCAGGCGATGCCGCGCTCCGGAAAGGCGCCGGCATCGGTGATCGGCGAGCCCGGCGCGTCTTTACCCAGGCCGGTGGCATTGATCACCAGCGAGTCCGGCTTCAGGCCGGCCATGGCACGGTCATTTAGCTCCGGCCGGTCGGCGAGCACGTATTCGACCGGCACGGAGGAGCCGAGCCCGGCATGGATATGGGCGATCTCGTCGAGCCGCGGTTGCGAGCGGTTGGTCACGACGATACGCGACGGCACGTCGGCGCCGCGCTCCCTGCGCATCAGATGCCAGGTGAGCGCGATGGTCGAGCCGCCGGCACCCATCGACATGACCTCGGCGCCGGTCTCGGCGAAGTAGCCGGGGCGCAGAAAACCGTCGATGGCGAGTCCGGAGGAGATCGGATCCTTGGCGTGGCAGACCAGCCTGCCTTCGCGCTTCGACAGGCAACTCGTCTCTCCCATCAGCGTCGCATGCGGATCGATCACGTCGAACAGGTCACGCGCCGCCTTGAACAGGTCGATCTTGTGGGTGGTGACCAGCGCGCCGAGCGACAGCGGATCATCCTTGATGAAGGCGACGGCCTCGCGATAGGCGGCCGGGTCGGCGTGCAGCGGAAAGTCCATCCCCTTGATGACCGCGTCGCCCAGCCCGAGATGTCTTGCCCAGGCCGGGAACACCCGCATGATCGAGCTTTTTCCCGTCGTCACGCCGATGAAATAGAAGGTCGGCACGGTCGCCGGCTGGTAGCGGGTCATCGGCCGCCCTCCCGGATTTCCCTGGCACAGGCGACGGCGCGGCGCGCCTTGTCGGCGATATCCTTCCAGCGGCCGCCGCTAATATCGTCCTTCCTGGCGATCCACGTCCCGCCAATGGCCGCGACGCTCTTCAGCTTGAGCCACTCGCCCATGCTGTCCTCGCCGATCCCGCCGGTCGGGATGAAGCGCATGCCGAGATGGGCGAAAGGCGCGCTGATGGCGTCCAGCATGGCGGGGCCGCCGGCTGCGGCCGCCGGGAAGAATTTTGCCAGCTCCACATCGCGTCGCGCCGCCGCCGACAGGTCGGACGGCGTGGCGATTCCGGGCGCGAAGGCGAAGTCTTTCGCCTGCGCCGCCTCGACGATCTCGGCGTCGAAGCCGGGCGCCAGGCCGAAGCGCGCGCCGGCGTTTATCGCCGCGTGGAGCGCTTCGGGCGTCAGCACCGTGCCGGCGCCGACCAGCAGTTCCGGACGCTTGTCGGCGAGCGTCGCGATGACCTCGGCGGCGGCTTGCGTGCGGAAGGTAATCTCGGCGATCGGCAGTCCGCCCTCAAGCAGGGCATCGGCCAATGCCACCGCGTCGCCGGCGCGTTCGATCGCGATCACCGGGACCACGCCGAGGGACGCCGCCTTTTCGAAGGCTTCGCTCATGCGGACACCGTTGCAGGCCTGGTTGCATGAAGGGCAGCGATGGTTGCGGCGTCGCGCCGCCGCCACGCGGGATTCTCGACCTGTTTCCAGCCGCCCGCGCCGTCGTCGACGATGCGGGTGCGCATGCCGCCGGAACGGGCGATGATCTCGTAGTCCTGGCCGGAATCGGAGGGATAGCAGAACATCATCACCAGATCCTCGCCCCCGACGTTGACGGAACGGTGGATCCAGAAGGGCGGCACATAGCAGACGGTCAGCGGCTCGACCGGCACGACGCGGACATCGCCGGCCGGCGATTCCAGCAGCATCAGTCCCCTGCCCTTCTGGCCGTAATAGATTTCCGGCCGGTCGGCGTTGCGGTGGATATGGCCGCGCGTGACGAAGAACTCGTCGCCGACTTTTCCGGGCGACATGCGGGTGACGCCGAAGATCAGGTCGCCGGCGGTTTCGCGGGGACGGAACTCCGACACGTCGTAGACGACGCGGTCGTTCCATTCTGCGCGCATCGCCTCGAAGGCGGCGGCGTCGCCATAAAGCCCATCGAGATCGCGAAAATGCTTCTTGTATTGGCCCGTCGCGTTGGACATGGCGCCGGTGGCGAGGTCGATCGCGCAGCCGACGGGTTCGAAATAGGTCGTCAAACTTCACCCCATATATTCATGGATCGTACAGATTCTGTAGCGTTACTCCAATCCGGCAATTCGCTCCAGACGACGCACGCAGATTTCATGATGGTCTTCTGCCACTTCCTCGACAAAGGCGGCCTGTCGGCAATTCAGCAGCCTCAAACTCTGTAGCCTAGCTACCAAAAGCAATCGTCATGCAATAGTGTAGCCGCCGTCGATGACGAGGTTCGATCCGTTGACCATAGCGGCTGCGTCGCTGGCCAAATAGAGGACCGCGGCGGCGATTTCCCACGGCCTGGCGAAGCGCCGCGTCGGGATCGCGGCGCGCGCCCGATCCCCCTTCTCGCCGGCCCAGCCGCTGAGGCCGAGCTCGGTTTCCACCACGGTCGGCGACACCGCGTTGACGGTGACGCCGCGCGGGCCCCATTCCAGCGCCATGCAGTTGGTCATGCCGACGATGCCGGCCTTGCTGGCACAGTAGGCGACATGGCCTTCGATGCCGATGACCGAAGCCTGCGAGGCCATGTTGACGACGCGGCCGAAGCCGCGCTCGAGCATGCCCGGCGCGACCGCGCGCGCCACCAGGAAGGCGCCCTTGAGATTGACGCGCAGCGTGCGGTCCCAGTCCGCCGTCGGATAGCTTTCGGCCGGTGCGAGCGGGCCGATGCCGGCATTGTTCACCAGGATGTCGATCCGGCCGAAGGCCTTGTCCACCGCGGCCACCGCCGCCTCGACGCCGGCCTCGTCGGTGACGTCGACGACATGGCCGAGATGCTTTGCGCCCAGTACCGACGCGACTTCGATCACCTTCGGATCGCGGTCCGTAAGCGCTACGCGTGCGCCGCGTGCCGAAAAGGCTTCGGCGATCCCCCGGCCGATGCCGGTGGCGGCGCCGGTCACCAGTACGGTTCTGCCGGAAAAATCCAGGAGGTCGGGATTGGCCTCGCTCATAACATCGATCCTGCTCAAAATTCCTGGCGTGTGTGGGTGATCGTCATCTCCTGCAGGATGACGTTTTGCGGCAGCTCGTAGGCGAACAGCATGGTGCGGGCGACATGGTTGGCGTCGATGCCGCCGTCCATCGCCTCGCGGCCCTTGTTCCAGAACTCGTAGGCGTTCCTGTGCGTGATCGTCTTGTCGATCTCCGACTTGGTCACGCCCGGCGAGATCACCATGACGCGCACGTCATAGCCCGACATGGTCTGCCGCATGCCTTCCGTGACGGCGTGGACGAAATGCTTGGTGCCGCCATAGACGTCGTGATGCGGATAGACCTTTCGGCCGGCGATCGAGGAGAGATTGATGATGGTACCGCGTCGCCGCGCCTTCATGCCCGGAGCGACGGCGTGCATGCCGTTGAGCACGCCGATGCAGTTGATGTCGATCAGGTCGCGCCACTGCTCCGGATCCTGCTCGTCGAGGCGGGCGAGCCGCGAGATGCCGGCATTGTTGATGAGGCAGTCGACCGGCCCGAATTGTTTCTCGCCCTGCTCGATCGCCGCGGCGATCGCGGCGTGGTCGCGCACGTCGGCTTCGACCGCCAGCGTGTCGGGCAGGCCCATCGTTTCGATCAGGGCCGCACGGCGCGCAATCAGCAGCAGCGGATAACCGGCGGCGGAGAAGACGCGCGCCGTCTCCTGGCCGATGCCGGCGCTGGCGCCGGTGATCATGACAAGCGGTTTTTTGGTCATGCGATGCGATCCACGGCCCTTCAGTCGAGCGAACGCGAAAACGCGTCGAGCGCCAGGATCGCGTCGCGCACGATCGGGACGCTGAGCTCGACCGGCGTGGCGTAGATGATGTTGCCCGGGCGTAGCGCCGCCTCGGCGACGCGCTCGATCTTGGCGCGTACGTCCTCGGTGATCTTCAGGTCGGCGAGCGTGGTGGGCAGGCCGACAGAGCGGCAGAATCGGATCATGGCGGCGATCTCGTCGCGGTCGCGATTCTCCAGCATGAGCAGGCAGAGTGTGCCGAAGGCCACCTTCTCGCCGTGGAAGAAGCCGTGCACCTCATCGAGGATGGTGAGGCCGTCATGGATGCCGTGGGCTGCCGAGCAGCCGCAATTCTCGAAGCCGAGGCCGCTGAGCAGCGTGTTGGCCTCGATGATGTTCTCGACGGCAGTGGTGAGCAGCCCGGCCTCGACGGCGATCTTGGCCCTGACGGCATCGCGCATCAGCACCTCATGGCAGTGCCGGGCGATCGCCATGCCGGCCTGCGGCGCCGGGAAGCCGCCGGCGACGTAATTGTCGGTGCGCGATTCGAGGTTGGAGCGCGCCTCGAAGAAGGTGGAGAGCGCATCGCCGATACCGGCGACCAGGAAGCGAGCGGGGGCCGCGGCGACCAACGCCGAATCGACGACCACGACATCGGGATTGCGCGGCAGCTTGATCGCCTCCTCGTAGATGCCGTGTTCGCTGTAGCGCACGGCGATCGCGCTGCAGGGCGCATCGGTGGAAGCGATGGTCGGCACGATGACGATGCGGGCGCCGTTGGCCACCGCCGCGATCTTCGCCGTGTCGATGGTCTTGCCGCCGCCGACGCCGACCAGGACCTGGCTCTTCCGGTCGCGTGCGATGGCGCTTATCCGGTCGATCTCGGGCGTGCTGCACTCGCCTCCAAAGCGCTCGAAATGCGCTTCCATCCCGGAGCCGAGGCTGTCGGCGATGCGCTTGCTCAGGCTGTCGAACAGCGCGCCGTCGATCAGGAACAGCGCGCTCGTGCCGAGCGGCTCGAGATAGGCGGCCAGACGGTCGATCTCGCCCGCACGCTGAATGTATTTGCCTGGCCCGCCGAAAGCCCGTGCCATGATGATCTCCCTGAAATTTCCGAACGTCGATGAAGTCCGTCAGCGCAGCGTGTAGCCGCCGTCGATGGTGAGGATGGAGCCGGTCATGTAGCTGGCGGCGTCGGAGGCGAGGAAAAGCACGGCGGCCGCGATCTCGCTTGGCCGGCCGACCCGCTTCATCGGCGTCATCCCGAGCCAGACCTTTGCCCATTCCGGATTGTCGAGGCCGCCGCGCGTCATCTTCGTCTCGATGTAGCCCGGCGCCACGGCGTTGACGCGGATGCCGCGCTCGGCGAACTCGCCGGCAAGCGACTTGGTCACCATGTGCACGCCGGCCTTGCTGGCATTGTAGGCGGTCTGGTGCTGCGGCACGTTGCTGATGAAGCCGGAGATCGAGCCGACATTGACGATCGAGCCGCCATGATCGGCGGCCAGCATGCCGGCGATCGCCGCCTGGCAGCACCAGAACAGGCCGGACAGATTGGTGTCGATGACCTCGCGCCAGACGGCGGGATCGAAGCCGAGGCTCTCGCCGTGACGGGCGATGCCGGCATTGTTGACGAGGATGTCGAGCCGGCCGAGATGCGCGGCCGCAGCTTCGATCAGCGTCTTCGCGGCCTCGGGCGAAGACAGATCCGCCCGGAAGAAGCGGGCATCAATGCCGCCGGCGGCCAGCTCCGCCACCGCGGCCTCGCCCTCTTCAGCCGAGCGGGCCGAGATCGCCACCCTCGCCCCGGCCTCGCCGAGGGCCCGGGCGCATTCCAGTCCGATGCCGCGGCTGCCGCCTGTGACAAGCGCCGCGCGGCCGTCCAGCCTGAACAAATCAGCGTACACGTTTCTCCTCCCCGCGCAACGTTTGCCGCCGCGCAGTCCAGACGGCATCCGACCGTCGATTTTGTAATAAAACTACCTTGACTTTCGGCTGTCAATGGCAAAACCATGAGAAAACCAGCGCCGTTCATGCATTGCGCCGGCACTCGGCAGGAGGATGGGCCGGGATTTTGACCAATATGGTAGCAAAAATACTTTTTGGCAGCGCACGCCGCTACGTTCGGCGCCAGTGCAGGACCTTGCCGAGCCCCGGCTCAGGCCTCGTCGGCGCGCCGACGCTGCTTCTGCCGCGCCGGCGACACCGTCTCCGCAGCGGCAGCCAGTTCGATGAGATAGTGCTCGCGTGTCCACTCGATGTGGCGGCCAAGCAGAGCGACGATCGCATCGGTCGTTCCGCCTTCCGGTACCATGGCCGCCAGGGCGACATGCTCGTCGAAGGAGGTGCTGTTGAGCGTCGGATCGAGCGACAGGCGGTTGCGCAGCGCCTGCACGCGGAAGGCGATCAGGTCGAATGCCTCGAGCAGGTAGGGATTTCCGGCAAGCTCGAACATCACGCGATGGAATTCGCCGTCAAGGGTGCGGTAGCGCTCGGCGTCGGCTTGCGCCAGCGCGGCGCGCATCTCCTCGACGATGCGCTGCCAGCGGGTGCGCAGGCCGGGCGCATCGTTGGTGATCGCCAGTTTCAGCGCAGCGGTTTCCAGAATCGCCCGAAGCTCGGAGAGCTTGCGCACCTGGGTGGCATCCATTTCGAACACGAAGGTGCCCCGCTGCGGATGCACCTCGACCAGCCCCTGACGCTTCAGCTCCATGAGCGCCTCGCGCACCGGCGTCTTGCTCACCCCCAGTTCATTGGCAAGTGTGATCTCGGACAGCGGCTCGCCGAGTTGGAAGACGCCGCGCACGATCCGCGCCCGGATCTCCTGGGCTGCCTGATCGGTCAGCGACGGTCCCCGTTCCAGCACGCGCATCTGTCCCTCCGGTCTGTCCGACATCTGCACGATTTCGCCGGCTCTGCAAATGTGTTGACTGAGATATCAGATATGATACTCCACATCTCAGTCAACCCCAATCAACCCTGCGGCTGCCCTCCCATGTCAAACCGCCTTCTCGTTCCAGCCGACCGATTGCGCGACAGCCTTGCCTCGGCGCTTGCCGCGGCGGGCGCCTGCCCCGCTTCCGTCGAGGCGGCGGTGCGCGCCTTGATGCATGCCTCCCGGCTCGGCGTGGACAGTCACGGCGCCCGCCTGGTCATGCATTACGACCGCGTGCTGCGCAGCGGCCGCGTCAACGGGCAGCCGCAGATCCGCGTCAAGCATACCGGCACCAGCACGGCGGTCGTCGACGGCGACGACGGGCTCGGCCATCACGTCGCCTATGCCGCGACGACCGAAGCGATCGCGATCGCCCGCGAAACCGGCGTCGGCGCCGTGGGCGCGATCCGCTCCTCCCACTACGGCGCTGCCGGCGCCTATGCGCTCGCCGCGACCGAGGCCGGCATGATCGGCTTCGCCACCACCAATGCCGATTCGGTGGTAGCGCCCTTCAACGGCGCAAAACCCTTCCACGGCACCAATCCGCTGGCCTTCGCGGCACCCAGCGGCGGCGAAAAGCCGTGGCTGCTCGACATGGCGACCTCCTCAATCCCGATGAACCGCGTGCTGCTCTACCGCACCCTCGGCACGACGCTGCCCGACGGTGTCGCCGCGGCGGCGGGCGGCGCCGTCACGCGCGATGCGGCAGCGGCGGAGATGCTGCTGCCGCTGGGTGGACCCGATTTCGGCTTCAAGGGCGCCGCGCTCGCCGGCGTCGCCACCGTTCTGTCGGCGGTGCTGCAGGGCACCGCGCTCGACCACGACATGATCCCGATGATCGGCGGCGGCGACATGTCGAGCCCGCGCAACATGGGCCATTTCTTTCTCGCCATCGACCCTGCGCGCTTCGGCGGGCGGGAGGTCTTTGCCGCCGGCATGGCTGCATATCTTGCGGCGCTTCGCGCCGTGCCGGGCCGAGACGGCGCCGAGGTATTGGCGCCCGGCGACCGCGAATGGCGGGTGGAGGCCGAGCGCCTGCGCGACGGCATCCCGATCGACCTGACCACGGCCGAGTTCCTCGGCCTTTCCGCGTAATCGGCGGGGGAGCCGGAAGTGCCGCGGAGATAGATAGATCGTATTTCGTTTCCGGACGCGGCGTGGAGGCCGCGGCCGTTTCACCAGGGAGGAAACCAGAATGACCAACTTATTGAGGAAGAGCCTGCTCGCCGCCGCCTTCATGGCGTCGACGGCACCGGCCGCATTGGCCCAGGAATGCAACGACGCCGACCGCGTGCCGATCACCTGGTCGACGATAGCCGGCTTCTACACCGACGCCATGGCCAAGCTGGTCTCCGGCTTCGAGGCCAAGCACTGCGTCAAGGTCAATGTCGTCAACATCGACAACTCGCAGCTCTACAACAAGCAGGTCATCGAGATGGTCGGCGAGACCGGCGCTTACGACGTCGTGACGCTGGAGACCTCCGAAAAGGCCGAATTCGCCGAAAACGGCTTCATTCTGCCGATGACCGAGTATTTCGCCGACAAGAAGGCGCAGCTCGACGACGTCGCGCCGACGCTGGCCGCGCTGACGACGCAGTACAAGAACGACACCTGGGGCCTGCCCTACTACACCTACACGGCCGGCTACATCTACCGCGCCGACCTGTTCGAGGATGCCGGCGAGAAGGAAGCCTTCAAGGCAAAGTACGGCTACGATCTCGCCGCTCCTACGACCTGGGCACAGCATCGCGACGTCGCCGAGTTCTTCACCCGCAAGAAGGGCGACAAGCTGAAGGGCGAGGAGCTGACCAAGGATTTCTACGGCATCGGCATGATGGCGGGCCCGTTCCCGGAAATCCAGGACGAGATGTCGGGCGTGCTGTGGTCGCAGGGTTCCGACTGGCTGACGGACGACGGCAAGGTGCCGGTCGACGCGGTCGAGAAGGCGATGAACGACTATCTGGCGCTGCTGAAATTCGCGCCGCCGGCGGCGCTGACCGTTACCTATGACGGCGTCATGAACCAGATGAAGGACGGCCAGATCGCCCAGACCTACAGCTTCTTCCTCGACCAGTGGCCGAACGCCGTGCAGACCGAGACCAGCGTGCCCGGCGCCAGGATGGGTGTGGCCGAGGCGCCGGAGAAGAAGGCCTATATCGGCGGCTTCCTGCTCGCCGTGTCGGCAAGCTCGGCGCATCCGAAGGAAGCAATGGACTTCGTCGCCTATATCGGCGGCCATGACGCGCAGGTGGAGTTCGCCAAGGCTGGCGGCACCTCGACGCTGATGAGCGTGCTGTCCGACCCGCAGTTCGCCGATCCGGCCAACCGGACCAAGACGGGCCACTTCTCCACGCTGCTCACCATCTTCGATTCGATGAAGGGTTTCCGCTCGAACCTCTTCGACACGCCCTTCGGCGCCAAGATCTACAACACCATGCAGATCCCGCTGCAGGCGGCGGCGGCCGGCCAGATTGACGCGCGCCAGGCGGCCGAGCAGCTCGCCGAGAGCGTCGACCAAATCTGCGGCGGCCCCTGCCCGATCGGCAAGTAAGCCCGCACCTCCCCGATCGCGCGGCCAGGCGTACACCCTGGCCGCGCGGCAGCTTCCGTCACGGGACGAACGTCATGTCGCAGTCACTATCCGTTTCCCTGCCGCAGCAGAGGCGCGCGTCGGGCGCCGTCATCTCCGACCGGTGGTTCTCGATCCTGCTGATCGCCCCGGCCATGGCGGTGATCCTGGTCTTCGCGCTGCTGCCGCTGGTCTATGCGCTCAACGTCTCGTTCCGCTTTGCCGACCTGACGCGCGGCGGCATCGGCGATTTCGTCGGGCTCGATAACTACCGTCGGGTGCTTGCCGACCGCGCCTTCTGGGCATCGGTCGGAGTGACGGTGAAGTTCACGCTGGCCGCCGTAATCCTGGAGATGGTGCTCGGCATCGCCATCGCCTTCCTCATCCACAGCGCCACCAGGGGCAAGGGCATCATCCGCAGCCTGATGGTGCTGCCGCTCGCCACTTCCGCGGCGGTCACTGGCCTGTTCTGGCGCTATCTCTACGACACCCAGTTCGGCCTCATAAACTACTTCCTCGGCCTGTTGCACCTGCCGCAGCCCAACTGGCTCGGCGACTACACGATCGCGCTGTGGTCGGTGGTGCTGTTCGACGTCTGGCAGTGGACGCCCTTCGTCGCGCTGATCGCGCTGGCCGGGCTGCAGGCGCTGCCGAAGGAGCCGTTCGAGGCGGCCGAGCTCGACGGCGCCAGCACCTTCCGGGTGCTGCGCACGCTGACCTTCCCGATGCTGAAGCCGGTGCTGTTCCTGGTGCTGGTGCTGCGCACCATCGACAGCGTCCGCCTCTACGACGCGGTCGCGGTACTAACGCGCGGTGGACCGGGCACGGTCACCGAATCCATGACCTTCTATCTCTACCGCACCGGGCTGAAACTGTTCCGGATGGACTATGCCTCGACCATGGCGATCTTCTTCCTCTACGCCATGCTCGTCGCCAGCCTGTTCGCGCTGACCCCGCTGCTCAAGCAATTCTCGAACCGTGCGTCCGAAGGCTGAGGACAGACCATGCTGCAACGCGATTCCAGCTTCGCCAAGGAAGCCCTGCGCTACGGCCTCATCGTGCTGGTGCTCGGCTTCATCGTCTTCCCGATCTTCTGGATGATCGTGACCTCGTTCAAGCCGGCCGCCGACATCATGGTGTCGCCGCCGCGCTTCCTGTTCACGCCGACGCTCGAAAACTACTATCACGCCATCTACGACAAGAACTTCCTGTTCTACATCAAGAATACGCTGTTCATCTCCGTAGCGTCGACGATTCTGGTTGTCGTCGCCGGCTCGCTCGCCGCCTACAGCTTCGCCCGCTACAATGTCGGCGACGGGCACATCCTGTTCTTCATCCTGTCGACAAAAATGTTTCCGGCGATCGCCGTCATCCTGCCCTACTTCCTGATCTTCCGGGATATCGGCAAGACCGGCGCCGGCCGCTTCCTCGGCATTGGCCTCGACCAGCCGGGCGCGCTGATCATCTCCTACACGATGTTCAACCTGCCCTTCGCCATCTGGTTGCTGGTCTCCTTCTTTCAGGACATCCCGCGCGAGCTCGAGCACTCCGCCCGGCTCGACGGACTGTCGCGGCTGAAGGTGCTGCGCAAGGTGGTGTTCCCGCTGGCCGCTCCCGGCATAGCGGTGACCGGTGTGTTCACGCTGATCTTCTGCTGGAACGAGTTCCTGTTCGCTTACATCCTCACCCGCAAGGCGGCGAGCACGGTGACGGTCGGCGTCGAATCCTTCTTCACGCTGCAGGGCATTTTGTGGGGCCCGGTCGCGGCCGCCGCCACGATCAGCGTCCTGCCGATGATGGTCTTCGTGCTCGCCATGCAGCGCTACATGGTGCGCGGCCTGACCTTCGGCGCGGTGAGGGGGTGACGTCATGAGCTTCAGCCAAGCCTGGGACGCCGGTTTCCGCGCCCTCCTGCTCTATGTCGGCATCGTCTACGTCTGGCTCGGCCTGATCGAAGGCCTTTTCTCCAGCCAGTCGACCTCCGTGGTCGTCATGAACGTCGTGGCCGTCGCCATAGCCGTCGCCTTCTTCCTCAGGGCGCGCCGCCGCGCCGTGGCCGAGCGGGCGCGTGCCGAGGCCGAGGTCCGGGCCCTCGTCGAGGAGCAGATCTGATGTATGAACTGAAGAGCGTCCACAAGCGCTACGGCCTGTCCAAGGTGGCGCTGCGCAAGATCGACCTCACCGTGCGAGATCGCGAGTTCCTGGTGATCTACGGCCCGGCCGGCGCGGGAAAAAGCACGATCCTCAACATCCTCGCCGGCATCGCCAGGCCGACCAGCGGCGACGTGCTGCGCGACGGCGAGTCCATCATGCACGTGCCGCCGGAAAAACGCGACGCGGCGATGGCCTTCGAGAACTACGCGCTCTATTCGCATATCAGCGTCGGCGAGAATCTGGCGTTTCCGCTGCATGCGCGCGGCATGAGCCGCGCCGACATCGACCAGCGCGTCAAGCGCATCTCCGGCATCCTCGGCATCGGCCACCTGCTCGACCGGCGGCCGGGCTTCCTGTCGGGCGGCCAGCGGCAGCGCGTGGCGCTCGGCCGCGCCATCATCCGGCCGGCCGACATCTATCTCTTGGACGAGCCGGTCGGCCATCTCGACGCAAAGCTGCGCCACAAGATCCGCGCCGAACTGAAGGCGCTGGCCGAGGACCTGTCGGCGACGGTCGTGTTCACCACCACCTCGTCGCGCGAGGCTCTGGCGCTCGGCGACCGCGTCGCCGTGCTGAATTCCGGCCGCATCGAGCAGATCGGCACGCCGGCCGACCTCTACCATCGCCCGGCCAACGCCTTCGTCGCTTCCTTCGTCGGCGACCCGCCGATGAGCTTCATCTCGGTCGAGCCACGGCGCGGCGGCGACCGCGTCGCCTTCGTGACGCCGGACGGCATGCCGGTCGCCGCCCTCGCCACCGATGCGGTCGCCGGCCTGCGCGACGAGCCGGGCTCGACCATCCAGGTCGGCTTCCGCTCCAACGAGGTGCGGCTGGCCGAGGCGGGCGACCCCGGCACGCTGCGCGGCCGCGTCGATGTCATCGAGAACCTCGGCTACGTGAAGATCGCGCTGGTCGGCATCGGTTCGGACCAGGTCTCCGTGTCTTTCCCGACCGGCAGGCGGCTCTCGGTCGGCGAGACGGTGGCGATCGCCTTCCCGCGCGACGCCGTCCACCTGTTCCAGAACGCGCGCGCCGTCGTCCACGCCGCGCCGTCCGCCTGAGGAGAAGAACCATGGCTTCGATCCGGGCCGAAAACCTCGTCAAGCGCTACGGTGCGGTGAAAGCCGTCCACGGCATCGACTTCGAGATCGCCGACGGCGAGTTCGTCGCCATCCTCGGGCCGTCGGGCTGCGGCAAATCCTCGACCATGCGCATGATCGCCGGCCTGGAGCCGATCAGCGAGGGCGCCATCTATTTCGACGGCAAGAGGATCAACGATGTGCGCGCCCGCGACCGCAACGTGGCGATGTCGTTCGAATCCTACGCGCTCTATCCGACCATCTCGATCTACGAGAACATCGCCTTCCCGCTGCGCGCCGCCGGTATGGAAGGCGCCGAGATCGACCGGCGGGTGCGCGACATCGCCGGGAAGATGGAGTTGACGGCGCTGCTTGCGCAGAAGCCGCAAGGCCTGTCGTCGGGCCAGGCGCAGCGCGTCGGCCTCGCCCGCGCGCTGGTGCGGAAGCCGGCTGTGTTTCTGCTCGACGAGCCGATCTCGCACCTCGACACGCGCCAGCGCTACCGCATGCGCCGCTTCATCAAGAGCCTGCATCAGGAATTCAACTATACGATGATCTACGTCACCCACGACCAGGAGGAGGCGCTGGCGCTGGCCGACCGGGTGATGGTGATGAGCGACGGCGAGATCCAGCAGATGGCGACACCGGACGAGGTCTATGCCAGGCCGCGCAATGCCTTCGTCGCCGGCTTCGTCGGCGAGCCGCCTATCAATTTTGTCGACTGCCATGTCGAGAACGGCACCGGCGGCTGGACCGTCAGCTTCGAGGGACAGCGCCTCGCCCTGCCGGAACGGCTTTCCAAAGCGGCCGAGCGCATCGGCGGCGAAGGCCTGGCGGCGATCCGGCCGCATTTCCTGTCGCTCGGCGACACCAGCCCGCTGACGCTGCAGGGCAAGGTGTTCGTGACCGAAGAATTGCAGGACCAGAATCTGATCTTCGTCGATGTCGGCGGCACGCGCTTCACGCTGGTCGCACATCCCACGGTCACGCCGAGGCGCGGCGAGACGGTGACGGTCTCCATCGACCCCGAGCACCTGCTGCTCTTTCCGCGCAGCGAGGCGCGGAAGTTCGAGGACCTCGCCGCATGAGTCGCGACTACATCATCGTCGGTGGCGGCACGGCGGGATGTATCGTCGCCGGCAAGCTCGCCGGCGAGCATGGCGCGCGTGTGCTGGTGATCGAGGCGGGCCCGAGCGACAAAAACCCGCTGATCCGCATGCCGGCCGGCTTCGTCAAGCTGCTCGGCGTCGAGAAATACATGTGGTTCTACAAGTCGGTGCCGCAGCAGCGGCTCGGCGGGCGCACGCCGATCGTGCCGCAGGGCCGCGTGCTCGGCGGCGGCTCGTCGGTGAACGCCATGGTTTATATGCGCGGCCAGCCGGCTGACTACGAGGGCTGGGCCGAGACGACCGGCGACGACCAGTGGAGCTACGAGGCGCTTCTGCCCTATTTCACCGGCATGGAGGACAATGACCGCCTCAACGACCGTTTCCACGGCGTCGGCGGCCCGTGGAAGGTCTCGGACCTCAGGCACATCTCCGAACTGTCGCGCGCCTTCGTGCTGGCGGCGCAGGCGGCAGGCCTGCCGCACAATGGCGACTTCAACGGCGTCACCCAGCGCGGCGTCGGCGCCTATCAGGTCAACGTTCGCGGCGGAAAACGCTGCTCGGCGGTCGACGCCTTCCTGCGGCCGGCGATGCAGACCGGCCGCGTCGAAGTGAAGACCGATTGCCTGGTGCATTCGGTGATCGTCGAGAACGGCCGTGCCACCGGCGTGCGCTACGTCGACAACGGCGCGCTCCGCGAGGCCCGCTGCGGCGCGGAAGTCATCCTGGCGGCCGGCGCCATCGCCACTCCGAAAGTGCTGATGCTGTCCGGCATCGGGCCAGCCGATCATCTGGCGGAGCATGGCATCCGCACCCTGGTCGACCTGCCCGGCGTCGGCGCCAATTTCCAGGACCACACCGAGACGCCGGTGGTGGCGCTGTGCAACGGCCCCTACGGCTATTTCGGCCATGACCGCGGATGGAAGCAGATTCGCAACGGTCTCGAATACCTGCTGAACGGCACCGGGCCGGTAACCTCCAACGGCGTCGAGGCCGGCGCCTTCTTCGACCCGGACGACCTTTCCGGCGCGCCCAAAATCCAGCAGTTCTGCGTGCCCAGCGTCTACCTGGACAAGGACCACACCGACCAGAAGGCGAGTTTTGGCATCACGCTGAACTCCTGCGTGGCGCGGCCGCGCTCGCGCGGCTCGATCCGGCTGGCGTCGGCCGATCCCGGCGAGCAGCCGCTGATCGATCCCAACTATTTCGCCGATCCGGAGGACCTGCGGCTGTCGATCGGCGGCGTGCGCCGCGCCCGCGAGATTCTCGCTCAGGAGCCGCTGCGCTCGATGATCGCGGGCGAAGTGTTTCCGGGCCCGGACAAGGTCAGCGATGAAGACCTCGCGGCCCATGCCAAGCGCTTCGTGAAAACCGTCTACCATCCCGTCGGCACCTGCCGCATGGGCCGCGAGGACGATGCGAACGCCGTTGTCACCACCGACCTGAAAGTCCGTGGCGTTGAAAGACTGCGCGTCGCCGATGCCTCGGTGATGCCGTCAATCGTCAGCGGCAATACCAACGCCGCCGTGCTGGTGATTGCCGACAAGGCGGTTGAGTTCGTCACCGGTCGCGCCCGGCGGCCAGCTGCCGCTCCGGGCAAGGCGGCGCAGCCGTTCTTGCAGTCAGCCTAGGAGCCACATCCATGCCTCCGATGAAGATCGATCCCAATCCGCGCATGCCCTACCAGCATCCGATGCCGAAGGAGACGCTACCGGACATCGTCATCCCGGACGCCATCCCCACCGACGAGCGCGTCTGGGTGCCGCAGGGCGAGAACGTCTGGTTCCGCCCGCTCTGCCTCAATCGCTCGCAAGGCTACTGGATGAACCTGCTCAAGGTCCGCAAGTCGGGCGTGCTCAGCCGCCACCGCCACCCGCAGGCCGTGCACGGCTTCGTGCTCAAGGGCCGCTGGCACTATCTCGAGCACGACTGGGTGGCGGAGGAAGGCGGCTATGTGTTCGAGCCGCCGGGCGAGACGCACACGCTGGTCGTCCCCGACGACGTCGAGGAGATGATCACCTACTTCCAGGTCAACGGCATCATGTACTACGTCGACGCCTATGGCGAACCGCTCGGCTTCGAGGACGTGTTCACCAAGATCGACATGTGCCGGGACCACTACAGCAAAATTGGATTGGGCGCGGACTATGTCGACCAGTTCATCCGCTGACATTTTCCGCAGCGCCGCCGACTATCTGAGGCCGGGGCTGTTCGACGGCCGGCAGGTGCTGGTGACCGGCGGTACGTCGGGCATCGGCGCGGCGATCGCCGAGGCCTTTCTTGCGCTCGGCGCCGAGGTGCTGGCGACCGGCGTCACCGACGGCGAGATCGAATCGGCGAAGAAGGTGCCCGGCCTGACTCGGGCGCGGTTCGCAAAACTCGACGTGCGCGACGGCAAGGCCGTCGTCGACCTCGTCGCATCCCTGCCGCGGCTCGACCATGTCGTCAACTGCGCCGGCGTGATCCGCCGCGGCGAAGAGCTGGAACCTGACGTCTTCGCCGATGTCGTCGACATCAACCTCAACGGCTCCATGCGCATCTGCGCGGCAGCAAGGCCCCGGCTGGCGGAGAGCGGAGGCACCATCGTCAACACCGCCTCGATGCTCTCCTTCTTCGGCGGCGGGCTGGTTCCCGGCTATTCGGCCTCCAAGGGCGGCATCGCGCAGCTCACGAAATCGCTCGCCATTGCCTATGCCGGGGACGGCATCCGGGTGAATGCCATCGCGCCGGGCTGGATCGCCACGCCGCTGACCCGGGCGCTCAGGGAAGACCCCGTCCGCGACGCTCAGATCACTGGCCGGACGGCGATGAAGCGCTGGGGCGAGCCGTCCGAACTCGCCGGCGGGACACTCTTCCTGTCGTCGCCGCTCGCCAGCTTCGTCACCGGCGCCGTGCTCGTCATCGACGGCGGCTATCTGATCACGTGAGGACGTCATGAAAGCAATCGTCGTTCCCGAGGCCGGCGGCGGACTGGAATCCGTCAAGCTTGCCGACATACCCGTCCCCTCGCCCGGCCCGGGCGAACTCCGGCTGCGCGTCGAGGCGGCGTCGATCAATCCGGTCGACTGGAAGGTCGCCGTCGACAACAAGCCGGAATGGACATTTCCGCATGTGCTCGGGCTGGATGCCGCCGGCGTGGTCGACGCGGTCGGGCCCGGTGTCGATGGCTGGAGCGTCGGCGACCGCGCCGTGCTGCACCACAATCTGTGGAGGCCCGGCGTCTTCGCCGAGTTCTGCATCGCACCGGTGCATGTGACCAGCCGCCTGCCCGAAAACGTCTCCTTCACCGACGCAGCGGCGATCCCCTGCGCCGGCTACACCGCCTACCAGGCGCTATTCCGCAAGGCGCGGCTGGAGGCCGGCCAGACCATCCTCGTCCAGGGCGCCAATGGCGGCGTAGGCGGTTTTGCCGTCCAGCTCGCCCGACAGGCCGGCGCCAAGGTTATCGCGCTCGCCAAGCCGGAACACCACGCGACCGTGCGCGAGCTCGGCGCCGACATCGTCTTCGACTACCGCGACGCCGATCTTCTGTCCAAGGTACGCGCCGAGACCGAAGGCGGCTACGGCGTCGACGTGGTGCTGGAGGTTGCCAATCCCGGCGATGCACGGAAGTCGCTCGCCTTCATCCACTACAACGGCCATCTCGTCTCGATCGACCCGCTGCCGGTGATGACCGACGTCCCGTCCTACACCTACGCCGCCTCCGTGCATGAGGTGGCGTTCGGCGGTGCTTATTTCGCCGGCCACCTGCCGACGCAGCGCGACTTCAAGGTCATCGGCGACGACCTGATGGCGCGGCTCGCCGCCGGAAAGCTCGACCCGATGGTGGAGGAGGTGATCGGCCTCGCCGACATTCCCGACGCGCTGTGGCGGCTGCGCCGCCGCCAAGTGACCGGCAAGATCGTGGCCCGCATCGGCGCCGCCTGACCGAGATCCCGAAAGAGGAGGACGAACATGGCCACCTTCCAGCATTTCATCGACGGACGCTTCGTCGACGACAGAAACGAGCGCATCGAGGTGTTCAACCCTGCGACCGGCGAGCGCATCGCCGAGGTGCCGGAGGCGTCGAACGCCACCGTGGACGAGGCGATCGCCGCCGCGCGCAAGGCGCAGCCGGCCTGGGCGGCCCTGCCGGCGATCGAGCGGGCAGGCTACGTCAAGGCGATCGCCGAAAAGATCCGCGCCAACGTCGATACGCTCGCCGAGACCATCTCGCGCGAGCAGGGCAAGATCCTCGATCTCGCTCGCGGCGAGGTGCTCGGCATGGCCGGGCTCATGGACTACATGGCCGAGTGGGCGCGCCGCATCGAGGGCGAGATCATCGCCAGCGATCGCAAGGGCGAGAGCATCTTCCTGCATCGCGTACCGATCGGCGTGGTCGCCGGCATCCTGCCGTGGAACTTTCCGTTCTACCTGATCGGCAGAAAGCTGGCTCCGGCGCTGGTCGCAGGCAACACCATCGTCATCAAGCCGAGCGAGGAGACCCCGCTCAACGCCTTCATCTTCGCCGAGCTCGCCAGTCGGGCCGGCCTGCCGGCCGGCGTGTTCAACCTCGTCAGCGGCCGCGGCCGCACCACCGGCGCCACACTCAGCGGCCAACCCGGCATCGACCTGGTCTCCTTCACCGGCTCGGTGCCGACCGGCACGGCGATCATGCAGGCGGCGGCGAAGAACCTCACCCGCGTCAATCTCGAACTCGGCGGCAAGGCGCCTGCGATCGTGCTCGCCGACGCCGACCTCGACCTCGCGGTCAGGGCGATCACCCAGTCGCGCATCAACAACACCGGCCAGGTCTGCAACTGCGCCGAGCGCATCTTCGTCGAGCGGCAGGTGGCGGATGCCTTCACCGAAAAGTTCGTCGCCTCGATGGGCAAGGTCCGCTACGGCGATCCCCTTGCCGAGAGCGGCCTCGACATGGGACCGCTGGTCAACGCCACGCAGCTCGACAAGGTCGCCGGCATGGTCGAGCGCGCCAAGAGCGACGGGGCCAAGGTGGCATTGGGGGGCAAGGTCGCCGAGCGCAACCGCGGCCATCACTACGAGCCGACGGTGCTGACCGACTGCCGCCCCGACATGGAGATCATGCGCAAGGAGATTTTCGGGCCCGTCGCGCCGATCGCGGTGGTCGACAGCGCCGAGGAGGCGGTGCACCACGCCAACGACACAGAGTACGGCCTCACCTCCTCGCTATACACGCGCGACCTCGGCAAGGCGATGCGGGTGACGCGCGCCCTGCAGTTCGGCGAGACCTACGTCAACCGCGAGAACGGCGAGGCCTATCAGGGCTTTCACGCCGGCCGCAAGAAGTCCGGCATCGGCGGCGCCGACGGCAAGCACGGCTTCTACGAATACATGGAGACGCAGACCGTCTATATCGAGCACGGATGATCTCTGCCCATGCCGGCGCCGGCGGTTCCGCCGGCGCCGGCATGGACCATTAAGGAACAAAGTTCCTTAACCCGGCTTAACGAAATTCATTGCTTGTCATGGCGCGCCGATGTCTATTCGCGGCGGGCGCTCGTAACCGTGCCGCCCCTGTTGAAGCCATCGGGGGATCCATGTCGAGACCCAAGCCGCACGAGCAGGCACTGATCAGCGTGGCGCAGATGCGCTACGAGAACGGCATGGCGCAGAACGAGATCGCGCGCAGCCTCGGCATGTCCGAAGCGACGGTCAGCCGCTATCTCAAGCTCGCCATGGAGCTCGGCATCGTCGAGATCCGCGTCGCCACCCGCGCCTTCCGCAACAAGGAGCTGGAGGCGCGGCTGATGCAGCGCTTCGGCCTCGCCACGGCGATCGTCGTCGATCGGCGCCCCAACGACGGCGCCATCGTGCAACTGCTCGGCAATGCCGTCTTCCGCGGCATCGAGGATCTGGTGATCAACGACACGGTCATCGGCGTTTCGAATGGCGAGACGGTAGCCGGCGTCGCCGCGGCCGGCCGGCTCATCCGCGCCGAAAACCTGTCGGTGGTGACGCTGATCGGCGGCATCGGCCGGGCCGAGGAGGCGAGCCAGACCGGCGAGGTCTGCCGCACGCTGGCGCGACGCATCGGCGCGCGGGCCTGGGTGTTGCCGGTGCCGGCGGTGGTCGATACCGCCGAGGCGGCCGAGGCGCTGCGCTCCACCTCCGGCGTACGCGACGTGTTCGAGCTGATCGACCGCCTGTCGATCGCCGTCGTCGGCATCGGCGCCATGATGCCCGGCACGTCCACCTTCCGGCACGGTCTGTTCACCGACGAGCGGCTGCAGCAGATGATCGCCGGCGGCGCCGTCGGCTCGATCTGCGGCCGCTTCTACAACGCCGACGGTCAGGTGCTGCATTCGGACGTAGAGGCGCGCACGCTTTCGCTGTCGCTCGACGCGCTCTCCAACGTCGCCTTCCGCATCGCCGTGGCGCTCGGCACCGAAAAGGTGCCGGCGATCCGCGCCGCCATGCGCGGCAGGATCGTCAACGCGCTCGGCACCGACGCGGAGACGGCGTCTGCCTTGTGCGGCGGTCAGGACTGACGCGAAAACTCCGGCGCAAGCGCCCGATAGAGCGAGCGAAACGCCTCGAGCCGGCCTTGATAGGCATCGGCCAGCGCCGCCTCGGGCTTTACGATGCGCTCGATCGGCGGCACCACGGCAACGGATGATGCGTCCTCGCCGCTGACGGACAGCCGCGCCAGGCGTGCGGCGCCATAGGCCGGGCCGCGGTCGGAGGCCTCGTATTTCACCAGCTCGACGCCGGTGGCCGACGCGATCAGCTTCGCCCAGAAGGTGGAGCGTGCCCCTCCTCCGATCAATCCAGCGGTTTCAACGGTGGAGCCGGCGCCGCGCAACACATCGAGCGCATCGGCCAGGCTGAAGGCGACCGCCTCCAGCATTGCCTGCACGATGTCGGTCGGTCGCGTCGTTGCGTCCAGTCCGATGATCGCACCGCGCAGGTCGGGCCGGTTGTGCGGCGTGCGCTCGCCCGACAGGTAGGGCAGCGCCAGCAGCGGCGACGGGCCGGTAAATGTCTTCTCCGTCTCTTCCAGCAACCCGCCGATGTCCGCCCCACCGGTCCATTGCGCCGCGGCGGCGAGCACGCTGGCGCCGTTGAGCAGCGCCGCCATGCGGAACCAGGTGGCCGGCAGGGCGTGGCAGAAGGCGTGGACCGCCCGCTCCGGGTCGGGCTGGTGCGCCGAAGCGACGGTGAAAAACTGCGCCGAGGTGCCGAGCGAGATGAAGGCATCGCCCGGCCGGATCGCGCCGATGCTGAGGCCGCCGGCCGCCACGTCGCCGGCACCCGCTGCGATCACCACGTCGTCGCGCATGCCCCAGCGGCGGGCGAGCCCGGAGCGCAGCCGGCCGGCCGGTGCCGGCGATTCGAGAATCGGCGGCAGCCAGGCCGGATCGACGCCGCACAGCGCCCCCGCCTCGTGGTCCCAGCGCCGCGCCTGCTGATCGAGCAGCCAGGTGCCGGCGGCGTCCGAGACGTCGGTAACGAAGTCGCCCGACAGATGCAGGCGGACGAAATCCTTGGGCAGCAGCAGCCGGCGGGTCTTCGCCAGCACCTGCGGCTCGTGGCGGGCGAGCCAGACGATCTTCGGCGCGGTGAAGCCGGCCATTGCGGCGACGCCGAGCCGGCGGTTGAGAGCGGCCGAATGAGCGGCGAGCTCGGCCGCCTCAGCCGCCGCGCGGCCGTCGTTCCACAGGATCGCCGGACGCAGCGGCCGGTCACCCGCGTCGAGCAGCAGCGCTCCATGCATCTGGCCGGACAGGCCGATGGCGCGCGTCGCCGCAACGGCGGCCGGATGCTCGGCGCGCAGGCGGTAGAGCGCGCGCTCCACCGCGGCGATCCAGGAATCCGGATCGTCCTCCGACCAGGACGGCTTTGGCCGAGCCGGCGCCAGCGCTTCCTCGGCCGAGCCTGTGATCGTCTGCGCGTCGTCGACCAGCACGACCTTGACGGCGGAGGTTCCGAGATCGATCCCGAGATACATCGGCTCACCGGTAGAAAATGTCGTCGACAACGTCGACGTGCTTCAAGTGTCCCGTCAGGTGCTTATCAGAAAATCCTGTTTTAGCGACCGGATTCCTTGTCGGGCGAACGAGACTTCAACCGGTTTTCCAGCCACTCAGTCCCCGTAGGGAATCCAGATGTTCTTGACCTGTGTCGCGCGGCGCAGGAACGCCCTGCCGAAACCCTGGCTGCCGTCGCGCCAGTCGATGGCAGTCTGGTCGACCGCCCAGGTCGCCTTGAGATTGCCGCTCGAGCCCTTCTCCACGAGTGCGGCGCCCTCCGGCGTGCCGACATACCAGAGCGCCGCCACCTCGTCGTGCTCGGCCAGCGTCTTCGCCAGCAGATCGCGCTCGCCGGTGACGATGTTGACCACGCCGCCCGGCACGTCGCTGGTGTCGAGCACCTGGTAGAGGTCGGTGGCGACCAGCGGATGGATTTGCGAGGGACCGACTATGCAGCGGTTGCCCATGGCGATCGCCGGCGCCACCAGCGACACGAAGCCGAGCAGCGGCGCCTCGTCCGGGCACAAAATGCCGATCGTGCCCCACGGCTCGTTCATGGCGAGCGTGACGTGGCGGGCGCGGGTGGAGTGCACCTGGCCGTCATATTTGTCGGCCTGCGCGGCGTAATAGGTGAGGCGCTGGATCGAGAGCCGCACCTCCTCGGCCGCGGCTTCCGCGCCCACGCCGGTCAGGCTGTCGATGCGGGCTGAAAACTCGGCGCTGCGCGCCTCCAGGTTCTCGGCGAGATAGAACAGCACCTGCGCGCGGTTGTGGCCGGAATTGCCGCCCCATCCCGTCGCCTTGTTCGCGGCCTCGACGGCGTTGCGGATGTCCTTGCGGTTGCCGAGCCCGGCCTGCGAGACCAGCCGCCCGTCGGCGGTGCGCACCGCGTAGCTGTAGCCGGAATCCGGCCGCGCCTGCTTGCCACCGATATAGAGCTTTGCAGTGCGATCGAGCCGCACGACATCGTTCTCCGCCACCTGGCCGGCAGCCGGCGCTGCGGAGAAGTCCGGCTGGACGGTCGGAGTGACCTTGCGAGTGCGTTTGGCCGGCGTGGCGACGAGATACTCGTAAAGCCCCTCGCGCCCGCCCTCGCGGCCGAAACCGCTCTCGCGATAGCCGCCGAAGCCGGCTGCGGCGTCGAACAGATTGGTGGAGTTCACCCACACCACGCCGCATTTCAGCTTCGCGGCCGCGTCGAGCGCCACGTTGATGTTCTCCGACCAGGCCGAGGCGGCGAGCCCGTATCGCGAATTGTTGGCGAGCATCACCGCCTCTTCCGGCGTGCGGAAGGTCATGGAGACCAGCACCGGCCCGAAAATCTCCTCCTGGGCGAGCCGCGAGGCCGGCGCCAGCGCCGTGAAGATGGTCGGCGGGAAGAAGAAGCCTTGCCCCGGCAGCGGCGCCGACGCCTGCCAGCATTCGCTGCCCTCGCGCCGGCCTTCCTCGACCAGCGCGCGGATGCGCTCCAGCTGCACCTCGGCGACGATGGCACCGATGTCGGTCGATTTGTCGAGCGGGTCGCCGACCCGCAGTTTTTCGGCACGCGCCTTGAGTTTCGCGAGGAAGCGGGCGGCAATCCCTTCCTGGACGATCAGCCGCGAGCCGGCGCAGCACACCTGCCCCTGGTTGAACCAGATGGCATCGACGATGCCCTCCACCGCGCTGTCGAGGTCGGCGTCGTCGAAGACGATGAAGGGCGACTTGCCGCCGAGCTCCAGCGACAGCTTCTTGCCGGTGCCGGCGGTCGCCTCGCGGATGATGCGGCCGACCTCGGTCGAGCCGGTGAAGGCGATTTTGTCGACGCCGCGATGACCGGCGATTGCGGCGCCGGTCTCGCCGGCGCCGGTGACGATGTTGACGACGCCGGCGGGCAGGCCCGCCTCCCGGCAGATTTCCGCGAAGGCGAGCGCCGTCAGCGGCGTGAACTCGGCCGGCTTCAGCACCACGGTATTGCCGGCGGCGAGCGCCGGCGCCACCTTCCAGGCCAGCATCAGCAGCGGGAAGTTCCACGGGATGATCTGGCCGCAGACGCCGACGGGAGCCATGCCGGGAAACTCGGTCTCGATCAGTTCCGCCCAGCCGGCATGGTGGTAGAAATGGCGGACGACCAGCGGCACGTCGATGTCGCGGCTCTCGCGGATCGGCTTGCCGTTGTCCATGGTCTCCAGCACGGAGAAGAAGCGCTCGCGCTTCTGGATCAGCCTGGCGATGGCGTAGAGGTGGCGGGCGCGCACATGGCCCGGCAGGCCCGACCAGCCCGGAAGCGCCTTGCGCGCCGCGGCGACCGCCGCATCGACATCGGCCGTCGAGCCTTCGGCGCAGGCCGCGAGCACGGCGCCGGTCGCCGGGTTCAGCACCTCGAAGCTGGCGCCGGCGGCCGGCGCGGTGAAGGCGCCGCCGATGAAATGGCCGAAGCCGCCGGCATGCGCGGCGAGCCACGCCTTGACCTCGGTGTTCTGTTCGGGCGCGACGCCGTAGTCCATGGTCTCAAGGATCTCGCTGACGGAGGGCATGGCCGGTCTCCTCACGCCACGGCGTGGCGCATCGCCGCCGAATAGCGGCCAGTGACGAAATGCTCGATCTGACGCTCTATGTCGCCGAGCAGCGAGCTGGCGCCGAAGCGGAACAGGTCCGGCTTCAGCCAGGCATTGCCCAGCTCCTCCTTCATCAGCGTCATCCAGGTGAGCGCATCCTTGGCGCCGGAGATGCCGCCGGCCGGCTTGAAGCCGACCCTGACGCCGGTCTCCTCCTCATAGGCGCGGATGGCGCGGGTCATCACCAGACCGACCGGCAGCACGGCGTTGACGCCTTCCTTGCCGGTCGAGGTTTTGATGAAGTCGGCGCCGGCCATCATGCAGACCATGGAGGCGCGCGCCACGTTGCGCAGCGTCTTCAGGTCGCCGGTCGCCAGGATTGTCTTGAGATGCGCCGGGCCGCAGGCCTCGCGCATCTGCCGCACCTCGTCGTAAAGCCCCAGCCAGTCCTGGTCGAACACCAGCGCCCGGTTGATGACGATGTCGATCTCGCCGGCGCCCTCCGCGACGCAGTAGCGGATTTCTTCCAGCCGCAGCTTCAGCGGCATCAGCCCGGCGGGAAAGCCGGTCGCCACCGAGGCCACCGGAATACCCGAACCGTCCAGCGCCTTCACCGCCGTCGACACCATGGTCGGGTAGACGCAGACCGCACCCGTCGTCACCGGTCCGGAAAGCCCAAGGGCCTCGACCAGGTCCTGCCGCAGCGCGTTGCGCGCCTTGGCGCAGAGGCGGCGCACCCGTTCCGGCGTATCGTCGCCCGACAGCGTGGTCAGGTCGATCAGACCGATGGCGCGCACCAGCCACGCCGCCTGCCATTCCTTCTTGACGCTGCGGCGCGGCGCCAACGTGGCGGCACGGCGCTCGATGGCGCTCAGATTGGCGCGCTGGTCCTCGACGAGGTCGAGGCGCAGCGGCATGCCTTCGTTCCTCGCCTGGGCAGACGCGAGATTGGCCGTGTCCATGATCACACCGCCTTCTTGAGCTTGGTGCTGGTGAGACGGAGGATCTGTTCGGAAATCGCCGAGGGCGTCAAGCCGAAATGCCCATAGACGACCGCGCCCGGCGCCGAGAAGCCAAAGGTAGAAATGCCGAAGATGTGATCCGAGCGCCCGGTGTAGCGTTCCCAGCCGAACGGCGACGCCGCCTCGATGGCGAAGCGCGGGGCATCCCCCAGCACGGCGGCCTGGTAGGCGCTGTCCTGGCGGGCGAAGACCTCCCAGCAGGGCATCGACACCACCGCCGCCTCGAGGCCGTGCTTGGCCAGCAGCTCGCGCGTCTCCAGCGCCAGGCTGACCTCCGAGCCGGAGGCGAGCAGCGTGAGGTCGCGCTCGGCGCCGCCGGCGAGCAGATAGGCGCCGCGCCGCGCCGGCATGCCTTCGGCCAAGGAGAGTCTGACCTGCGGCACCTTCTGGCGGGCCACCACCATGACGCTCGGGCACTGGCCGGCGACGGCGTCGTACCAGCATTCCAGCGCCTCGACGCTGTCCGCCGGCCGGTAGACCTTCAATCCGGGAATGGCGCGCAGCGACGCCAGATGCTCGATCGGCTGATGGGTCGGGCCGTCCTCGCCCACTCCGATCGAATCGTGGCTCATCAGGAAGATGGTGCGGATGCCCATCAGCGCCGCCAGCCGGATCGCCGGGCGGGCATAGTCGCTGAAGGTGAGATAGGTACCGGCGTAGGGCACGAAGCCGCCATGCAGGGCGATGCCGTTCAGCGCCGCCGCCATGCCGTGCTCGCGCACGCCGAAGCTGATATGCCGGCCGGCGAGGTCGCCCGGCGTCAGCGGCGGCATGCCGTCCGGCCGCGACAGCACGCTGGAGGTGAGGTCGGCGGAGC
This sequence comes from Kumtagia sp., assembly GCF_059502445.1. Taxonomy (NCBI): domain Bacteria; kingdom Pseudomonadati; phylum Pseudomonadota; class Alphaproteobacteria; order Hyphomicrobiales; family Phyllobacteriaceae; genus Kumtagia; species Kumtagia sp. The sequence continues at coordinate 171,576 of NZ_JCACER010000076.1, forward strand.
CGCCGACGAGTTCCGGCATGACGGAAGCGAGCACGCCGGTGGCAAGCTGGCTGCCCTGGCGCACCGGCACGGCGGCCGGCTTCGCCACCTGCGCGGCGATCGCCGCCTGCACGGCCGGCTCCGCCGCGGCATCCAGCCTGCCCTCGATCCGCCGCGAGAAGGCGGCGCGGCGCGCCGGCTCCGTCGCTTCGAGCCGTCGCTGCCATGCGGCGCGCTCGACCCCGCCGCGCCGCCCGGCTGCCTTCCAGGCGACCGCGATGGCCTCGGGAATCTCGAACGGCGAATGGTGCCAGTTCAGCGCCTTGCGCATCGCCTCGACCTCGCCGGCGCCGAGTGGCGAGCCGTGCGCGGCGGAAAGCCCCTGCTTGGTCGGCGCGCCGAAACCGATCCTGGTGCGCGCCGCGATCAGCGTCGGCCTGTCCGACGCCCTGGCATAGGTGAACGCGCGGTCGATGGCCTCGGCATCGTGACCGTCGACGCCGATCGTCGCCCAGCCCGACGCCTCGAAACGTTTGCGCTGGTCGTCGGACGTGCTGACCGAGGTCGGCCCGTCGATCGTCGTGCTGTTGTCGTCGAAAACCAGCGTCAGTTTCGACAGGCCGAGATGACCGGCGAGCGAGATCGCCTCCTGGCTGACGCCCTCCATCAGGCAGCCGTCGCCGCAGAACACCCAGGTGCGGTGGTCGACGAGGTCCGCGCAAAACTCCGCCGCCAGCATGCGCTCGGCCAGCGCCATGCCGACCGCGGTCGCCACGCCCTGCCCCAGCGGCCCGGTGGTCGTCTCGATCCCGGCAAAATGGCCGTATTCGGGATGGCCGGCGGCGAGCGCGCCAGCCTTGCGGAAATTGCGCAGCTCCTCCAGCGGCACGTCGGCATAGCCGGTGAGATGCAGCAGCCCGTAGAGCAGCATCGAACCATGGCCGTTCGACAGCACGAAGCGGTCGCGGTCCGGCCATTTCGGCTCTGACGCGTCGAATTTGAGGTGCCGGGTGAACAGCACCGTCGCCAGATCGGCCATGCCGAGCGGCATGCCGGGATGGCCGGTGCCGGCCCGCTCGACCGCGTCGGCGGCCAGGAAGCGCAGTGCCGTCGCCAGCGGTGCGATTTCGTTCAGAGGAATATGCGTGTCGCTCACTCTATGCGCTCCTGCTCCGACCATTCCGTCGATAGAGCAATGGCACCTTTGTAGCAATTCCTTGCTAAAAAGAAATTTCTTTCTCATTCATTTCGTGGAATACCGGAGGCCCGCCTCCCAAGCCATCAGTCGTCACCACTGGCAGACTTGGCCGACCGCGAGCGTGCAGCTTCCGCCGCGGATACGGTCGCAATTCCCGACCCCATTTCGAACAATTTCAGGAACAATTTTCTAAAGACTACCTACAAACTGCAGGTCCGTCTCTCTGCCAAGCGCGCGATGGGCATTATTTTTGGCATCCTCAGGCAACACCCTCTTCCGGAGACATCCATGAAACGCCTATTGCTCCTCGGCGCCGCCCTAGCCTTGCTCGCCGGCCCGGCCAGCGCGCAATCGGCGGACAAGATCCTCAACGCCTCCTACGACGTGGCACGCGAGCTGTTCGAGGACGTCAATGCCGCCTTCGTGCCGAAATACAAGGCCGACACCGGCAAGGACGTCACCGTCGACCAGTCGCATGCCGGCACATCGAAACAGGCCCGGGCCATCGTCGAGGGTCTGGAGGCCGACGTCGTCACCTTCAACCAGGTCACCGACATCGACTTCCTGGTCAAGAACGGTTTTGTCTCCGACGATTGGCAGGCCGATTTCGCCAGCAACGCCTCGCCCTTCTATTCGCTGCCGTCCTTCCTGGTGCGCGCCGGCAACCCGAAGAACGTCAAGGACTGGAGCGACCTCGTGCGCGACGACGTGCAGGTGATCTTCCCCAACCCGAAGACCTCCGGCAACGCCCGCTACACCTATCTCGCCGCCACCGCCTACGCCCGCGAGGCCTTCAACGGCGACGAGGCCAAGGTGAAGGAATTTGTCACGAAACTCTTCGACAACGTGCCGGTGTTCGACACCGGCGGCCGCGCCGCCACCACCACCTTCGTCGAGCGCGAGATCGGCGACGTGCTGATCACCTTCGAATCCGAGACCACCGGCATCCGCAAGGAGTTCGGCGAGGACAAGTTCGAGACGGTCACGCCCTCGGTCAGCCTGCTCGCCGAGTTCCCGGTCGCCATCGTCGACAAGGTGGTCGACAAGCGCGGCTCACGCGACCTGGCGAAGGGCTATCTCGACTTCCTTTATACGCCCGAGGGCCAGAAGATCGCCGCCGAGAACGGCAACCGCGTGCGCGACGAGACGGTGGCGGCGGAGTTCAAGGCGACCTTCCCGGAAGTCCGTCTGGTGACCGTCGAGGACGTGTTCGGCGGCTGGCCGAAGGTCCAGGAGGAGCATTTCGCTTCCGGCGGCCTGCTCGACCAGATCTACGGCGAGCGTTGACCTGACGCGTCGTTTCGGCTTGATGGCCGGCGGGCCTCCTGGGCCCGCCGGTTTTTTGCTTTCCAAAGATCAGAATTGAAGCACGTGCCCCTTCGCCCCCCCCTTTGTCCTGAGCTTGTCGAATGGTCCGGACATCTCCCCCGCAGGCGGGGAGACTGGCAGCTTCGCTCTGCTCGCCTGATCCCTAAGGTTGGTGACTGGCGAAACCAAGGCGGTCGTCCAATCTCCCCCCTTGCGGGGGAGATGTCCGGCAGGACAGAGGGGGGTGCGAAGGAAGCCGACGCTTCAGCAGCTGCCACTAGTGCCTGCTCAACAAGCGGAGTCACGAATTGACCCGCCGCCGCGTCCTCCCCGGCCTGCGCCTGTCGCTCGGCGTCACGCTGTTTTATGTCTGCCTGATCGTGGTGCTGCCGCTTGGCGCTCTGGTATTTCACGCCGCCAGCCTTGGCCCGGAGGACTACTGGCGGGTCGTGTCGTCGGCCCGCGCGGTCGCCAGCTATCGCGTCACTGTGCTGTCGGCGCTCGCCGCCACCGCCTTCAACCTCGTCTTCGGCCTGGCGCTGGCCTGGGTGCTCGTGCGCTACCAGTTTCCGGGCAAGCGGCTGGTCGATGCCATCGTCGACCTGCCCTTCGCGCTGCCGACCGCCGTTGCCGGCATCGCGTTGACCGCGCTGTTCGCCCCGAACGGCTGGTTCGGCTCGGTGCTGGCCGAGACCGGCGTCAAGGTCGCCTACACGCCGCTCGGCATCATGATCGCCATGTCCTTCACCAGCCTGCCCTTCATCGTGCGCACGGTGCAGCCGGTGCTCGAAGACCTCGACCCGACGCTGGAGGAGGCCGGGCAGACGCTCGGCGGCTCCGACCGCTCGATCTTCCTGCGCGTGATCCTGCCGCTGCTGATGCCCGCTTTGCTCGCCGGCCTGTCGCTCTCCTTCGCCCGCAGCCTCGGCGAATTCGGCGCCGTCATCTTCATCGCCGGCAACCAGCCGATGTCGACGGAGATCACCGCGCTGCTCACCTTCATCCGGCTGGAGGAATACGACTACCAGGCGGCGGCGGCGATCGCCTCGGTGCTCCTGATCACCGCCTTCGTCATGCTGGCCTTCACCAACCTCCTGCAGGCGCGCGCCCTGCGCTACACGGCGAGGAGCTGACATGCAGCGAGGAAAGCGCCCTCCCCGCGTCGGCGACAACCCGGCGATCCGGCGCACGCTCATCGCCTTCGTGCTCGTCCTCGGCGCCCTGCTCGTCCTGGCGCCGCTCGTCGTCATCTTCACCCAGGCCTTTTCGCTCGGCCTCGCCGGCTTCGCCCGCACGATCGGCCATCCCGACACCCGCCACGCCATCATGCTGACCGTCGTGACGGCGCTGATAGCCGTGCCGGTCAACACCGTCTTCGGCATCGCCGCCGCTTGGGCGATCACCAAATTCGACTTCTGGGGCCGCCGCTTCCTGCTGGTGGTGATCGAGATCCCGTTCTCGGTCTCGCCCATCGTTGCCGGTGTCGCCTATCTGTTCGTCTACGGCCTGCAGGGCGTATTCGGCCCGATGCTGGACGCCGCCGGCATCAAGATCCTGTTCGCGCTGCCCGGCATCGTGCTCGCTTCCATGTTCGTCACCGCGCCCTTCGTGGTGCGCGAGCTGGTGCCGCTGATGCAGGCGCAGGGGCGCGACCTGGAGGAGGCCGCCACCTCGCTCGGCGCGTCGGGCTGGCGCACCTTCTTCTCGGTCACGCTGCCCAACATCCGCTGGGCGCTGCTCTACGGCGTGGTGCTGTGCAACGCCCGCGTCATGGGCGAGTTCGGCGCGGTCTCGGTCGTGTCCGGCAACATCCGCGGCCAGACCAATACGCTGCCCCTGCATGTCGAGCTGCTCTACCACGACTACCAGACGGCCGGCGCCTTCGCCGCCGCCGCCATCCTGACCGTGCTCGCCATCGTCACCATAGCCGCCAAAGTGCTGCTGGAGCGCCAGGGCGCCGGCCGCGCCAGCCGCCCGGCGCTCGCCGCGCCGAACGCCGCTCCGGGGAATGCGAAATGAATATCCGCCTCGACGAGGTCGTGAAGACCTTCGACACCTTCCGCGCCGTCCATGGCGTGTCGCTCGACATCGAGAGCGGCGAGCTGGTGGCGCTGCTTGGGCCGTCCGGTTCGGGCAAGACCACGATCCTGCGCATGGTCGCCGGGCTCGAATATGCCGACGGCGGCCGCATCCTGTTCGGCGAGCACGACGCCACCGACATTCCGGTGCGCGACCGCGGCGTCGGCTTCGTCTTCCAGCACTACGCGCTGTTTCCGCATATGACGGTGGCCGAAAACATCGGCTTCGGCATGAAGGTCTCGAAGGTGCGGCGCACGAAGGCCGAGGTCGCCGGGCGCGTCGCCGATTTGCTCAGGCTGGTGAAGCTGGAAGGTCTCGGCGACCGTTTCCCCACCCAGATCTCCGGTGGCCAGCGCCAGCGCGTGGCGCTCGCAAGAGCATTGGCTGTCGACCCGAAAGTGCTGCTGCTGGACGAGCCGTTCGGCGCGCTCGACGCCAATGTGCGCCGGGACCTCCGCCGCTGGCTGCGCGAGATCCATGACGAGCTCGGCATCACCACGCTGTTCGTCACCCATGACCAGGAGGAAGCGCTCGACCTCGCCGACCGAGTCGTCATCCTCAACGAGGGCAGGATCGTCCAGCAGGGCACGCCCGAAGAAGTCTGCCGCGCGCCGGCCACCGCCTTCGTGATGAAGTTCCTCGGCGACACCAACCGCCTGCGCGCCACCGTCAAGGATGGCATCGCCTCGCTCGACGGCCTGACGCTCGACGCCGCCGGCTGTCCCGACGGCCCGGCCGACATCTATCTGCGTCCCGGCGACCTCGAATGGACCAGCGAGGGCGACGGCGTCGCAGCCACGGTTTCGCGCGTCATCGACAGGCCGGACGGCCGCCGCCTGTCTGTCCGTACCGGAAGTGGTGAAACGGCTGAGCTCGACGTGCCGCCGGAAACCGTCGTCGCGGCGGGCGACCGCGGCGTTCTGCGGGTGGTGCGCATGCGGGTTTTCGCGGCTTGAAGGCGAAGGAGCCTGCTGGCGTGCTTCCCTAATCCTATTTTTTCTATAGACTTTGCCTGCACCCTTGGACCGTCCCGCCACGAGGCCGAACGCCGCCAATGAAGCCGTTTTTGCTCGAAAACGTCGAGAGTCGACATGGATATTTCCGGATTCGTCGTAGAAATGACGAAAAATCAACGCATTTGCACTTGTTTATAGACTCACTCAAAATTACTCGGGGCGGATGCGAGCCCTTCCCGCATACGCATCGGGCTTTCTCAGGCAACACAAAGAAACCGCAGAAAAATGCTCACCAAGAAAGGCAAGTACGGGCTGAAGGCTCTCATCCACCTGTCGCAGATACCCGAGGGCCGGCTGGCATTCGTCAACGACATCGCCAAGACGAACAACATCCCGAAGAAGTTCCTCGACGCCATCCTCGGCGAGCTGCGCAACGCCGGCTTCGTGCAGAGCCGCAAGGGCAAGGACGGCGGCTACCGGCTGTCCCGGCCGGCCGCCGAGATCCGGATTGGCCACGTCATCCGCGTGCTCGACGGTCCGCTGGCGCCCATCCCCTGCGCCAGTCACACGCAGTACCAGCGCTGCGAGGATTGCGACGAGGCGACCTGCCAGGTCCGGCACATGATGCTGGAGGTGCGCCACGCCATTGCCTCGGTGCTGGACAACCGCAGCCTCGAGCAGATGCGCGACGCTGCCAACGACGACGTCGCGGCGCTGCTGAAGTATCAGGCCTGAGGCCGCCGCTCGCCGGCCGGGCGATCGCACTTCAGTCCACCCCCACCCCTAATCCCTCCCCGCAAGGGGGAGGGGAATCGTGCCGCGCCTCTGCCAGACGCCAATCGGCGGCGATTTCGCCCGGTATAGCGGCCGCAAAGTTCCCCTCCCCCTTGTGGGGAGGGGTTAGGGGTGGGGGTGCGAGGCCCCCGAACTCCTCGCCGCTTGCGACACGCGACTGCCCTCCCCCTTACGGGGCGCGCGCGTGAGCGGTCGGCAGCGCTCCTCGATCGCCATCGTCGGCGGCGGAGCCAGCGGCGTGCTGCTCACCGCGCATCTGCTCAGGTCGCCGCAGCCCGACCTGCGCGTCACCCTGATCGAGAAGGCGCCGACCTTCGGACGCGGGCGGGCCTATTCGACCACGTTACCCGACCATGTCCTCAACGTCAGCGCCCTCGGCATGAGCGCCTATGCCGACGACCCCGAGCATTTTTGGCGCTGGGTGCGCGAAAACGGCATCGTCACCGACGGCAATCCCGCCGTCTACCTGCCGCGCGCCATCTATGGGCGGTATCTGGAGGAACTGCTGGCCGACATTGTCCAACGCGAGGGCGACCGGCTGCGGGTGGTGCGGGAAACCTGCGCAGGGCTCATGCCGACAGCCTCCGGCGTCGACGTGCAGCTGGCGAACGGCACCAGCATCGCCTGCCACGCCGCGGTGCTGGCCGTCGGCCACGACGAGGAGCCGTCTCCCGAGCATCCGCTCTCCGTTCGCGTCGATTCGCCCGCCGACACGCCGCTCGACAGCCAGGCGCGTGTGCTCATCCTCGGCACCGGTCTCAGCATGGTCGACGCATGGCTGACGCTGCAGCATCGCGGCCATCGCGGTGAGGTCGTCGCGGTCTCGCGCCGCGGGCTGCTGCCCTCGCCGCACCGCAAGGGCAAGCCGATCCGCCTCGACATCGCCGACGTGCCTCTCGGCACCGAGCTGTCCTATTTCGTCGGCTGGCTGCGCGACCTCATCCGCGCGACCCAAAGGGCCGGCGGCGACTGGCGCGACGTTCTCGACGGCCTGCGCCCGTTCAACCAGAGCGTCTGGCAGAGCTGGCCGGCTTCGGCGAAGCGCCGCTTCCTCGAGCACACGAAGGCCTGGTGGGACATCCATCGCCACCGCATGGCGCCGGCAATCCATATGCGCATCGACGCGGCGGTGAGGAGCGGACGCATCCGCCTCGTGGCGGCGCGCGTCGAGAGCATGACGAAACACGATGGCCGTATCGCGGTGGCGCTGCAGCATCGCCATTCGCGGGCGCCCGAGACCATCGAAGCCGACCGCGTCTACGACTGCACCGGGATCGTCAAGGATCTGTCCGCCGGCTCGATCGCGGTGGTGCGTGCGCTGATCGACCGCGGCCTGGCACGCCCCGACGCGCTAAAACTCGGCCTCGACGTGACCGATGGCTGCGCCGTCATCGCCGACAACGGCTCGGCGTCGGACAAGCTGTTCGCCGTTGGCCCGCTGACCCGCGGTACCTTCTTCGAGATCGAGGCGATCCCTGACATCCGCACGCAATGCGCCGGGCTTGCGAGGACATTGCTCGGGCACGCCGGGACCTGACGGCGGCAGACGACGCCGATCGCCGCGTTACGACAAGGGCCGGCGTCTGGCGCCGGCTCTCCATCGGTGAAGCGTATCCGTTCAGTGATGCCGCAACAGGTCCGGCGCCGACAGCCCGGCCGACAGGACGGGGCGGAAGGGACGGCCTGGCCATGCCACCTCGGGCGAAAGCCGCCGCTCGGCGGCATCCCTGATGGCGGGCGCGATCCGGTCGCCGAAGGCGGCGATCGTCTCCACCGTGTTCAGATCATGGATCATCAGCTCCGAGACGCCGAGCGATGCGTAAGGCAGAAGCGCTTGCGCAAGCCGCTCGGGCGAGCCGGCCCGGATGGCGGCGTCCATTGCATCGTCGGCTGTCCCGCCGTGCTGCCAATGCCGCAGGCTGAGCGGCAGGGCGAAGCCGACCTTGCCCGCCCGCCCCCGCTCGGCCGCGGCGGCCAGCACGCGTCCGATCACATGCCGGAGCTGATCGGGCGCCCCGTAGGGCAGCTCGAAGACGTCGGCATGGCGACCGGCGACGCGGAAGGCGGTGCCCGACAGGCCGTTCATGCGCACCGGTATGTCGGCGCCGCGCGGCCCCTTGCGCGGCACGAAACCGGCACGCAGGCTGTAGGCCGGCCCCTCGTGATCGAAGGGCGAGGCGTTCGACCACAGGCGTTTCAGCAGCACCAGATATTCATCCGTCCGGGCCAGTGCCTCGACATGCGTGGCGGCATCGATATCCCCACCAGCCGTCATCCGCAGCGCCAGCCTGCCGCCGCTGATGGCATCCAACGCCGCCAGCTGGCGCGCCGCAACGGCCGGCTCTATATCGCCGGCCCAGTGTGTCAGGGCGATGTCGATCCCGCCGGAGGCCCGGACCGCTTCGGCGGCGATGTCCATGTTGGTCAGCAGCCCGCCGGCGTCGTCGACGACCAGCCGCGAGAATCCGGCACGCTCGATCGCGGCGATCCGCTGCTCGGCGTCGTGGGCATCGAAGAAGAAGGACGTCACGACACCTCCGCTGACGGCGCGAGACGGACCGGCGACATGGGAAAATGCGAGTTGCATGGGACACTCCTTCGCCTTCCGCGCGCCAGCCGGCGCGAACGGTCAGTCAGAAACGCGAGCGGATTGTTCCGGGTATCCGGTTGGAAGCGGCCGGACGGCCGCTTCAGGCAACGAAGCCGAGCACCAGGGCCGCGGCGAAGGCCACCGCTGCGAGGAACACGGCGTGCGCCGCTACCGAAGCCAACGAGGAGCCGGCCGAGGCATTCTGGGAGCGCGACGCGGAGCGGGTTTCGGACAGGTTTTGAGTGTGAGCCACGGCAACCTCCTCTTTCCCTTTAGTCTATAAAATAAGTAGATTTGGTCGATTCCGAATTTTGCAGAGAAAGAGGAACATCATCCCTCTTCAGCCGAAGAAATTGGAACCGCATTTCAATTTCCGTCTCCGCGCAGCCGTTCCACGCAAACAGCCCGCATCAGGAAGGCGGCCTGCGCATAGGTGGCCGCGTCGTCGTCAAGCTCGGCTGCGCGCTCGCCGAGAACGATCTTGACCGAATCCAGTGTGCTGACCGGCAGGATATCGGTACAGGTGCGCATGCGGCCGAAGACGGAGCTGATCGGCACCGCCTTGCCGTCGAGATCGACGGCCGGCTCGCCGACATCGAAATTCCAGTCCTCATAGGCATCCAGAGCCTCCTGGAAGGCGAGGTGAAGAAAGATCGGCGCATGGCCTTCGTACAGCGGGGGAAGAACTCGGGTCATGGCATGGCTCCTCTGGCCGATTTCGCTTTCTGGCGCAATCGCGGCCGAACAGGCCGCTCAAGGCTCGACTGTCGAAAGGGTTGCGGGTGGGGCTTTTGAGCGGCTCACCAATGGCCGTTCATGCACCAGCCCCAATAGAACGACTCATCACGCGTCAGACGATCCTTGTCGTCAGGCGCGGTGCGGCTGTCTGCTTGGGTCTGGCGGGCCGGCGAAAGAAAGGCCCGCAGGCGGTCGATCAGCGACCGGACTTTCTGTGTCATCGTCAACTCCTCCCCATGCGATTGCGGACGGTTGGCAGAACGGCACGTCTGTCACGGATTATGACTCCTGATTTCAGGATGTCAACAATGTCTACTAGAATTATAGATTAATGAATCGAAGCAATGACTTAACGTCTGATGCCGCTGTGGATGGCATCGCCCGAGCCGCGGCGGGCTTGCTGCTCGCCTCGAAAATCCATTGGAAGCCGGTAGAATCTTCCTGAAAATGGGTGGTTTTCTCACGGCATTGAAACATAAATCCCGAATTCGGTCGAATAATAGTGAATGCTGCCTTCTTCGGAACAAGCCGCTTGTGAGATGAGGGCGGCCGGCAACGCGATGCCGGTCATGCGCGTTTGCTGATAAGCTCCAACACGGTGAATCGCTCCCGGCGCAGTGCCGGGCGTTCGGCCGGCAACAGGGAGGCAGGAATGAGCGTCCATGCGGTATCGGCATCAGACGGTAACAAGGGGCGGCTCAGGCCACCTTACAGCTCCGTCCTCGACCTGATCGGCGAGACGCCCGTCGTCGAACTCACACGTTTCGATACCGGCAAGTGCCGGTTGTTCGTCAAGCTGGAGAGCCAGAACCCCGGCGGCTCGATCAAGGACCGCATCGCGCTATCGATGATCGCCGACGCCGAGCGCTATGGAAGGCTGGCGCCGGGCGGCACCATCGTCGAGGCCACCGCCGGCAACACCGGGCTCGGTCTCGCCCAGGTCGGCATCCCCAAGGGTTATCGCATCGTGCTGGTCGTTCCCGACAAGATGTCGCGCGAGAAGATCCAGCATCTTAGGGCGCTCGGCGCCGAAGTGCGGCTGACCCGCTCCGACGTCGGCAAGGGCCATCCCGAATATTACCAGGACATGGCGGAAAAGATCGCCGCCGACACGCGCGGCGCCTTCTACGTCAACCAGTTCGCCAATCCGGCCAATCCGCTGGCGCATGAGACGACCACCGGGCCTGAGATCTGGAGCCAGCTCGGCGAGAAGGTCGATGCCGTGGTGGTCGGCGTCGGCTCCGGCGGCACGCTGACGGGGCTCGGACGCTTCTTCGCGAAGGTCTCGCCCAAGACGGAGATGGTGCTGGCCGACCCCGTGGGATCGGTGCTCGCGCCCTACGTCAAGACCGGCGAGCTCGGCCAAGCCGGTAGCTGGACGGTGGAAGGCATCGGCGAGGACTTCATTCCGCCCAACTGCGACCTTTCCCTCGTCAAGAAGGCCTATTCGATCACCGACAAGCACAGCATGCTGGCGGTGCGCGACCTCTTGTCCAGGGAGGGCATCCTCGCCGGCTCCTCGTCCGGCACGCTGCTCGCCGCCGCCCTGCGCTACTGCCGCGAGCAGACCGCGCCGAAGCGCGTCGTCACCTTCGTGTGCGACAGCGGCAACAAATATCTGTCGAAGGTGTTCGACGATTTCTGGCTGGCCGAACAGGGCCTTGCGGAGCGCGAGCAGCATGGCGACCTGCGCGACATCGTCGCCCGCTCGCATCGCGAGGGCGGTACAGTCTTCGTCGGGCCGCAGGACACGCTGCTCACCGCCTATGGCCGTATGCGCCGCGGCGACGTCTCGCAGCTGCCGGTGCTCGACGACGGAAGGCTGGTCGGCATCGTCGACGAGAGCGACATTCTTGCCGTGCTGGAAGGCCCCTACGAAGGCCGCTGGGACCGCTTCAGCGCGCCCGTCAGTTCGGCGATGACCGCCGACCTGCACACGCTGCAGGCAAGCCAGACGCTCGACGCGCTGCTGCCGGTATTCGAGCGCAACGAGGTGGCGATCGTCTTCGACGGCGACGAATTCTTCGGCCTCATCACGCGGGTCGATCTCATCAACCATCTGAGGCGCAATCGATGACCCTTGAGCGCAGGAACCGGCTGGCCTTCTCGACCCGCACCATCCATGGCGGCCAGAGCCACGATCCGACCACCGGCGCGGTGATGGTGCCGATCTACGCCACCTCCACCTACGGCCAGCAGAGCCCGGGCGTGCACAAGGGTTTCGAATACGCCCGCAGCCAGAACCCGACACGCTTCGCCTTCGAGCGCGCCGTGGCCGATCTCGAAAGCGGCACCGCCGCCTTCGCCTTCGCATCGGGCCTTGCGGCGATCGGCACGGTGCTGGAGCTGTTCGATTCGGGCGCCCACATCGTCGCCACCGACGACATCTATGGCGGCACCTTCCGGCTGTTGGAGCGGGTGAGAAAGCGCTCGGCCGGATTGCAAACCAGCTTCGTCGACTTCACCGACCTCGCCGCCGTCGAGGCGGCGATCCGGCCGGAGACGAAGCTGCTGTGGGTGGAGACCCCGACCAACCCGCTGCTCAGGGTCGTCGACCTCGAAGCCGTGGCGGCGCTCGCCCGCCGCAAGGGGCTGCTGTCAGTCGCCGACAACACCTTCTGCAGCCCCTACCTGCAACGGCCGCTGGAGCTCGGCATCGACATCGTCGTGCATTCGACGACGAAATACCTCAACGGCCATTCGGACATGGTCGGCGGCGTGGCGGTGGTGGGTGACAACCGCGACCTCGCCGACCGGCTGAAATTTTTGCAGAACGCGGTCGGCGCCATTTCCGGGCCGTTCGACAGCTTTCTGGCACTGCGCGGCCTCAAGACGCTGGCGCTGCGCATGGAGCGGCACTCCGCCAACGGCGAAAAGATCGCGCTCTGGCTGGAAGGCCGCGGCGACGTGCGCCGCGTCCTCTATCCCGGCCTCGCCAGCCACCCGCAGCATGAAATCGCCAGGCGACAGATGCACGCCTTCGGCGGCATGATCTCGGTCGAGCTCGACCGCGACCTCGCCGGCACCAAGCGCTTCCTCGAGCACACGCACCTGTTCACGCTGGCCGAAAGCCTCGGCGGTGTGGAAAGCCTGATCGAGCACCCTGCCCTGATGACGCACGGCTCGATCCCGCCCGAGCAGCGCGCGGCCATCGGCATCTCCGATTCGCTGGTGCGGCTGTCGGCCGGCATCGAGGACGGCGACGACCTTATCGCCGATCTGGAGCAGGCGCTGAAGGCGTAACGATCGGAAGCGTTCGTCGCGTTCGCGGTGGCGCTAGAGAAGCCCGAGCTCGGCCAGCTCCTGCCGCAGCTTCGGCGGCATCTCCATCAGGCCCGGCCCGCCCCTGCCGAGATCGGCCGGCGCGTCCGCCTGCTTCAGGTAGCGCCAGCCCTGGAAGGCGCGGCGCGGCTGCCATTGCGTGCGCTCCACCTTCGGATCGAGGACTAGATGACAACGGCCGATGCCGTCGGCATCCACGAACGGGCGGATGTCGAGCAGGCGCTGGCGGCATTGCACCTGCGCCTTGATCACCCAGTAGAGCGAGCCGCCGTCGACGAGTTCCGCCGTGCGGCTCGGCACCATCCGGGTCGTGTGCCACTGTTCCACAGGCTCGCCGGCGCGGCGCCTTTCATCGAGCCGGAAGGCGATCCATTCCTCCAGGTCCTCGACGCTGTCGCAGCCGACGCAGAGCTTTATGAGGTTGAGAGCCATGGATCGAAGGTTTAGCGTCCGCGCCGGCGGGGTCAACGGCCGCGATAGTTCTCCACAGGCTCGTCGCCTCCCGAAAGGCAGGCAAACGAATACAAGACCAGAGGCGCTGGTGGCACAATCCCTGCCCTCCCCGCGAAGAGGAGATTAAGCCGGCCGCGCCTGCCAGCGAGATGCGCTTTCCTACCCGTTCGCCGTCATCACCGCGCGCTTGGCCATGACCACGACGAGATTGGCCCGGTACTCCGCCGAGGCGTGCAGGTCGCTCATCAGGCCGTCGCTCGGCACCGACACGCCTTCAAGCGCGGCAGCCTCGAAGTTCTTGGCCAGCGCCGCCTCGATCGGCCTGGAGCGGAACACCCCGTCGTCGCCGGCCCCGGTCACGGCGGCACGCACGCCCTCCTTGCCGCTGGCGACGAACACCCCGGTCATGGCGTAGCGCGAGGCAGGGTTTGGGAATTTTGCGTAGCCGGCCTTGGCCGGAACCGTGAAGCGGACCGCCGTGACGATCTCGCCGTCCTTCAGTGCCGTCTCGAACAGGCCCTTGAAGAATTTGTCGGCGGCGAGTTCGCGCTTGGTGGTGACGATGGTGGCGTTCAGCGCCAGCATCGCCGCCGGGTAGTCGGCGGCGGGATCGTTGTTGGCGATCGAGCCGCCGATGGTGCCGCGATGGCGCACATGCGGGTCACCGATATGCGATGCAAGGTGGCAGATCGCCGGGCATGCTGCCTTGAGTTTTGCATTGTTGGCGACCTCGGCATGGGTCGTCGCCGCGCCGATGGTGACGCTCTTGCCCGACACGGTGATCCCCTTGAGCTCGGCGATGTGCGTCAGGTCGATCACGTCGGGTGGCGCGGCGAGCCGCGTCTTCATGGCGGGGATGAGCGTCATGCCGCCCGACAGGAACTTTGCCTCGTCCTTCTTGGCGAGCTTGGCCGCGTCGGAAAGCGAGGCGGCGCGGTGGTAGGTGACGGAATACATCGTGTTTCTCCCTTCGGGAGAGAGCGAATAGGGAATAGGGAGTAGCGAATAGGGAATTGATCCTATAACGCCAGCGCCTTCTTTCAATATTCGCTACTCCCTATTCGCTATTCGCTTCTTCTCTCAATGCCTCGTCGCCGCGCGTGCCGCCGCCCACACCTTCTGCGGCGTCGCCGGCATGGTCAGGTTCTCGGTGCCGAGCGCGTCGGTGATGGCGTTGATGACCGCCGGCGGCGAACCGATGGCGCCGGCCTCGCCGCAGCCCTTGATGCCGAGCGGATTGCTCGGGCACGGCGTGTTCGAGGTCGACACCTTGAAGGACGGCAGGTCGTCGGCGCGCGGCATGGTGTAGTCCATGTAGCTCGCCGTCAGCAATTGCCCGCTGCCATCGTAGTAGGCGCCTTCCAGCAGCGCCTGGCCGACGCCCTGGGCGATGCCGCCATGCACCTGGCCTTCGACGATCATCGGATTGATGATGTTGCCGAAATCGTCGGCCGCCACGAACTGGACGATGTCGGTGCGGCCCGTTTCGGGATCGATCTCGACCTCGCAGATGTAGCAGCCCGCCGGGAAGGTGAAGTTGGACGGATCGTAGAAGGCGCCCTCCTTCAGGCCCGGCTCCATGCCGGCCGGCAAATTGTGGGCGGTGTAGGCGGCGAGCGCCAGCTGGAACCACGGCACCGTCTTGTCGGTGCCGGCGACCTTGAGCGCGCCGTTCTCGATGACGATGTCGCCCTCGTCGGCCTCCATCAGATGCGCGGCGATCTTCTTGGCCTTGGCCTCGACCTTGTCGAGCGCCTTGACGATCGCCGACATGCCGACCGCGCCGGAGCGCGAGCCGTAGGTGCCCATGCCCATCTGCACCTTGTCGGTGTCGCCGTGCACGATCGAGACGCTGTCGATCGGCACGCCAAAGCGATCCGAAACGAGCTGGGCGAAGGTGGTCTCATGGCCCTGGCCGTGGCTGTGCGAGCCGGTCAGCACCTCGATGGTGCCAACGGCGTTGACTCGCACTTCCGCTGATTCCCAGAGTCCGACGCCAGCCCCCAGCGAACCGACCGCCGCCGACGGGGCGATGCCGCAGGCCTCGATGTAGTTGGCCATGCCGATGCCGCGCAGCCTGCCGCGCTTCTTCGCCGCCGCCCGGCGCTTCTCGAAGCCGGCATAGTCGGCCGCCTGCATCGCGGCGTCCAGCGAGGCGGCATAGTCGCCGGCGTCGTAGTTCATGATCACCGGCGTCTGGTGCGGGAACTGGGTTATGAAGTTCTTGCGGCGCAGCTCGGCGGGCGACACGCCGAGTTCGCGCGCCGCGATCTCCATGGTGCGCTCCAGCAGATAGGTCGCCTCCGGCCGCCCCGCCCCGCGATAGGCGTCGACCGGCGCGGTGTTAGTGTAGACCGTGCGCACATTGGCATGGATGGCCGGGATGTCGTACTGGCCCGACAGCAGCGTGGCGTAGAGATAGGTAGGCACGCAGGACGAGAACAGCGACATGTAGGCGCCGAGATTGGCGATCGTGTCGACCTTGAGCCCAGTGATGCGGTTATCCTTGTCGAAAGCCATTTCGACTTCCGACACATGGTCGCGGCCATGCGCGTCGGTCAAAAAGCTCTCGGTACGGTCGGCCACCCATTTCACCGGCACGCCGGTCTTCTTCGACGCCCACAGGCAGACGATCTCTTCCGGATAGATGTAGATCTTCGAGCCGAAGCCGCCGCCGACGTCCGGCGCGATGACGCGCAGCTTGTTCTCCGGCGCGACATTGTAGAAGGCGCTCATGACGAGGCGCGCCACATGCGGGTTCTGCGAGGTGGTCCAGCAGGTGTAATGGTCCTCGCCGCGGTCATAGTGGCCGAGTGCTGCGCGCGGCTCCATGGCGTTGGGCACCAGCCGGTTGTTGTGGATCTTCACCCGTGTCACATGCGCGGCCGAGGCGATGGCCGCGTCCGCCGCCTTGGCATCGCCGATCTCCCAGTCGAAGATCAGGTTGCCCTCGGCCTCGGGGTGGATCTGCGGCGCGCCCTTCTTCAGCGCGTCGACCGCCTCGGTTACCGCCTTTTTCTCCTTGTAGGTGACATCGACGGCCTCGGCCGCGTCGCGCGCCTGGCCCTTGGTCTCGGCCACCACGATCGCCACCGCGTCGCCGACATAGCGCACCGAGCCGACTGCCAGCGGCGACCATGCGCCCATCTTCATCGGCGTGCCGTCCTTGGAATGGATCATCCAGCCGCAGATCAAATTGCCGATGCCGTCCGCCTTGAGCTCCTTGCCGGTCAACACGCCGATGACGCCCGGCATCGCCTTGGCCCTGGACACGTCGATCTTCTTGATGTCGGCATGGGCGTGCGGGCTGCGCACAAATGCCGCGTGCTTCATGCCGGGCACGACCATGTCGTCGACATAGCGGCCGGCGCCGGTGATGAAGCGCCTGTCCTCCTTGCGCGCAACGCGTGCGCCGATTCCCTCGATGCCCATTGGATGGTTTCCTCCCGAAATTCAGAAGCGAATAGGGAATAGCGAATAGCGAGTAGTGAAATGGCAGAAAGGCGGGCGGTACAGGAAAAATCCCTATTCCCTATTCGCTACTCCCTATTCGCTCTGTTCCCTATGCCGCCTTCGCCCTGCCCTTGCCCTTGGCCATCGCCTGCGAGGCCGCCAGGATCGACTTGACGATGTTGTGGTAGCCGGTGCAGCGGCAGATATTGCCTTCCAGCTCGGCCCGCACGGTCGCCTCGTCGAGGCCTTCCGGGTGACGGTTGATCATGTCGGTCGCCGCCATGATCATGCCCGGCGTGCAGAAGCCGCACTGCAATCCGTGATTCTCCTTGAAGGCGGCCTGCACCGGGTGCAGGCCGGTACCGTCGGAGAGCCCTTCGATGGTGACCACGGTGGAGCCGGAGGCCTGGGCGGCGAGCATGGTGCAGGACTTCACCGCCTTGCCGTCGACATGCACGACGCAGGCGCCGCATTGCGAGGTGTCGCAGCCCACATGCGTTCCGGTGAGCCCGAGATGCTCGCGGAGAAAATGCACCAGGAGCGTGCGGTCCTCGACCGCTGCGTTCACCTGGCGCCCGTTCACGGTTAGAGAAACGTCCGACATTCTGCCTGCCTCCCTCGGTAGGTATTTTTTCAGGGCACTCCGGGCACCCCCGTTCGTCGATCGCGGTGGCTCCCCGGCACATAGCCGGCAGCCGATATGGCGAGAATGCAGCCGGCCCCCGAAAGCGTATATTGTACTAAAGGCCAGCCGCTTCGCCGCCCAGCATTGCAAAAGAGCGTCGCGCGGACAAGAATGCATCACGTCATCGTGCGTGGGCACGGCAGTTGCGGTCGGCGGCGGAAGGCCGGAGGAATTGGCGCCAGTCACATCGAAGATGACCTATGGCTGCGGCCTGACGGTGCTCAGCACCGAGCGGCGCGATGCCGATGTCTTCGCGGCAAGCGTGGCCCGGGAGGCCGCGGCGATCGACGCCGGCTTCGCCCTGTTCTTCTTCTCGCAGGAGCTCGTCGCGGCTCGCGATCTTTCCGCGGCGATCGCCCGGCACGCGCCGGGACTGCGGCATGCCGGCTGCTCGACCGCCGGCGAGATCACGCCGTTCGGGCTGGAGGAAGGGCAGATGCTGGCCATTCTCTTCCCGGCGCGCCGCTTCACCATCGTCAGCGCCATGATCCGCAACCTGTCGGGCTGCGGCATGGACAGGATCGCCGCCGACGTCGGCACGCTCAGGCGCACGCTCGCCGCCCATGCCGGCGATTCCTCCTCGGCGGGCGCCTTCGCGCTCTGCCTGATCGACGGGCTGTCCTTCGCCGAGGAATCGGTGACCTCGGCGATCCACTGGGGCCTCGACGACATCCCGCTGATCGGCGGATCGGCCGGCGACGACCTGCATTTCGAGACGACGACGCTGCTGAGCGACGGCGCCGTCGACACGGATTGCGCGGTGGTGATCCTGGTCCGGACCGACGTGCCGTTCCAGGTGTTCAAGACCGAAAACTTCGTTCCAACCGACGAGAAGCTGGTGGTCACCGCCTCCGACCCCGACCGCCGGATCGTCCACGAGTTCAACGCCGCTGTGGCGGCGGAGGAGTTCGCGCTGGCCGTCGGTATCCTGCCCGACGCGCTCACCCCCTTCAGCTTCGCCTCGCATCCGGTGGTGGTGCGGGTCGGCGGCGAGTACTACTGCCGCTCCATCCAGAAGCTCAATCCCGACGGCTCGCTGTCCTTCTTCTGCGCCATCGACGACGGCGTTGTGCTGTCGATCGCGCAGCCGACCGGCATGGTTGAATCGACGCGCGCCGCCCTTCAGGAAGTCGCCGAGAAGGTCGGCGGTATCGACGTGATACTCGGCTTCGATTGTGTGCTGCGCCGGCTCGACGCACGCAACCGCCAGGTGCTGCGCGACATCTCCGACCTCTACCGGACCAACAACGTCGTCGGCTTCGGTACCTATGGCGAGCAGTACCGCACCATGCATCTCAACCAGACGCTGACCGGCATCGCCTTCGGCCGGCAGCAAGCGGCGGAGTGACGATGCCGGTCCGCGACATCACCGACGTCGAGCGGCTGAGGAAGATCAACGCCGCGCTGATCTCGCGCGTCGAACGCTCGATGGACCAGCAGGGCAATGCCTTCACGCTGTTCCAGACGGCGATCAACCTGGAGAACCGGATTCGCAGCCGCACCGAGGAGCTGCGCTCGACGCTCAGGCGGCTGGAGCAGTCGAACATCGACCTCTATTCCGCCAAGGAGGCGGCCGAGCAGGCCAACCTGTCGAAGACGCGCTTCCTCGCCGCCGCCAGTCACGACGTGCTGCAGCCGCTCAACGCCGCGCATCTCTCCGTCTCGGCGCTGGCCGAAGTGCAGACCAGCGAGGAAGGGCGCCGGCTGGTCGGTCAGGTCGAGCGCTCGCTCGCCACCATCGGCAATCTGCTGCAGACACTTCTCGACATCTCGCGGCTGGACGCTGGCGTGGTGCGGCCCGACGTCACCGAGGTCGCGCTGGAGCCGCTGTTCGCCTCGCTCAAGTCGGATTTTCAGCCGCTCGCCGAACAGAAGGGGCTGAGCTTCCGCTTCCGCGCCGGCAATGCGGTCGTCCGCTCCGACCGCACCATGCTCAGGCGCATCCTGCAGAACATCGTCTCCAACGCCATGCGCTACACGCGCTCAGGCGGCGTGCTGGTCGGGGCGCGCCGCCGCGGCGCGACGATCCGCATCGAAGTCGTCGACACCGGCTGCGGCATCGCCGAAGACCAGCAGGAGGCGGTGTTCGAGGAGTTCCACCGCGGCGCCGGCGCGGTCGAAAGCGACGCCGCCGGCGCCGGGCTCGGGCTCGGCCTGTCGATCGTGCGCCGCATGGCCGACACGCTCGGGCATCGCATCGCCGTCTCCTCGGTGGTCGGACGCGGCACCGTCTTCCGGCTCGACGTGCCGGCCGTCTCGCCGCGGCGTCTTGGCCTGCACTCGGCCACCTCGCCGGCGCGGCCGCGCGGCTACGGCCTGTTCGGCACTAAGGTGCTGCTGATCGAGGACGACGACGCCGTTTCCACCGCGATGGTCGCGCTGCTGGCGCATTGGCAATGCGCGGTGCGGGCCGCCGCATCCTCGGGTGAAGCGATCCGCGCGCTCGGCGACACCGACTGGCTGCCGGACGTGATCATCGCCGACCAGCATCTGGCGGATGGCGATCTCGGCACCGAGACCGTCGCCGCCGTGCGCGCCTATCTCGGCCGTCCGGTGCCAGCACTCATCGTAACCGGCGACCCCTCCCCCATGCTGGCAAAGACAACGCGCGCCGCGGCGATCGAACTGATGCGCAAGCCCGTCAAGCCGGCGGAGCTCAGGGCGCTGCTGGCGCATTTGCTGGCCTAAGATGAGCGAATAGCGAATAGCGAATAGCGAATAGCGAATAGCGAATAGCGAATAGCGAATAGAAGCAGATACGGGGTACTCCCTATTCGCTACTCCCTATTCGCTATTCGCTCTCTTCTGTCCGCTCAGAATCCCTGCTCCCTAAACAGATCCGCATTGTCCAGCTTCGACACCTCGATCACCGCCTGGGTGCGGCTGTAGACGTTGAGCTTGCGCAGGATC
Organism: Kumtagia sp.; assembly: GCF_059502445.1. Taxonomy (NCBI): domain Bacteria; kingdom Pseudomonadati; phylum Pseudomonadota; class Alphaproteobacteria; order Hyphomicrobiales; family Phyllobacteriaceae; genus Kumtagia; species Kumtagia sp. The sequence continues at coordinate 192,002 of NZ_JCACER010000076.1, forward strand.
TCCGAGACGTGCGCCTTCACCGTAGTCTCGCCGACCTGTAGCTCATAGGCGATCTGCTTGTTGAGCAGCCCCTGTCGCAGCATCTGCAGGACGCGCAGTTGCTGCGGGGTCAGCGTCGCCAGCCGGCGCACCATGTCGGCGCGGTCGGCGGTGTCCGGTTCGGCCTGTCGAGCGCTGTAGTTCTCCGGGACATAAACGGCGCCTTCCATGACCGAGCGGATGGCGGCCGCCAGATCGTCCTTGCGCGCCGATTTCGGGATGAAGCCGGCCGCACCGTAGGACAATGCCTCCGAGATGATCCTGGGTTCCTCATGCGCCGACACCACGACGATCGGCAGGCGCGGGTGGCGGGTGCGCATCTGCAACAGTCCCTCGAAACCATGCACGTCCGGCATGCTGAGATCGAGCAGCGCGAGGTCGAAAGGCAACGGACCGGACAGCTTGTCCAGCGCCTCGGCGATCGACTTGGCCTCCACCGTGTCCACGTCGGGATAAGCCATGCGCACGGCGCTGTGCAGCGCCTCGCGGAACAGCGGATGATCGTCGATGATCAGGAAGCGCGTCGCTTCGCTGCTCTGGCTCATGGCGCAACTCCCTCCCGGCCCTCCTCGCGGACCGGACCTCCTCCTCGGCCGGCAGCTCCCGACACCGGCGGCCTGACACACCCTGTCAGAAGTTCTGGCACGACTTCAAGCATGGAAGTGGATCGGTCATGCGCTATGATGGGCTGGCGGAGAGCGAACCCTGGAACAGCACCGGTGAAGGAGCGCCGGATGGAGGAGGCACCATGTCGACGAGCATGCCGATCAAGGAAATCCTGCGCGAGCTCGCAACGCTCGAAGACCCGAAGATGCGCGAGGCCAACGAACGCCGCGGCGACGATCACGGCGTGAACCTCACCCACCTTCGCACGCTCGCCAAGCGGCTGAAGACGCAGCATGAGCTCGCGCTTCAGCTCTGGGCAACGGGCGGCACCGCAGCGCGCCTTCTCGCGACGCTCATATGCAGGCCGAAGTCGTTTTCCGCGGCCGAGCTCGATGCGATGGTCCGTGACATCCGCTCTCCAAAACTCCTCGACTGGTTCATCGTCAACATGGTGAAGCCGGGCCGCCACGCAGAAGAGCTCCGCCCGGTCTGGAAGGACGAGGACGATCTCGTCGGCCGCGCCGGCTGGAGCCTGACGACGGACCGGGTCGTCAAGAACGCAGACGGTCTCGACCTCGATGCATTGCTCGACCAGATCGAGAGGGAGCTGAAGCAGGCTCCGGACCGCAAGCAGTGGACGATGAACCATTGCCTGGCGGAGATCGGCATCCATCATCCGGAATTTCGCAGGCGGGCGATCGCGATCGGCGAGCGGCTGGCCGTGCACATCGACTACCCCGCGTCACCCGGCTGCACGCCACCCTACGCGCCGGCCTGGATCGCGGAGATGGTTCGCCGGCGCGAGCAAGCGCCGGGTGCATGACCACCGCGCGAGGCTATGCCCCGCGCCTGCGCCGCTCGTAGAGCATCACCAGCGTGTGGGCCACCAGCGCCGGCCTGTCCTCCCCTTCGATCTCCATCGTGTTGGACGCCTTCATCAGATATTGGCCGGGACCTCTATCTTCCATCGACAGGAGCGTCGTGCGCAGCCGCACGCGGGCGCCGGAGCGCACCGGTGCGGTGAAGCGGACGTGGTCGATGCCGTAGTTGAAGGCGCCCTGCGTGTTCTCCGGCAGGATGCGCATCTCCTGGATGAAGGAGCCGATCAGCGAAAGCGACAGGTAGCCATGGGCGATCGTGGTGCGCAGCGGGCTCCTGCGCCGCGCCAGCTCGACATCGACATGGATCCACTGCCGGTCGCCGGTGCATTCGGCGAACTGGTCGATCCGCGCCTGGTCGACCGTCACCCAGTCCGACACGGCGAGTTCCTGCCCAATCAATCCGCGCAGTTCGTCGAATGTCGGCGCTACCTCCCGCGGCATCGCGTCCCCCTTGCTCGATACGATATGAAGCTACTTAGCCGGCGGTGCCGGAAGCGCAAGACGGGAGGCCGGCGCCACCGGGCGATTGCCAGCGACGGCAGCCGGCGCCGCTACTTGCGCCTGTCGTAGCCTTCGCGGATCTCCTCCATCGAATCGCGGATGCGGGCGCGCAAAATCTCCAGCGATTCGGCGCCCGATTTCTGCGCGATCTGCGCCACCTCGCTGGCATTCCTCACTGCGGCCTCGAAGGAGCGGCGGGCGAACTCGGCATGCTTCGACATGGCCTCGCCGGCACCGGGCATGGTGTTGTAGCTGCGGGCGAGGTCGGCGATCTCCTCCAACTGCCTGTGCAGCGCCTCGCGCTGCCTGGCGATGATAGTAGAAGCGCCCGTGGCCGATGCCGAAGCCGACTTCTGCAACGCCTCCAGGTTCTTGCGGTGGTGCTCGAGGACCGCCTCGATGTCCATCTTCGGCACCTTCATGTCGCGGCCGAAGCTGTTGAACAGGTCCAGGAAGGATTCGCTGTCGGGTTTGTTGACCATGACTTCCTCCTTGCTTGCACAAGGAGGATAGGCGCCGGGCACGGCGCGTCAAATCACAGGATCGGTCGCCGCGAACAGCAGTGCCGCTACCTGCCGATCGCACGCGTCGAAGCGACCGGTGCGCCACGGCCGAAGCCGAGCATGCGCAGCGGCCACCACGGCTCGCCGCGCGTCTCCGCGACCGGCGGCAGCGGATCGAGCGCGATGACGCCGACCGCCTCGCCGGCCTGGAAACTCAGCCGCGCCTGGAACTTGCGCGCCAGCCGGCGCATCCGGTCGTTGCCCGGATGCGTGGTCACCCGCAGATGCCGGTAGCCCATGGCGCGGGCGTGCGCCAGCAGCCGTTCGAACAGCAGCGCACCGATGCCGCGGCCCTGCAGTTGCGGCTCGACGCTGAAGGCGATCTCGGCCGTCGGCTCGTCATGGCCGGCGCATTCGTGGATCTCGGCGGCGCCGCGGACTTCGTCGCCTTCCAGATAGCCGATCACCGTCGTTCCGCGCGCAAAACTGCGCTCGGCATAGGCGGCGACGAAAGCATCGCCGATGCCGCCGTTGAAGCGGTCGTGCCGGCTCGACGGATCGAGCCGCAGCAGATGATCGCGGAATCGCAGCAGGTCGGACGGTCGAAGCTGCCGGATCACGCCCGGAATCGGGCGCTCGCTGACTGGTGCCATGTCGTAGCCCTCATGGGTTCCTCCCCGTGAGTTGACGACTCCCGCGCGGATATTGTGCGCCGCAGCATCGATTGCAAGGCGCCTGCCTGCGACATGTTCGCAAAACATGACAGGAAAGTTCAGGAAATGGATACTCTTGTCTGGAATTATTCCAAACTATGGTCCATATTCCGGCTTACGAAAGACTCTGCCCGCGGAGGAACCACCATGCGGCTGACCCGACAGACCAACTACGCCATGCGCATTTTGATGTATTGCGCGGCCAATGACGGACGGCTGAGCCGGATTCCCGAGATCGCCGAGGCGTATTCGGTATCCGAGCTGTTCCTGTTCAAGATTCTGCAGCCGCTGGTCGAGAACGGCCTCGTGCAGACCGTACGCGGCCGCAACGGTGGCGTCCGCCTCGGCCGGCCGGCCGACAAGATCAACCTGTTCGACGTCGTGCGCGTCACCGAAGAGAGCTTCGCCATGGCGGAGTGTTTCGAGAACGACGCGGCCGAATGCCCCCTGGTCGACAGCTGCTCGCTGAACGCGGCGCTGCGCGAGGCGCTCAACGCCTTCTTCGCCGTGCTGGAGCGCTACACGATCGAGGATCTGGTGGCGTCCCGCAAGGACGTCCGCACCTTGCTCGGCATAGAGGCCCTCGCCTCCGTGCGCGCGCCGGCGGCCTGACAGGCATTCCGCTTACAGCACGTCGCGTGAGGAAGGACTCACGCAACGTGCTGTAAGGCCTTGATGTTGCGCATATTCTTCCGAAATCGCTACCCGCTTTCGGGAGACATTTCCTAGTCTACAGACGCGCCGCCACCGACTGCGGCAGCACGAAGGGCACGCCGCCCGCCGGCAGCACCCCCACCTTGAGCTCGCAGTCGAACACCTTTGCGATCAGCCTGTCCTCAAGCACGTCGCGCGGCGTGCCGGCGGCAGCGATGCGGCCATGGTTCATGACGGCGACCCTGTCGGCATACATGGCCGTCAGGTTGAGGTCGTGCAGGATCGCCACCACGCCGCCGCCGCGGCGCGCATAATCGCGGGCAATGTCCATGATGACGAGCTGGTGCTTGATGTCGAGGCTGGATACCGGCTCGTCGAGGAAGAGATAACGCGGCCGCCCTTCCAGCACCGGTGCCCACACCTGACAGAGCACGCGCGCCAGCTGGACGCGCTGCTGCTCGCCGCCGGAAAGCTCCTGGTAGAAGCGCCCGCCAAAACCGTCGAGATCGACCTTCGCCAGGGCGCGTTCCGGCAGCCGCTCCGCCTCGCCGGCGAGCGCGCCGGAGCGCCCGCCCATCAGCCCGAGCTTCACCACCTCGCGCACCGTGAACGGAAAGGAAAGCTGCGTCGCCTGCGGCAGCACGGCACGCATGCCGGCCGCCTCGGGCGGCCGCATCGCCGCGACCTCGCGGCCGTTGAGCGTGATGCGGCCGCGATAAGGCAGGTCGCCGGTGAGCGCCCGCAAGAAGGTCGTCTTGCCCGACCCGTTCGGCCCGACGATCGCCGTGATCTCGCCCGCCGAGGCCGTGAACACAACGTCCTCGACAATCCGTCGATCGCCGATCGAGACGCCGACAGTGCTCGCTTCGATCATCGCCGGCACCCTACAGGTCGAGGATGCCGCGCCGCCGCAGCAGTATCCACAGGAAGAACGGGCCGCCGGCGGCGGCGGTTAGGATGCCGATCGGCAGTTCGGCCGGCGCTACGATGGTGCGGCTGACGGCGTCGGCGATCAAAAGCAGGCTGGCGCCGAGCAGGGCCGCGCAGGGCAAGAGGTAGCGGTTGTCCGGGCCGATCAGCAATCTCAGCAGATGCGGCACGACGATGCCGACGAAGGCGATGCCGCCGCTGACGGCCACCGCCGCGCCCGTGCCGGCCGAGACCAGCAGGATCGCCACATGCTTCAGCCGCTGCACCGGCACGCCGAGATGCGCGGCGGTCGCCTCGCCCAGCGCCATGGCGTTCAGTCCGCGCGCCAGGAATGGCGATACCGCGAGCACGGCGACCACGATCGGGCCGACGGCAAACACCTTGCTCCAGGTTGCGCCGGCCAGCGAGCCGAGCGACCAGAAGGTGAAGTCGCGCAGCTGCCGGTCGTCGGCGACGAAGATCAGCAGGCCGGTCAGTGCCACCGCCATGGCGCCGATGGCGATGCCGGCAAGCAGCATGGTGGCGATCGAGGTCTGACCGCGCCGGGTGGCGACGCGGTAGAGGGTGAGCGTCACCGCCAGCCCGCCGGCAAAGGCGGCGAGCGGCAGCGCATAGATGCCGAGGACGGCGGTGAGCGGCGCCAGCAGGGTGCCGCCGAGCACGATGACCGAGACGGCGCCAAGGCCGGCGCCGGCCGAGACGCCGACGATCGCCGGATCGGCGAGCGGATTGCGGAACAGGCCCTGCATGACAGCGCCGGAGACGGCGAGCGCCGCGCCGACCAGCATGCCCATGACCACACGCGGCATGCGGATGTCGTAGATGATGATGCGGTCGCGCTCGGAGAGCACCGCCTCCCCTGCCCCGGCCGGCAGCAGCCAGCCCTTCAGCACCGCGAACGCGGATGCATCCGAGGCGCCGGACGAGACGCCGAAGGCAGCCGTCAGCGCGAGCACCACGCACAGGGCGCCGATGACGAGCCTGGCCCGGCCCGACCTGTCGCCCGCGATCTGTCCGGAATGCATCGTTGCCGGCGCCACCACCGATTGAATGGACATCGGCAGGCCTACTGCTTGATCGTGTCGCCGTAAAGCTCGCCGGCAAGGGCACGAACGGCATCGGCGGTGCGGGGGCCGAAGCCGAGAAGGAAGGCGCCGCCCATGCGGACCAGGCGCTTCTGCTCTCCGGCCGGCGTCGAGAGGATGGCCGGCAGCGCCAGGAGCTGCGCCTCGACGGTCTCGTGGTCGCCCTCGCCGCGGTCCATCATCAGGATGAGATCCGGCTTGGCGGTGATGATCGCCTCGTCGGCCAGCGGCCGGTAGCCGGCGAAACCCTGGATGGCGTTGACGCCGCCGGCAAGCTCGATGATGCCGTCAGCAGCCGTGTCGCTGCCCGAGCCGAGGATCTTGCCGTCCTGCAGGCCGAGCACGAACAGCACCCGCTTGCGCTCGCCGATGCCGGCGGTCAGCGCCTCTGCCGCCTTCATGTCGGCATCGACCTTTTCGGCGAGTTTTTCCGCCTTCTCGTCGGCGCCGATCGCCTTGCCGACGATCCTGATCTTGTCGAGGATGCCTTCATGTTCGAAGTCGTCGGGTACCTCGATATAGGGGATGCTGGTTTTCTTGAGCACGTCGACGGCTTCCCGCGGGCCGCTGCCCTTGAGTGCCAGGATGCCCGTCGGCTTCACCGACAGCACGCCTTCGGGCGACAGCGCGCGCATGTAGCCGACATCCGGCAGGCTGAAGGCTTCGCGCGGATAGACGCTGGTCGAATCGCGGGCGACGAGCAGTTTTTCCTCGCCCAGCGCATAAACGATTTCGGTGATCGAGCCGCCGACAGCAACGATCCGCGACGGGTCCGGGAAGACCTCGACGCCTTCGACGGCATGCGACGGCCCGGCGGCCGAAAACAGAAAAAGCGCGGTTGCAAGAACCGCGCGCAGCGACGAACCGCCGAAACCAGCTATTTTCATTTCCGAACTTTCACGCGGCGGTCGAGCAGGGAATGCGCGGCAGGCGCTCGGCGAGGGACCGCCAGTCCTCGCGCTCGCCTTCGCCCTCATGGCGCTTGCCGAAGAACTGTATCACCAGCTGGCCGGCCGCGTCATAGGCCTCAACGGAGGTCACGTGACCGTCCTTGGTCGGCTTGCGCACCGCCCAGGTCTCGTGAATGTGGTCGGCGCGCAGATGCAGGTGGAACGTCTCGTCGAAGACGTTGATCCATGGACCCATCGGCGCGACAGAGCGGATCGGCCCGGAATGGATCTGGATGCAGCCGCGGCTGCCGACGAAGCACATGATCGGCTGGCCGCTCTCGGCCGCCCCGTTCATCAGGTCCGATACCGCCGCGAAATCGAGCGGCCATGCGAACTCAGGCCCGGCCAGATGCATGGCGCGCCGCCGGCTGATCTTCAGCGTGCGCAGCATGCCGAAGAACTGGTGGGTGTCGGTGAGCTTGCTCCAGCGCTCGCGCAGCATCTCCGGCGACACCGATTCGTCGTCGGTCTCGACCGTCCGCAGGTCGGCCCGCACCGCGACAACCGGCGACTGGTCGGTCGCCTCGAGCGAGGCCACCAGCTTCTGATAGGCATAGAGGTTCGAGCCGGCCCGCAGATGCACCTTGTGCACCGCTTCGCCGGTCGCGTCGAAGAACTGCAGGCTGCGGCGGATGTCGTCGCCGTCGCGCTTTTCCACGGCGAAGCCATGGGCCCAGACCTTCGGAAAAATGCGCAGATCGATGTCGGCGCCGAGCACCATGGCGCTCTGCTCGCCAGTCACCACCTTGTCGTAGACGCCGATCTTCTCATGCACGGCGCTGTCGTTGCGGGTCAGCGCCATCACCTCGCCAACGGCCTCCAGCCCGGCGAGCAGGTCGTTGACGCGCGGCTCGATGCGCAGCGCGCTGTCGCCGCAATACGCGGCGACCAGCTCCGCCTCGGAGATGCCGAGCTTCGCCGCGAGGTCGCGCTCGCGCATCTTGGGATTGTCGGCGCGCTCGCGCCGGATATGCTCCGGCGCGGGCTTCACATGCTCTGCACTCACGGGCTGCATCACTTGTTGAGAATGAGCTTGCCCTGGCGGGTGATCTTCAGCCGGTAGAGCGAGCCGGCATGGTCGATGCCGATCTCGTGCTCGCCCTGGAACAGCGACTGGCTGGTCAGCGTGCGCACCGCCGCGGGCCGTTTGAACTCGGGCCGATGCAGCGTCTCCCCGGCATAAGGACGCGCGCGATGGAAGAAACCATTCGGATTGTGCGTGTTCATCTCGATCGACCCTCTCGGTCTCGCCGCGGTACCGCCCCGGCCCGGTAGCCCGAAGGCCCGCCCTGTTATCTTGACTTAAAATATCAGGTTTTATAGGGAGTGCAATACCGGATAATTCGAGTCAAGATTATATCGGACAACAAAATGATGCCAGCCAGCCACGAGCCAGCCCGCATTTGCCATTGGCATGGAGCAGGGACATGGGGCACGGGCGGTCTGAAGAGACCAAGGGGTCGAGGTCGGGCAAGGCTGACGGATCGGCGCTTTCAGGGAGAATCGCACTGCTGGCGAGCGTCGCCGCGCTGGCGCTGATCGGCGCGCCGGCCTTCGCGCAGGATCAGGCGGCGACGGATCAGCAGCCGGCGGAGCAGGCGGCGCAGGAGGGAGCCGGGCAGCGCAGCGACCAGGGCGCGACCGTGCTTGACCAGATCACGGTGGTCAGCCGCACCGGCGAATCGGCGATCGATACGCTCGGCTCGGTGAGCCATGTCGACCAGGAGCAGCTCGAGCGCCGCATGGCGGTGACGCCGGGCGACGCGCTGTTCGGCGTTCCCGGCGTGACGGCGCAGACCGATGCCAAGCGCGCGGCGACCAGCATCAATATCCGCGGCCTGCAGGATTTCGGCCGCGTCGCCGTCATCGTCGACGGCGCGCGCCAGAATTTTCAGCGCACTGGCCACGGCACACAGTCGGTCTTCTTCATCGACCCCGAACTGATCAAGCAGGTGGACGTGATTCGCGGTCCCGTCTCCAACACCTACGGCTCCGGCGCGATCGGCGGCGTGGTCTTCTACGAAACCAAGGACGCGGAAGACTTCCTGAGGCCCGGCGAGACGTGGGGCGCCTCGACCACCGGCCGCTTCGACAGCAACGGTGAGGGCTGGACCACCAGCGGCACCGCCGCCTACCGCATCAGCGATTCGGCCGACATCCTCGGCAACATCGTCTGGCGCGACTTCGGCGACTACAAGGACGGCGACGGCGACACGGTCGACGGCACCGGCTTCGACGTGCTGAGCGGCATGCTGAAGAGCACGCTGAAGCCGACCGACAACAGCGAGTTGAAGCTTGGATGGGTCGGCGCCAACGACGGCTGGTCGGAGGGAGGCGAGAATTACGACGTCGACACCCGCCAGAACACCTTCACCGGCCGCTACAACATTACCGACGACGACAAGAGCTGGCTCGACCTGCACATCAACGCCTCGGCCAACATCGCCTCGCTCGACCAGACCTACAACCGCGACGTGACACGATACAGCTCGGTGACTGGCCTGCCGATCGTCGTCCCGGCCGGCTCGAAAACCGGCTACGATCTCGACACCTACAGCATCGACGTCTGGAACACCTCGCGCTTCGACACCGGCGCTGTGTCGCACGAGCTGACTTATGGCGGCGACTGGGTCACCGACGATGTCGTCACCTCCAGCCCGGAGGGCGGCAGCGACATCTACACCCCGTCCGGCAAGCGGCGCGTGTCCGGCGCCTATATCCAGGAGAAGTTCACCTGGGAGTGGCTGGAGGTCATCGGCGGGCTCCGCTACGACAGCTACAAGCTGGACAGCGACGAAGGTGAAGTCTCAGGCGACCGGCTATCGCCGCGCATCACCGTCGGCGTTTCGCCGTTCCAGAACATCGGCCTGGAGGGACTGCAGATCTACGGCACCTATGCCGAGGGCTATCGCTCGCCGTCGCTCTCCGAGACGCTGATCAGCGGCCTTCATCCGAACGGCGTGGTGTTCCCCTTCCTGCCCAATCCGGACCTGAAGCCGGAGACCGGCAAGACCTGGGAAGCCGGCATCAACTACGCGCAGGACAGCGTGATCCAGGCCGGCGACAGCCTGCGCATCAAGGCGGCCTACTTCAACAATGACATCGACGACTATATCGGAGGCACGGAACTTAACGCGGGTGACCCGGGCTGTCCGTTCATTCCCGGTCTTCCCCCGGTCTGGGTTCCGGGTGGCTACTACGTTCCGACATGCTTCCAGTACCAGAACTACGCCAACGCCAAGATCAAGGGTTTCGAGTTCGAGGCCGTCTACGACGCCGGCTGGGGGTTTGCCGGCTTGAGCGCCTCGATCATCGACGGGCACACCGTCTCCTATGCCGGCGTGCGCGAGGATCTCGCCACCATCCCGTCGTCGCAGGTGACGGCGCAGCTCGGCTTCCGCTTCCTCGAGGACAAGCTGACGGTGGGCGGCGAGGTGCAGTACAACGCCGCACCCAAGGGCAACCCGGTCGCCGACGACTTTACGCTGGTCAACGCCTTCGCCAGCTACCAGGCGAGCGAAGACTTCCGGCTCGACTTCCGCGCCGACAACATCTTCGACGTCAAATATGTGAACCCGCTCAACGGCACGACCACGGCCACGCTTTACGAGCCGGGCGTGTCGCTGAAGCTGGCGGCGACCATGCGCTTTGGAGGCTGACTTGCGAAAACCCGATCTGCGCCTGGCGCGCCTTCTCCCGGCCGTAGCGCTCGCTGCTGGGGCGGGCGCGGCCAACGCCCAGGAGGCCGCGCCGAAGCCAGCGGAGGCCGCGGCCAAAACCCTGTCGCTCGAGCTCAATGCCGCGCAGCCGTCGCAAAAAGGCTGCCGGCTGACCTTCGTCGTCGCCAACGGGCTCGGCGCCGACCTGTCCAAGGCCGCCTTCGAGATCGCGCTGTTCAACGATGTCGGCGTGGTCGACACGCTGACCGTGCTCGACTTCAAGGACCTGCCGTCCGGCAAGACCAAGGTGACGCGCTTCGACCTGCCGCTCGACTGCGCCAAGATCACCCGCGTGCTGGTCAACCGCGCCGTCGACTGCGCAGGCGACGGCGTCGACCCGGCCGCCTGCATGCGGCAGCTGCAGCCGAGCGGCAAATCGCAGATTGCCTTCGGCCTGTGAGCCGCGCTTCAACCGGCCGTGCGGCGGTTCCGCGTCTCGCGGCCTCTCAACCCTGCCCGGAGGGCCGGCTTCGGCCTGCCCTCCCCTCTTTTCAGCCCGGCGCGGCCCGGCAGGAGCAACGATCTTGAACCTTCTACCCCTCCACAAGCTGATCGCCGGTCGCGGCGACGGCCTGCACCCGCACCTTGTCTACCTGCTCGAAATCCGCGGCCGATCCGGCGATCAAGGAGCTTGCGCTTCACCGCGCCGACCCGCATATCCAGGCCGGGCCGCATCAGAACCGGAGTGCGGGCGCGCAGTTGCCTGAGGGCGTCGTGCGTTTTGCGCCGCGGTCAGCGGAAGCCAGGAGACACGGCCGCTCGAAATCGGCCCGATGAGGAGTCACGGAAAGGAAATGCCATGTTCATCGCCATGAACCGCTTCAAGGTGCAGAAAGGCTCCGAGGAAGCCTTCGAGAACGTCTGGAAGGGCCGCGATTCCAAGCTCTCAGAAATGCAGGGGTTCAAGCAGTTCCACCTGCTGCGCGGCCCGGTCAACGAGGAGGAAGGTTATACGCTGTTCGCCTCGCACACGGTGTGGGCGAGCCAGGACGATTTCGTCGCCTGGACCAAGTCGGAAAACTTCCGCGCCGCCCACCGCAACGCCGGCGACAACAAGCCGCTCTATCTGGGCCACCCGCAGTTCGAGGGCTTTTCGGTGGTCGAGGGGGCCTGACGATGCAGCCCGTCTCCGATCCGGCGCGCTCGATCCCGATCTTGCCTTCGCCGGATATTTCGGAGACCCGGACCTTTTATCGCGACCGTCTCGGTTTCAAGACGGTTTTGCCGGACATGGACGACTATCTGATCGTCCGCCGCGGCGAGATCGAGATCCATTTCTGGCGGACGCCGGACCGCGACCTGCCAAAGGTCTCGTCGTGCTACATCCGCGGCGGCGAGATGTCACGGCTGCACACCGAGTTCTCCGGGCGCGCTGTCCCGGGACTAACGCCGTTCACCGTGCGGCCGTGGAACATGAAGGAGTTTTATATCCACGACCCGCACGGCAACCTGCTCCGATTCGGCTGCATTCCCGAGGAGGGTTGAGCGCGTGCGCGGAAATTCCGCGAGACTTCGACGCTCGAATTAGTTCGCCAGCACGACTTCCCTCTCGTCGGCGCGCCGAGCCGCATAACGGAGCGCCTGCATGACGTCTTCCCGTTCAAGATAGGGGAAATCGGCGAGGACGTCCTCGACGCTGTGCCCGGCGCCAATCTGCGCGACGACCATGCCGACCGTCACCCGCATACCACGGATGCATGGGCGGCCACCCATTTTCCCGGGCTCCTGCGTAATCCAGTCGAGCAGCTCCATGGAAATGCTCCCTTCGGTCCGAAATTCGAGCATATTCGGTCGCGCGCAGTCGAATATCACGGATGAGCCGACATCTGAAGCGCCCTCACCCCGCGCCGGCCAGCAGGCTGGCGTTGCCGCCCGCCGCTGTCGTATCGACGCAGACCGAACGTTCATGCGCATAGGCGGCCGGGTTCAGCACTTCGCTGATCAAGGGCACGATCGGACCGGGATGGTCGGCCAGCACGCGACGCACGACCCTCATCGCCTCCGGCATGCCTGAAAACGCAACTGCGTCCACACCGAGCGAACGTGCTTCGACGGGATCCGGTCGCCCGTCGATTGCCGCCAGCGGCAAGCCTTTTCCGAGCAACGGCTGAAGCGCCGCTGGCGCCCCCGGCGCCACGGCCAGCGCGGCGTTGCCGGCGGCAAGCGCCTGGATCGCCTGGGCGAGCAGCGTGTCGCCATCCGGGCCGAGGCAGAGCACTTTTCCGCGTGGGTGCAGCGTCAGCGTGTTGGCCTCGCCTGTCGGTCCCGGCAGGTCGACCGGCCCGAAATCCGTAGCGGCCGCCGCGGCAATCGCCTCCGCCCCCTTGCCGCGCAGCAGCTTGCGCAAGACCGGGACGCGGTCGGTACGCATCGGCCAGTCGGCCGGATCGGGGAGCGCGTCGGCCAGTTCGGTCGCCGTCACCTTGCGGCCGTCGCCGAGTTCGGTGCCTGCTCCCGCCGATTTGCGGAAACGACGGAGATAATGCGGCCCGCCGGCCTTCGGCCCTGTACCTGAAAGCCCCTCGCCGCCGAAAGGCTGCGAGCCGACCACGGCACCGATCTGGTTGCGGTTGACGTAGATATTGCCGGCATGCACGCCATCGACGATGTGCTGGACGCGCGCCTCGATGCGGGTGTGCAGGCCGAAGGTCAGGCCGTAACCCTTGCGGTTGATCGACGAGATCACGTCGTCGATGTCGTCGGCCTCGAAGCTTGCGACATGCAGCACCGGCCCGAAAATCTCCTTGCGCATCTCCTCGATGCCCGACACGCGGAAGATGTGCGGCGCGACGAAACGGCCCTCGGCGGGCGCATCGAGCTTTGCCACCAGCCGGCCCTGCCGTTCCATGTCGGCGCAGTAGGCGAGGATCGCATCGCGCGCCTCCACATCGATCACCGGTCCGACATCAGTGGCGATCGTCCACGGATCGCCCACTTTAAGCGCCTTCAAGGCGCCCTCCAGCATCTCCAATACCTTCCTCTCGACGTCCTTCTGGACGTAGAGGATGCGTAAAGCCGAGCAGCGCTGGCCCGCGCTCTGGAAGGCGGAGGCGAGGATGTCGCGCACCGCCTGCTCCGGCAGCGCGGTGGAATCGACGATCATCGCATTGAGGCCGCCGGTCTCGGCGATCAGCATGGCGTCGGGCGGCGCCGTCTCTGCAAGCTGCTTCTCGATCAGCTTCGCCACCTCGGTGGAGCCGGTGAAGCAGACGCCGGCGATGCGCGGATCGGCCGTCAGCGGCGCGCCGACGGACGGCCCGTCGCCGGGCAGGAGATGCAGCACGTCGGCCGGCACGCCCGCCCGGTGCAGCATTTCGACCGCCCGCGCCGCGATCAGCGGCGTCTGCTCGGCCGGCTTTGCAATCACCGCATTGCCGGTCGCCAGCGCGGCGGCGATCTGGCCGGAAAAGATCGCCAGCGGAAAGTTCCAGGGCGAGATGCAGGCGATCACCCCCCTCGCCTCGGTGCCGGGCTCGACCTTCGCCGCCTCCCCGGCGTAGTAGCGCAGGAAGTCGACCGCCTCGCGCAGCTCGGCCACGCCGTCGGCCAGCGTCTTTCCGGCCTCGCGCGTGCACAGCGCGAAGAACTCGGCGGCGTTTTCCTCGTAGAGGTCGGCGGCGCGGCGCAATATGCCGGCGCGCTCGGCAACCGGACGTTTTGCCCAGGTCGGCTGGGCCTCGCCGGCGGCGCGCACCGCCGCCGCGACCTGTTTTGCGCCGGCCTCGACGACGGTGCCGACCATCTCGGCCGGCCTCGCCGGGTTCAGCACCGGCCGCTTGGTGCCGTAGCCGGCGGCGCGCGGCACCGGCCCGGCCGACCAGCGCTCGGCCCCGGCGAAGGCGTTTCTGGCGTCCTCGATATCAGCAAGCGTGTCCGGATCGGATATGTCGAAACCCCGCGAATTGCGCCGTCCGACTCCGAAGATCGCGGCGGGTTTGGCGATCGCCGGATTGGCGGCCGGCCCTTGGCTTTCGACCACCGCGAACGGATCGCGCGCGATCTCCTCCGGCGGCACGTCCTCGTCCGTCACCTGGTGGACGAAGGAGGAATTGGCGCCATTCTCCAGCAGCCGGCGCACTAGGTAGGCTAAGAGGTCGGAATGCGCGCCGACCGGCGCATAGATGCGGCAGCGCGTGCCTTCCGCCTTGCGCACCGTCTCGTGCAGCGCCTCGCCCATGCCGTGCAGCCGCTGGAACTCGAATTTCTCGCGGTCCGGGGCCATGCGCAGGATGGCAGCGACCGTGTGGGCGTTGTGGGTGGCGAATTGCGGATAGATGCGGTCGGTCATGCCCAGCAGCTTCTTGGCGCAGGCGATGTAGGACACGTCCGTGTTCACCTTGCGCGTGAACACGGGATAGCCGGACAGCCCCAGCACTTGCGCCCGCTTGATCTCGGTGTCCCAATAGGCGCCCTTGACCAGCCGCACCATGATGGTGCGGTCGAGCCGGCCGGCCAGCGCGTAGAGCCAGTCGATGACGAAAGCCGCGCGCGGGCCGTAGGCCTGCACGACGACGCCAAAACCGTCCCACTCCGCCAGGCGCGGATCGGCGAGCACCCGCTCGATCACGTCGAGCGACAGGTCGAGCCGGTCAGCCTCCTCGGCATCGATATTAAGGCCCATGCGCGCATGGGCGGCGGCGAGCGCCAGCGACAGGAGCCGCCCGCTCATCACCGGCAGCATGGTCGCGCGCTGGCTCTGCTCGTAGCGTGGATGGATCGCCGAGAGTTTAACGGAGATGCCGGGATTATAGCGGATCTCCGGTCCGTTGGTGCCGCTGTTGAGCGACGAGATCGCATCGGCATAGGCTTTCAGGTAGCGCAGCGCGTCGGCTTCCGTACGGGCGGCCTCGCCCAGCATGTCGTAGGAATAGAGATAACCCTTCTCCATCATGCCGCCGCCGCGCCGCACCGCTTCGTCGATGGTGCGGCCGAGCACGAACTGCTCGCCCATCTCGCGCATGGCGGCCGACACGGCACGGCGGATGACGGGCTCGCCCAGCCTGCGCACCATCGAGCGCAGCGTGCCGGCGATGCCGTCGTCCTCGCTTTCGTCGAGCACCCGGCCGGTCAGCATCAGCGCCCAGGTCGAGGCGTTGACGAAGATCGAGCTCGATTCCCCCGAATGCGCCGACCAGTCGTGCGGTGCGATCTTGTCCTGGATGAGGTCGTCCATGGTCTGCGTGTCGGGCACCCGCAGCAGCGCCTCCGCCAGGCACATCAGCGCCACACCCTCCTTGGTGGAGAGACCGTAGGCCGACAGAAAAACCTCCATCAGCCGGGGATCGGAGGAGGCGCGCACGGCGCACACCAACTCGGCGGCGCGCGTGGAAATCGCCTTGCGCTGCTCGGGCGTCAGACCGGCGAGTTCCACCAGCCGAGCCAGCGCCTCGTCCTCGTCGGGAAGGTAGTTTTCGCGGATATGGCTGCGGAGCACGTCGAGCGCGGTCATGACGATCCTGTTGGCGCGGGGCGGAGTGGAAAGGATGACGCTCGATTATCATGCACCGCTTTTCGGCGGGAACCAAACTTGTGGTGCCAGCAATCCGATCGAACTATAGAATGGCTGATCAAGAACCGAATCGGATCATAATCTCTATGCGAGAAGACCAACTGGACCGCATCGACCGCAACATCCTTGCCGCGCTTTCGCGCGAAGGTCGGCTGTCGGCGAGCGAACTGGCGGCCAAGGTCGGCCTGTCGAAGACGCCGGTGCAGGCGCGGGTGCGTCGGCTGGAGAAGGACGGCTTCATCCGCGGCTACATGGCCGTCATCGACCGCGAGCGCATGGGCGAAGGCCATGTCGCCTTCGTGCAGGTAAAACTGTCGGACACGCGCTCGCTGGCGCTTAATGAGTTCAACCGCGCAGTGCAGGCCGTACCCGAGATCGAACAGTGCCACATGATGGCGGCGAGCTTTGACTACCTCTTGAAAGTGCGCACCCGCGACATCGCCGCCTACCGCCGCGTGCTCGGCGAACGCATCTCGGCGCTGCCGCATGTCGCGCAGACGTCGACCTTCGTGGCGATGGAGACGGTGAAGGACCGGTAGGATGGCAGATCACTAAGCACCTGACGTGCCCACGAAGATGGGTTCGAGACGCGAATGGCGCCGCCGCCGTCACATATGATCCGATTTAGTCCAGCACCTTGCGGATATCGGCAATCGGTCGAAACAACTTCAGTGGGCGATCAGGAAACGGAAGGAAGCCTTCCCGCGCATAGAACGATCGAGCCGCGTCATTCTTGGCATCCACTATGACCGCAAAAGAGGCGATTTCGCTGCGGACTATCCGCATCAATGCGTCCGCGAGCAGGAAACGGCCAAAGCCGCGGCCTTGTTGATGCCGGTCGACGGCAAGTCGGCCGAGCAGAGTCGCAGGCACGAGCGGATAGCGGGCCAAACGACTCACCGTCTGTGCGGGAAGCTCGCTCAGCACAATTGCGGTCGAGGATAGAGTGTAGTAGCCGCCGATCGAACCATCATCCAGGATGAGCACGAAAGTCGCGGCCATGTTCTTGCGGGCATCCTGCCCAGCCTGAGTTCGAAAATATCGATCCAGCTGCTCGACGCCACTTGTGAACGCGCCGCGGTCGTGATGGGGGCCAAGAGCTTCGACGCGGAGGCCAGCCGTCAGCTTCACTACCTACCCGCCGGTTGTTTCGCGGTAGCGGCGCATCGTCTCACGCAGCCGGTCATTCGCGGGAGCGGGGTTCAACATGGCTTCAACGAAGGCCTCGCTGTCGCGAACCGACAGTTCCAGTTGCCGATGCTCCTCGATTGCGCGGCGGGCTGCGTCCTGAACGCTCGCCAGGACGAAGTCGGTCACTGTCCGCCCCTGCAGCGAGGCCGCCCGTTCAATCAAACCCTTCTGCTCGGCCGTGACACGGGCCTCCAACCGCTCTGCCTTAGCGCGGGTCCGGGGTGATTTGGTGGCCATGTTCTTCATCGTCAGCTCTCCTCCAAAATGTACGGCCAATGACCGGCCATTTCAAGTGAAACCCGTAATGTTCCTTCCGCCCTCGTCGTCCCCCTTTATCTCCACCCTGAATGCAGCACCTTGCGCTGCATTCAATCCGCACCCCCTGGCGACAGCGTCCCCAAAAACGCCACCAGCGCCGCCCTTTCCCTCTCAGACAATTGCAGCTGCTTTGCCTCCGAATGCCCTTCCGCCGGCTGCGGGGCGCGGGCATAGTGGTCCACCACCTCCTCAAGCGTCTTGATCTGCCCTGCATGCATGTAGGGCGCCCGCCCTGCCGCGCCGCGCAGCGACGGCGTCTTGTAGGCGCGCCTGAGCTCCGGCCCGTCGCGCACCATGTGGCGCAGCTCGCCGCAGGCGCTGTCCGGCCCGTCGCGGAAGCGGCCAAAACAGTTGAACGGGTCGGCCAGCACTTCGGCTGTCGCCGTCTCACGGCCGAGATCGGGCGGCTTGCCCACAGCCGGCGGCACGCCGGTGTTGTGGAAAAAATCGTCCGTGAAGCGCGGGCCGTTGTGGCAGGTCGAGCAGTTCGCCTTGCCAATGAAGAGCTTCAGGCCGAGCACCTCCTCGGCGCTGAATACCGCATTCCCTTCCGGCTCCCGCCCTGCGGCCAGTGCATCGGCGAATCGGTCGAAGCGTGTCGGCTCATGGACAAGGGTGCGCTCGAAGGCGGCGAGCGCCTTGCCGATGTTGGCGAAGATCGTATCGATGCCGGCGCGCTTCGCTTCCGGCACCGCGGCCCAGGCCGCGCGCTCGGTCTCGGTTCCGAACGGCCCGGCCGAAGCAGGAAGATCGGCAAGGTCCGGCAGCGGTCCGAAAATGCGCTCGTAGCGGTCCTTGAATTCACGCGCGATCAGATGCGCATAGGCGGTGCGCGTCCCGGCATGCTCGTTCGTATCCTCCAACGGCACCAGCGCCTGCGCCCACAGGCTGTCACGGCGGCCGTCCCAGAAGAACCACGGGCTGTAGGCGACCCCGGCGAGCGGCATGGTGCCCCGCTTGGTCTCGCCGACGGCGATCCCGAACGGCCGGTCGTCCTGGAACTGCCGGTCGATCATGTGGCAGGTCGAGCAGGCGACGCTGCCGTCGCGCGACAGCCTCTGCTCGAAGAACAGCGTCGCGCCGAAGGCAGCGGGCGCCGCCTGGTCGGCGAAGCGGTTGGTCGGATCGGGCGGCAGCGGTTTTTGCGCCGACAGCGACAACGAGGCGATCGCCGCCTTCTCGGCATCGGAAAAGCCATCGCCGCAGCCGGCCGCTAAGGCGGAGAACCCGACCGCGAACAGCAATGCCAGTGCCCGGCGCATGGCGCACCTAAAGCAGGATGTTGAAGGTCACCCGGTCGGTGCCGTCGTCGGCCGCGATGTCGAACCGCAGCACCCACCGGCCCGGCATGGAGAATTTTAGGCCATCGATCCGATAGCGGCCGTCCCCTTCTCCTGCCGATACGGTCGGCCGGGTCGGCAGGCCGTGATCGTGTTCGGGCATGCCGCCATCGACAGCGACCCGGGCATTTTCAACCGGACGGCCATCGGGATATCTGAGTTCCAGCGTCCAACTCGCCAGCGGGCCGACCGTCGGCTCGCCGCCTTCCGGCGCGATCGTGGCGACGAACAGGCGTTTTTCCGTCGCCTTGGAGCGCGCCAGGTCCGGCGTCGCCGCGGTCGGCGCCGTGAGATAGACGATGCCCATCGCCGCGGCCGCCAAGGCCACGAAGCCGAGAACGGCAAGGATTTTTGCAATCGGCCTGCGCACCATCTTCTCCACCACCAATCGCGGCAATCTACGCTCGCGACCGACGATCGGAAAGCCGCCCATCGCCGCTTGTGAACGGCTGGCGGCAATGGCAAAAGGCGGCCAAGCTCGACGACCGGAGGAGGCAAACATGCGCGGCATCGCGACGATCGGCGAATGCATGCTGGAACTGTCCGGCCAGAGCGGCGAGACGTGGCGGCTCGGCTATGCCGGCGACACCTTCAACACCTTGTGGACGCTGCGGGCGCTGGCCGGCACCGAGCGCGACGCCGACTATGTCTCGGCCTACGGCGACGATCCCTTCTCCGAGCGGCAAATCGCCTTCTTCCGGGAAAACGGCATCGGCATCGCCGAAAGCCCGGTGATCGCCGGCGCGCGGCCCGGCCTCTATGCCATCACGCTCACCGGGGCGGAGCGCTCCTTCACCTACTGGCGCGCCGACGCCGCCGCCCGGCAGCTGGCGCGCGATCCGGCGACATTGGCAAAAAGCCTGGAAAACCGGGAGCTTGTGTATTTTTCCGGAATTACCCTGGCAATCCTGGAGCCCTCAGACCGCGCAGTTCTGCTGGAGGCCGTGGCGGAGGCGCGCCGGCATGGCACCCACATCGCCTTCGACCCCAATTACCGACCCCGCCTGTCGCCGGACGCGGCGGCCGCGCGGGCCGCCATCGACCAGGCGCTGGCGACCGTCGACATCGCCTTGCCCACCTTCCCCGACGAGCAGGCGCTTTACGGCGACCAGACGCCCGAGGACACCGCCCTGCGTATCGAGCGGTCCGGCGTCGGCGAAATCGTGGTGAAGAACGGCGAGGAGACGGCGCTGATCGCCCATTATGGCGGCCGCCAAGGCTCGCCTGCCGTCAATGTCGCGACGCCGGTCGACACTACCGGCGCCGGCGACAGTTTTAATGGCGCCTACCTTGCCGCACGGCTTGCCGGCGATACGCCTGCCGAGGCCGCCGTCCGCGCCCACCGGGTCGCCGCCGCCGTCATCCAGGTGCGCGGCGCGCTGGCGCCGGTCGACGTGTTGAAGATGGCATTCGACCGATAAGCTTCCTACATTATCGTCGCCGGCATTTCATTCTGGCGCTTTTGCAGGGGCTGCAGGTCGGTAGCGACCGCTATAGGGCTGGGTGAGCAAGCTTAGCTTCTGGTGGGTATGGACTTGGTTCCGCTGGAACGGGCTGGGTCTTTTGATCGTTGCCGGCGCCGTCTCTGCCTATGTCGCGCCGGTATTTCGGACAGCAAGGAACGATAGCCCGATCGTCAGCACAACGACGGTCATAGGCAAGATTGTCGGGGTTCGCGCCGGACCGAGCAATCCAAAGGCAGCCAGTGGCGCCGGTTTCGGTTACCTGTACATCGTGCAGTTGAATGGCACTTTCCAGCAAGCCTACGTCTGGGACGATACAAGGTCGCCGCATCTTATAGGCTCGATCATCCTTCTCGATCGGATCGAGCAGGAGAACGGAATCGTCGCCTATCGTTTCCGCCCAGCCGATGCAGAACGCACCAAAAGGCCAGCAGAGTTGCGCCAGTATCGTCCGTCGCAGGACGCCAACCCGCTCACCCCCGTCGGAACCGGAACTCCGTGATCTGCCGGTAGATTTCGTCGGGCCGCAGCAGCGCCTGCGGGAAATACGGCCGGTTGGGCGAATCGGGCCAGGTCTGCGCCTCCAGGCAGAAGCCGGAGAACGGCCCGTACTCCCGCCCGCCAAGCCCGGCCGGCTGATTGCCGACATATTGGCCGCCATAGAACTGGATGCCCGGCTCGGTGGTCCAGACCTCCATCTCGACTCCCGACCGGGCGGCGCGCGCCCAGGCCGCGCGCCGCAGGGCGCCGCGGGCGGCGGCCAGGCAAAAATTATTGTCGTAGCGGACGGATGCTTCCACCTCGGCGGGCCTGATCTTACGCGGCCGGCGGAAATCATACACGGTGCCCGCCACCGGCAGCACCTCGCCGGTCGGGATCAGCTCCGCATCGACCGGCAGGTAGGCATCCGCCGCGATCGTCAGCTCGTGCGACAGCGTGTCGGTCGCGCCGCCGTCGTCGAGATTGAAATAGGCATGCTGGGCGAGGTTGCAGAGCGTCGGCTGGTCGGTGGTGGCCGTCAGCTCGACGGAGAAAATGCCGGGTTCCCGCAGCCTGTAGACGCACTGCACGTCGAGGGAACCGGGAAAGCCCATTATGCCGTCCGGATCGGTGAGCGAAAGACTGACGAAATCGGCGCCGAAACCGGCCACGGCCCAGTTGCGGCGGCCGTAGCCGCCCGAGCCGCCGTGCAGGCCGTGCGCTTGCGGACGCTCCGGCTCGATGCGGTATTCGTCGCCGGCAACGGTGAAGCGGCCGTCGCGGATGCGGTTGGCGTGGCGGCCCACCACCGCGCCGAAATAATTGGGATGTTCGAGATAGTCGTCGAGGCGCTCGAAGCCGAGCGTCAGCGGGGCCTCGTGGCCCTCCAGCCTGAGATCCTGGATCACGGCGCCCCACGACAGGATGTTTGCCGTGAGGCCGCCGGCCGAGATCGTCAGGCGCCGGACCGGCTCGCCGGCCGGCGCGTGACCGAAGATCGTGTCCGCCCCCATCTCCAGCGCCGCCGGCTCAGAGGCCGAGGCCGCCGATGCAGACATATTTTGTGTCGAGATAGTCCTCGATGCCCTGGTGGCCGCCCTCGCGGCCGATGCCCGACTCCTTCATGCCGCCGAACGGCGCCTCGACCGTGGTGATCAGGCCTTCATTGACGCCGACCATGCCGTATTTCAGCCCTTCCATAACCCGGAAGGCGCGACCGAGATCGCCGGTATAGAAGTAGCAGGCGAGGCCGAACTCGGTGTCGTTGGCGAGCTTTACCGCCTCCTCCTCGGTCTCGAAGCGGAAGACGGGCGCCAGCGGGCCGAAGATCTCCTCCTTCATGAACATCATGTCGGGGGTAGCCTCGGAGATCACGG
Source organism: Kumtagia sp. (assembly GCF_059502445.1). Classification (NCBI taxonomy): domain Bacteria; kingdom Pseudomonadati; phylum Pseudomonadota; class Alphaproteobacteria; order Hyphomicrobiales; family Phyllobacteriaceae; genus Kumtagia; species Kumtagia sp. Next base: position 214,260 of record NZ_JCACER010000076.1, read on the forward strand.
TCGGCTCGAAGAAGGAGCCTCCGAGCGCGTGGCGCTTGCCGCCGGTCACCACCTTGCCGCCCTTGGCCTTCGCGTCGGCGACGAATTCCTCGACCTTCTCGACCGCCTTCTCGTCGATCAGCGGACCCTGCTGGGTGCCATCCTCGAGGCCGGCGCCGACCTTGAGCTTGCGGCTCGCCTCGGAAAACTTCTCGACGAACGCGTCGTAGACGCCCGCCTGCACGAAGAAGCGGTTGGTGCATACGCAGGTCTGGCCGGAATTGCGGTACTTCGCCAGCATCGCGCCTTCCACGGCGCGGTCGATGTCGGCGTCGTCGAACACCAGGAACGGCGCATTGCCGCCGAGTTCCATCGACACCTTCTTCACGGTCGCGGCGGCCTTGGCCATCAGCATCTTGCCGACGCCGGTCGAGCCGGTGAAGGTGATCTTCTTGACCAGCGGGTTGGCACAGATCTCGTCGCCGATCTCGCTGGCCGAGCCGGTGACGATGTTGACGGTGCCCTTCGGGAAACCGGCCTCCTCGCACAGCGCGCCCCAGGCAAGGCCCGAATAGGGCGTCTGCGAGGCGGGCTTCACGACGGTGGTGCAGCCCGCGGCGAGCGCCGGGGCCAGCTTGCGCGACAGCATCGAGGACGGGAAGTTCCACGGCGTGATCGCGGCGATCACCCCGGTCGGCTCCTTGGTGACGAGGATGCGCCGGTCGCCCCAGGGCGACGGCACGACGTCGCCATAGGCGCGGCGGCCTTCTTCCGCGAACCACAGCACATAGGCGGCCGAGATGGCGATCTCGCCCTTGGCCTCGGTCAGCGACTTGCCCTGCTCCATGGTCAGCAGCTCGGCCAGCGGCTGCTGGTTGTCCATGATGGCGTCGTGCAGCTTGCGCAGCAGCTTGTGGCGCTCCAGCACGCTCGTCTTCTTCCACGACAGGAACGCGGCCTCGGCCGCCTCGATGGCGCGGCGCGTCTCGGCCTTGCCGGAGTTCGGCACGGTGCCGATGACCAGGCCGGTCGCCGGATTGGTGACGTCGACCGTCTTGCCGGAATCGGCCTGCACCCACTCGCCGCCGATGAAGTTGGCCTGGCGCATGAAATGGCTGGTCTTCTGGAGCATGATGGTCTCCCTGCGGTCCCGTCCGGGCGGGACCCTTTGCGTGACGTGATGAGGGCGCCGCGATCGGGCGCATGCGGCCGCGCCGAGCGGCGGCCGCTCCGGCACTGGTCTTACCCTATCGGCAACGCCCGGATCAATCGCCGCAGGCGCAGATCGCGATTGGTCCAGTTCAGCCGACCTGGCCTAACCGAACACCGCCTGCGCCGCCGTCAGCCACAGCGCGGTGGTGACCGCCGCAAGCGCCGTAGCGATCGTCATCTGGTTGGAGGCGAGCGCCTGGCCGGTGCCGAACTGGGTGGCGATGAGATAGGAATTCACTCCAGACGGCAGCGCCGCTGCCGCGACCGCCACTTTCGCGGTGAGCGGCGGCAGGTCGAACAGCCAGGCCAGCGCCAGCGCCGCCGCCGGCATCAGCCCGAGTTTCAGCGCCGACAGCGCCAGCGCCGGGCGCACATTGCCCGACACCCCGAAGCGCTTCAGCCCGAGCCCCATGGCGAACAGCGCCAGCGGCGCGGCGATCTCGGCCAGCGCATCGACGAAGCGCATGGCGAGCGCCGGCAGCTCCAGGCCGGTGAACCGCCACGCCAGGCCGCAGACGATGCCGACGATCAGCGGGTTGGTGAAAACCTTGCGCAGGAAATCCCGGACGATGCGCAGCGGGTGCATCGGCTCGACGCCGTCCCGCGAGAACAGCTCGAACAGGATGATGGAGGCCATCAGCATGGTCGGCAGGTGGATCGAGATCAGCAGCGACAGCTCCTCGAAACCGCGCTGTCCGAACACGCCGAGCATGAAGGGGATGCCGAGCAGCACCAGGTTGGAGAAAGCCGACGACACGCCGCCGACCACACCGGCCCTGGAATCGCGGCCGAACACGCGGGTCGTGACGAGGTGGCCGGCGGTCCAGGCGACGACGACGGCGGCAAAATATACGCCCCACAGGCCCCACGGCGCGGAACCGTGGAAATCGGCCCCGATCATGGTGCGGAACAAAAGCAGCGGCAGCGCCACGCCGACGGCGAATTCGGAAAGCGCCTCGCCCGTCTGCACCTTCAGATAGCCGGTGGCGCCGGCGATATAGCCGAGCGCCACCAGCCCGAAGATGAACAGCACGGTTTCGAGAAGCGGAGACATCAGCGCGTGATAGGCGAGCGCCGGAGGCGGCGCAACGTCCGAGCGTGTCCACACGCGCATGCCGCCCCTGGACCCGCCTGATACCGGCCTGTCAATCGTCGAACACCTTCTGTTGAGCTTTCGCCCCGTGCGCCGGCTTGTCTTTTCGCCGTCGATACCATCCCTATATCCGGGCGACCGCACAGGGAGGCCGGATGCTTCGTTTCGTTTTCGCATTGATCGCGCTCATCGCCACGGCAGTCGCCGCGCCGGCGACGGAAGCCGGCTGGGCGCTGCTGCGCGACGGCGGCCATGTCGTTCTGCTGCGCAACGCCATGGTGAGCGGCGGAGCCGCGGAGCCGGCCAATTTCGACATCGAGAAATGCAGCACGCAGCGCAATCTTTCCGAACGCGGCAAGCAGCAGGCGCGCAAGATCGGGGCCCTGTTCGCCGCCCGCGCCGCGCCGGTCGAGCGGATGCTGTCCAGCCGCTACTGCCGCTGCCTCGAGACGGCGCGTGTCGCCTTCCGCGAAGATCCGGAGCCTTTCGAAGCCCTCGACCCGCTCGCTGCCGACGAAGCGGTCAAGGCCGAGCAGATCAAGGCGATCCTGACCGAGATCACGAATTTCTCCGGCTCGGACAATTTTCTCATGATCACCCATGCCGAGAACATCCGCGAGTTGACCGGTGTTTCGGCGCGCGAGGGCGAGGCGGTGATCGTGCGGCCGGAGGGCGAGCGTCTGCATGTGCTCGGCCGCATCGTGTTCAACTGACCAGTGGTTGTTTTCCGACCGTCGGCGCCGACCTCCACCGCAGCGGGGAAATCGCTCTTTCGCCGCCTTGCGGTTTGCAGCCGGGGCGAAGTCCTGTAGGAGTGGCCCGTTTTTTCTGCTGAAGGAGGTGCCCGCGTGAGTCGTCAATCGGAGCTGGCCCTGAAAACCGCCATCGTGGCGCCCCCCTCCGCCTTCGAGGGAGATGCCTTCAAGGTCGTCCCGCATGCGGGCTCGAAGCAGCTCGCGATCTTCATGAGCGCTTCCGGCGCCAAGCCGGGTTCCTTCAATTTCGTCGACGCCGCGGACGAACTCCCCGCCAACCGGCTATTCCTGAACAATGGCGGCCGCAACGAATGGTACCAGGGCGGCGTCCCGGGCCTGGGCGACGATGTCGATCAAACGCTGCATACGCTTTCGCTCTGGGCCCGCTATCTTGGGGCCGAGGAAATCGTGGTCGTCGGGCAAGGCATGGGCGCACACGGCGCCATCCTCTACGGAACGCAACTCGGCGCGCGCGTCCTCGCCTTTTCTCCGGAAACCACGCTGAAGCTGCCGGCAAGCCGCAGCGAAAGGCTGATGGCGCCGGATGCCTCCATCCGGCACCAGAACCTGCACGGCTTCGTCCGCGCCGCCGAACAGCCGGTCACGGTGATTGCGGGGGAGCGCGATCCCGTCGAGCTCTACTGCATGAGCCTGGCGACGGCGCTGCCGAATTTTCAGGGACGAACCCTCCGCCGGGTCGGCCATGACATTCCGGCCTATCTGCATGGCAGACGCCTTCTGGTGCCGCTGCTGCAGGCCTTTCTCGCCGGTGAACCGCTGCCGCCGCTGCAACAGGACGGCAACGCACTGCGGCACGAGGGTTTTGCCACCTACTTCTATGCGCTGCATGTCGCCCACGACCGGAAGGAATGGAACGCCGCTATCCGCATCGGCCGGGAAGTCACCAAGCAGAACCTGTGGTCGGACCATGCCCACTATCTGCTGGGATTGGCGCTCATGCAGGAAGGGGACCATGCGGAGGCGCTGCGCGCCTTCGCGCTCGCCGACGCGATCCTGCCCGACCAGCCCAACTACCGCTTCAACCTGGCGACCTGTTTCAAGAAGCTCGGCGACTACGATCAGGCGATCGCCATTCACCGCAAGTCAATGCAGGCGTTCCCGCGCTTCGCCAAGCCCAGCTACGACCTCAGCCTGATCTACATGCAGTTCGGGCTCTATGCGAAGGCGCAGACCTTCGCGGCGAAGGCGGCGAAGATCGAGCCCGCCAACAAGGGCTATGCCGCGCATGTCAAGAAGATCAAGGCCAGGGTACAGAAGGGCGCGCAGCCGGGCGACATCTCGGAAGAAGCGGTGCGGATGCGCGCGGTCTACGGAGCCTGAACGGCGGGGCTCGAAATGCCGCCGCCGGGATGGTCCTGCCCGGGCCTCCGGCTTGCTAGGCAGGTAACAGTATCCTTTTAATCGATTGAGCCGCCCGGATGCCGCGTTGCGCTCCGAATCGGCGCTGCAAATGTCGCGAAAAGTTGGAAATTCGCTGTTTTCCCGGTCGTTTTTCCACTATTCGGTCGGCATCCAGATTATTTTTTGCAGATCGTGAGGAGACAGTTTGCATGGCCCGCATCACCCTTCGGCAGTTGCTTGATCACGCCGCCGAGCATGGCTACGGCGTCCCCGCCTTCAACATCAACAATATGGAGCAGGCGCTGGCGATCATGGAAGCGGCGGACGCCGCCAACGCTCCGGTGATCCTGCAGGCCTCGCGCGGCGCCCGCGCCTACGCCAACGACATCATGTTGCGCCACATGATGGACGCCGTCACCGAGATCTATCCGCAGATCCCGGTGTGCGTGCATCTCGACCACGGCAACGAGCCCGGCACATGCATGACGGCGATCCAGTCGGGCTTCACCTCTGTGATGATGGACGGCTCGCTCAAGGCCGACGGCAAGACGCCCGGCGACTGGGACTACAATGTCGGTGTGACCAAGACGGTCACCGACATGGCGCATCTCGGCGGCATCTCGGTCGAGGGCGAACTGGGCGTGCTCGGCTCGCTGGAGACCGGCATGGGCGACAAGGAGGACGGCCACGGCGCCGAGGGCAAGCTGTCCCACGACCAGCTGCTCACCGATCCCGACGAGGCGGTGAAATTCGTCGCCGAGACCAGGGTCGACGCGCTGGCCATCGCCATGGGCACCAGCCACGGCGCCTACAAGTTCTCGCGCAAGCCGGACGGCAAGGTTCTCGCCATGCACGTCATCGAGGAGATCCACCGCAAGCTGCCGAACACGCATCTGGTCATGCACGGCTCCTCCTCCGTGCCGGAGGACCTGCAGGAGATCATCAACAAATACGGCGGCAAGATGAAGCCGACCTGGGGCGTGCCGGTGGAGGAGATCCAGCGCGGCATCAAGAACGGCGTGCGCAAGATCAACATCGACACCGACAACCGCATGGCGCTGACCGGCCAGATCCGCAAGATTCTCTCCGAGGACCCGAGCGAGTTCGACCCGCGCAAATATCTGAAGCCTGCAATGGCGGCGATGACAAAACTGTGCAAGCAGCGCTTCGAGGAGTTCGGCACCGCCGGTCACGCCGACAAGATCAAGCCACTGCCGGTTTCCGAAATGGCCAAGCGCTACAAGAACGGCAGCCTCGACCCGAAGTTCGGCTGAGCGCGAGCTTTCTCCCCTTTGAGGGAGGAGATGGCCGCGAAGCGGCCAGAAGGGGTACAAGCGGCCGTGCGCCCGCGCCCATTCTGACGGCGTAAGACGAGGCGCCGAGCACTGCTGCACGTACCCCACCTGGCGGCTTCGCCGCCACCCTCCCCTCGAAGGGGAGGAAACGGAGACGCCAATGCCCCTCATCGAAGTCTGCGTCGAAGGCATTGACGGGCTGGTGGCCGCCCAGGAAGGCGGCGCCGACCGCGTCGAGCTGTGCGCGGCGCTGATCGAGGGCGGCATAACGCCGAGCATCGGTACCGTACGGCAGGCGCTCGCCGTCGCCAAAATCCCGTTCCATGTGATCGTGCGGCCGCGCGGCGGCGATTTCCTCTACAGCGAGCGCGAGTTCGGCTCGATGCTCGATGACGTGGCGGCGCTGCGTGATTTCGGGGTCGCCGGCGTCGTCGTCGGCTGCCTGAGGGCCGACGGCACGATCGACGAGCCGCGGATGGCGGCGCTGGCCGAGGCGGCCGGGCCGCTCGCCGTCACCTGCCACCGCGCCTTCGACATGACGCGCGATCCGGCGGAAGCGCTGGAGGCGCTGGTGCGCTGCGGCGTCGGCCGCGTGCTCACCAGCGGCCAGCGCGACACGGCGGTCGAGGGTGCCGACCTGCTCGCCCGCCTGGTGAGACAGGCGGGCGGCCGCATCATCGTCATGGCCTGCGGCGGGCTCGACGCCGGCAACATCGCCGGTGTTCTGGCTGCCACCGGCGTCGAAGAGATGCATTTCGCCGCGCTGAAGGACGTGCCGAGCGGCATGGCCTACCGCAATCCGAATGTCGGCATGGGCGGAACCGACCTCGACCGCGAGTACCGCAACACGGTGACGGATGCCGAAGCGGTGGCGGCAACGATCGCGGCCGCGCAGTCGACTGCCTAGCCCGCACCGGCCTTTTCGGGAGCCGCTGCAAGGTTGCGCCACGACGCCGGCCGACCGCATCGTTCAGACGTTCGCCCCGCCGTCGATCGTGAATTCGGCGCCGGTGACGTTGCGTCCTTCCGGCCCGGCCAGCCAGGCGACGAGTCCTGCGACGTCGTCCGGATCGCTGAAGCGCCGGAGCGGGATCGATCGCAGTTGCGCCGCCGCCCCCGGGCCTGAAGCCGGGTTCATGTCCGTGTCGGTCGGGCCGGGGTGGACGACATTGACGGTGATGCCCCGCGCGCCCAGGTCGCGCGCCATGCCCTTGGTCATTCCGATGAGGGCGGCCTTGCTTAGCGAATAGAGGCTGAGTCCTTCTTCCGGCGCGCGCGTGGCGAAGGTGCTGCCGATCGAGATGATCCTGGCGCCATCGCCCATGTGACGCGCCGCCGCGCTGGAGGCCAGGAAGGGGGCGCGAAGATTGATGGCGACGGTCTTCTCGAAATCCTCCCGGGTGAGCCGGTCGATCGCCCCGACCTCGTAGACGCCGGCGTTGTTGACCAGGACGTCGAGCCTGCCGAGCCGCTCGACGGTCAGACTGACGGCGGTTTCGACCGCGCCGGGATCGGCGCTGTCGGCATGAATCGCCAGGGCGCGGCGCCCCCGCTCTTCGACCGCCCGGACCATCGCTTCTGCCCTGTCGCCCGAGCGGGCGTAGGTGAAGGCGACATCGGCGCCTTCCAAGGCCAGGCGTCCGGCGATCGCGGCACCAATTCCGCGACTTCCTCCCGTGACCAGCGCAACCTTGCCAACCAGCTTGCTCATGTCTCGACTCCTTTTAATTTAGTGATTACTACATATTTCATGCGCCGCTTGCCTAGACACGTCAAGCGGTTTATTTATCGACTGATACAAAAAGGATGAAGGCATGTCCGGACGCGGCAGGCCACGGCAGTTCAATCGTCAGGAAGCGCTGCGGTGCGCGATGGAGCTGTTCTGGGCAAAGGGTTATGGCGGCACGTCGCTGGCGGACCTAACGGCTGCGATGGGCATCAATCCGCCCAGCCTCTATGCCGCCTTCGGCTCCAAGGAAGAGCTGTTCAGCGAGGCGGTGGAGCTCTACGAGCGCAGCGAAGGCCCGGAGATATGGGAAGCGCTGACGACCGAGCCGACCGCGCGCGCCGCCTTCGGGGCCTATCTGAGGCGGACGGCCCATTCCTTCACCCGCTCGGACAAGCCGGCCGGCTGCCTGATCGTGCTGGGCGCGCTCAACGGCAGCGACGCCAGCCCCGAAGCCTGCGCCGTGCTGCGCCGGCATCGCGCCGGAAATCTCGCGGGATTGCGCGAAAGGCTGGAGCGCGGCATCGCCGAGGGCGAGCTGCCAGCCGGCCTCGACTGCCAGGCGGTCGCCAGCTTCTACGCCACCGTCCAGCAGGGCATGTCGATCCAGGCCCGCGATGGCGCCGCCGTCGGGACGCTGCTCGCCGTCGCCGAAGGCGCGATGGCCGCCTGGGACAGGCTGACCGCCGTACCGCGGGAAGCGTCGCCGGCCTGACTTCCGCCCGCGCCAGCCCCCGTTTCCCGCGCCGTCGAAGGTCGGCAGGTTGTCGATATCCTCCCGCCAAGTCGGACTTGTGAAAAGCGGTGGCGTAAAACTGGCCTTGGCGCACCGGCTGCGCCTATAGTCTGCCGCGACTCCCTGACCTGGACGATGCCCTGCGATGGCGGAATATTCTGCTCTCTCGATCCTGAAGAACGCGCTTTCGGGCAACCGCCACTGGAAGCCGGCCTGGCGCAAGCCGGACCCGAAGCCGTCCTATGACGTCATCGTCATCGGTGGTGGCGGCCACGGGCTGTCGACCGCCTACTATCTCGCCAAGGAGCACGGCATCACCAACGTCGCCGTGCTGGAGAAGGGCTATCTCGGCTCCGGCAATGTCGGACGCAACACCACGGCCGTGCGCTCCAACTACCTGCTGCCGGAAAACATCCGCTTCTACGAGCAGTCGATGAAGCTGTGGGAGAATCTTTCCCACGACCTCAACTACAACGTCATGTTCTCGCAGCGCGGCGTGCTCAACCTGGCCCACACGCCGGCACAGCTCGACGATTATGCCCGCCGCGGCAACGCCATGCGCCATCTCGATGCCGACGCAGAGCTCATGACGCCGGAGCAGATCGCCCGCCTCGTGCCCGGCATCGACATGTCGCGCTCCGCCCGCTTCCCGATCGTCGGCGGGCTGATGCAGCGGCGCGCCGGCACCGCCCGCCACGACGCCGTCGCCTGGGGCTATGCGCGCGGCGCCGACCGCCGCGGCGTCGACATTCTTGAGAACTGCGCGGTCACCGGCTTCCTCAGGGAAGGCGATCGCGTGGTCGGCGTCGCCACGACGCGCGGCGAGATCAGGGCGAAGAAGGTGGCGGTGGCGGTCGCCGGCTCCACCGGCCACGTGCTCCGCATGGCCGGCATCGAGCGCCTGCCGATCGAGAGCCACGTGCTGCAGGCCTTCGTCTCGGAATCGCTGAAACCCTTCCTCGATACCGTGGTCACCTTCGGCATGGGCCATTTCTACATGGGCCAGTCCGACAAGGGCGGGCTCGTCTATGGCGGCGACCTCGACGGCTACAACTCCTACGCCCAGCGCGGCGGTCTGCCGATCGTCGAGGAGGTGATGAGCGAGATGCTGGCGCTGTTCCCGTCGCTGGCGCCGGTGCGCGTGCTGCGCTCCTGGGGCGGCGTGTGCGACATGTCGATGGACGGCTCGCCGATCATCACCACCGGCCCGCTGCCCGGCATGTATCTCAATTGCGGCTGGTGCTATGGCGGCTTCAAGGCGACGCCGATCTCCGGCTGGTGTTTCGCCTGGACCATCGCCAAGAACGCCCCGCACGAGCTCAACGCCCCCTTCACCCTCGACCGGTTCCACCGCGGCCTCGTCATCGACGACAAGGGCCAGGGCGCGACGCCAAGGCTGCATTGAAGCTGTGTTGATGGAAACCATGTCGGCACTCCACGTTGCCCCCCTCTGTCCTGCCGGACATCTCCCCCACAAGGGGGGAGATTGGCTGTCACGCCGGTTTTCGCCAATCACCAGCGTTGCAGAATGGGCGCCAAGGAAGCGGCCGGCCAATCTCCGCCCTTGTGTGGGAGATGTCCGGCAGGACAGAGGGGGGTGCGAAGGAGCGCCGACCCCACAATCAAATCTGGGGCATTTCGAACCATGCTGATCCCCTGCCCCTATTGCGGCGCGCGCGACGTGTCCGAGTTCACCTACCAAGGCGACGCCAACCGCGTGCGTCCGGATCCCGCCTCGACCGACCAGGCGGCATGGAACGCCTATGTCTATGACCGGACCAACCCGGCCGGCGACCATCATGAGTATTGGCAGCACTCCGGCGGCTGCCGCTCGCACCTCAAGGTGACCCGCAACACGCTCACCCACCGCATCCTCGACGTCGTCTTCGCCCGGCCGTCGACCGCGCATGCCTCGTCCCGCAGACAGGGGCCTCGCCCATGAGCCCGCGCCGCGGCAATGGCGGGCGCATCGACCGCGCCCGCACGATCCGCTTCACCTTCGACGGCAGGCCGATGACCGGACATGCCGGCGACACGCTCGCCTCGGCGCTGCTCGCCGGCGGCGTGTCGCTTTTCGGCCGCTCCTTCAAGTACCACCGCCCGCGCGGCCTCCTGTCGGCCGGCGTCGAGGAGCCAAACGCGCTGGTCACGGTGCTGCGCGGCGAGGTGCGCGAGCCCAACATCCCGGCCACCACCATCGAAATCCACGACGGCTTTACCGCCGTCAGCCAGAACCGCTTTCCCTCACTGGATTTCGACGTCGGTGCCGTCAACGGGCTCGCCGGTCCGCTGATCTCGGCCGGCTTCTACTACAAGACCTTCATGGGCCCGGTGCTCGGCCCGCTGAAGGGCACGCGCTTCTGGATGATATGCGAGCGCTTCATCCGCCGCGCCGCCGGCCTCGGCCGCGCCGGGCTGGCACCTGATACGGCGCGTTATGAGCGCATGAACGCCTTCTGCGACGTGCTGGTCGTCGGCTCGGGTCCGGCCGGGCTGATGGCCGCCAGCACCGCGGCCGACAGCGGTGCGCGCGTCATCCTGGCCGAGTTCGAGCCGCGCCTCGGCGGCTCGGCCAACTGGTCGGCCGAGACCATCGACGGCACGCCGGCTTCCGAATGGGCTGCTGAAGCCGTCCGCGACCTTGCCGGGCGCGACAATGTCCGGCTGCTGCCGCGCACTACCGTTTGGGGTTACTACGACGACAACACCATCGCGGCGCTGGAGCGCGTCGCAGACCACAAGCCGGCACCGGCCAAGGGCGAGCCGCGCCATCGCCACTGGACCATTCGCGCCAGAAAGGTCGTGCTCGCCACGGGAGCCTTGGAGCGGCCGCTGGTGTTCCCCGGCAACGACCGCCCGGGCGTGATGCTCGCCTCCGCCGCCGAGCGCTATGCGCGGGAATTCGGCATCGTTGCCGGCGACAAGGCCGTTCTGTTCGTCAACAACGACGGCGCCTATGCTGCAGCCGCCGCACTGCGCGAGGCAGGCGGCACGATCGCCGCCATCGTCGACATGCGCGCGGAAATCTCCGCCGAGGCACAAGCCATCGCCGCCGCGGCGGGCTGCGAGCATCTCACCGGCCATGCCGTCGTCGGCACCGAGGGCGGCAAGGCGCTTTCCGGCGTGAAGGTGCAGCGCTTCGATGTTGCCACGCGGCAGCTCTCCGGTGAGCCGCGCCATCTCGATGCCGACTGCCTGCTCGTCTCCGGCGGCTGGTCGCCGGCCATCCACCTCGCCAGCCAGGCCGGCACCACGCCGCGCTGGGACGAAGGCCTGCAGGCCTTCCTGCCGCCTGAGCCGACACAGGCCTGGCTCGGCGCCGGCGCCTTCAACGGCCGTTTCTCCACCGCGCAGGCGTTGGCGGAAGGCATTTCCGCCGGCCTAAGCGCGGCCAATGGCAGGGGCCGCCCGATCGCAGCACCGGAGGTCGGCAATGCCGCTCCCTTTTCCGAGCCGGCACCTGTGTTCGAGATTCCGGCGAAGGGAAAAGCCTTCGTCGATTTCCAGCATGACGTGACGGCCGAGGACGTCCGTCTGGCGCATCGCGAGGGTTTCGTCTCGGTCGAGCACCTGAAGCGCTACACCACGCTCGGCATGGCGACCGACCAGGGCAAGACCTCAAACGTGCCCGGCCTCGCCATCATGGCCGACACGCTGGGCAAGCCGATCCCCGAGGTCGGCACGACGCGCTTCCGCCCGCCCTTCGCGCCCGTGTCGATCGGCGCGCTGGCGGCCGAGCGTTTCGGCGACATCAAACCGGAGCGGCTGACGCCGATGCACGACTGGCATGCCGACAACGGCGCCACGCTCTATGCCGCCGGCCTGTGGCTGCGTCCGCAGATCTACGGCCTGTCGGGCGAGACCGTCGATCAGGCCTATGTGCGCGAGGCGCGCATCGTGCGCGAGGCCGCCGGCATCGTCGACGTGTCGACGCTCGGCAAGATCGCCGTGCAGGGGCCGGACGCGGCCGAATTCCTCGACCGGGTCTATACCAACATGTTCTCCACCCTGCCGGTGAACAAGGCGCGCTACGGCCTGATGCTGCGCGAGGACGGTTTCGTCATGGACGACGGCACGACCTGGCGGCTCGGCGAGCACGACTTCCTGATGACCACGACCACGGCCAATGCCGGCAAGGTCATGCAGCATCTCGAGTATTTCCTCGACGTGGTGTGGCCGGACCTCAGGGTGCACGTCACTTCCGTCACCGACCAGTGGGCGGGTGCTGCGATCGGCGGGCCGAAGGCGCGGGAAATTCTCGCCGCCTGCGTCACCGGCACGGCGGTCGACAATGCCGCCATGCCCTTCATGGGCATCGTCAAAGGCGAGATCGCCGGCGCGCCGGTGACGATCTGCCGCCTCTCCTTCTCCGGCGAAATGGCCTTCGAAGTCTATTGCGGCGCCGGCCACGGCACGCATGTCTGGGAGGAATTGATCGAGGCTGGCAAGCCATACGGCCTCGTCCCCTACGGGCTGGAGGCGCTGGGCACACTGCGCATCGAGAAGGGCCATGTCACCGGCGCCGAGATCGACGGCCGCACCACCGCGCACGACCTGCATCTGGACTGGATGCTGTCGAAGAAGAAGCCGTTCATCGGCTCCGCCATGCTGGGGCGCGAGGGTCTTGTCTCGGACGAACGCCTGAGCCTTGTCGGCCTGATCGCCCGCGACAACCGGCCGCTCAATGGCGGCGCGCATGTCGTCGACTACCCCGACGAGGAGCGTCCGCGCCATTCGCTCGGCCATCTCACCGCCGCATGCTACTCGCCGGCGCTCGGCAGGCACATCGCCCTGGCGCTGATCCGCGGCGGCAAGGCGCGCCATGGCACCCGCGCCTACATCTCCGATCCGCTGCGAAAACGCTTCGGCGAGGTCGAGATCGTCAGCCATCACTTCTTCGATCCGGAAGGGACCCGCCTGCATGGTTGAGATGCTGTCGCCTCTGCAGCCGGTGTGGCGCCCCGGCTCGCATGGCAACTTCGCCGACGGCGTCGGCGTGGTGCTGTCGGAGACGCAGCCCGGCTCCATCGTGCAGGCCGCGGCCTGGCCCGGCTCGGAACGGGCCGTCATCGCAGCGATCAAGACGGCAACCGCCCTGTCGCTGCCCGACGGCGCCGGCGGCGGTGTCGCCATGGAGGCTAAGGCGGCTTTCGGCTTCGCGCCCGGCCGCTTCCTGATCGTGGCCGACGACGAGGGGTTGGCTGACACGCTGGTTCACGCAATCCCGATAAGCGATGGAACCGTCACCGATCTTTCGCATGGCCGCACGGCGATCCGTATCGCCGGGGCGAAGGCGGAGTGGGTGCTGCAGAAATTCTTCGCCGTCGACTTCTCGCTGCCGGCGCTGCCCGTCGGGTCAGGCATCTCGACCAATCATCACGACATCTTCGCGCAGATCCAGCGCACCGGCCCCGACCGTTTCGATCTCTACGTCTTCCGCTCCTTCGCCCGCAGCTTCTGGAAGATGCTCTGCCACGGCTGCGACGAGGTCGGCTACGAGGTGCGATGAGGGTCAGGCTGGCGGCGATGCGCGCGGCTCGCGAGGCCGATGCCTGCCGCGGCGTACCCGTCGGCGCCCACAACGACATCTGATCGGCAAGGCTAACCGAGACGATTGCGGCCAATGGCGATTCGGCGCCGGCCGGCGAAATCGAATAACCAGGCTGGCCTCGCCGGCGCGCGGAAAGCTACGCGGCCGCGATCGCCATCGCATGGGCGCGGGCGTTCTCGCGCAGCACGTCGACATGGATCGACTTCAGCAGGCTTGCGAGTTCTCCCGCCGGATTCGGGCCGAGTTCCCTCAACATCAGCCATGACACCTCCTGCGGGCCGGCGACGCGCTTGCCCCTCGCGACCTCGCGCCAGACCTTCAGCGCGCGGACGATCACGGCATGGGTGACGGCGCCCAGCCCCGCCCGGTTCAGCAGCGCCGAGACGGCACCGTCGCCGCCGGCGGCGAGCAGCGACTTCACGCGGTGCCCGGCCTCTCCGCTCAGGGCAATAAGGGCGGAACCGAAAAAATCCATCTTGCCGTGCGCGACCACACGGATGAGGAAGGCGGCGGTGAGGTCGCCGCGCAGACGCAGGTGCTCGATCAGCGCGCCGTGTTCGTCGGCATGCGTGCCTTCGATGAGCATGAGCGATGCCCTGACGCAGGCGTCGCGCGCCACCTTCTCGGCGCGTGCATGGCCGATCAGCGCGCGGACCAGCGGCGCCCGGCTCAGCGCGTCGCCGAGCTTGACCAGCAGCATGTGACGGCAGTCCGAGGGCAGCCGCGGATCGGCGACCATGGCTTCGCGCAGTCGCCCGACATGGCCGTGCCGCTCGGCGATGCGGCGGAAGCTGATCGAGGCGATGTCGGCGCCGGGATTGGCGAGAAGGGCCGAGCAGGCTTCGGCTTCGCCCACCTCGGCCAGCGCGGCCGAAACCGACATCGAGACGGCCGACCTGCGGGCGATCAGCTCCTGCGTGGCCACGCTTCCCGTGGCGACCCGGTCGATCAGATCGGCATCGGTGATCAGCGGCGAGCGCCCGATGATCAGGCTGGCCACCTCCGGCTGGTCGGAGGCCAGCGCGCTGATCACCTGCAAGGGGGCGTGCCGGCTCATCGACAGGGCTTCAGCAAGCGCCAGCCGCACTTTCCACGAGGGGTCGTCGAGCAGGAAGGTGAGCGCCGCTTCCGCCGCGCAGCGTTCCTCGAAGGCGAAGCGGTTCTCGATGAAGGCGCGCGCCAACGCACTCGCCGCCGCGGCCCGCTCGGCGACGCGCGCCGTGTTGACCCACCTCAGGAATTGCGACACCACCATGCGGACTGCCCACTACCCCCGGAACGACGCCCGGTCCCGTCGGCGACCCTAGGAACAAAAGGTTTACGAAGCGTTCACCATGTTCCTTAACCGGCTTGCCGGCCGGGGCGGCGGGGGCTAGCAAGGTCGGGAAACAGGAGGAGATCGCGTGGCGGGATTGTACCTGGAGGAGTGCCGGCCGGGGCTGGTCGTCCGGCACCAGCTCACCAAGACGGTGACGGAGAACGACAACATGATGTTCTCCACCATGACGCTCAACCCGCAGCCGCTGCATATCGACTTCGACTTCGCTGCCAAGAGCGAATGGGGCCGGCCGCTGGTAAACTCGCTGTTCACGCTCGGCCTGATGATCGGCATCTCCGTGCACGACACGACGCTCGGCACGCTGGTCGGCAATCTCGGCATGCGCGAGACGGTGTTTCCGCATCCGGTCTTCCATGGCGACACGATCCGGGTGGAGACGGAGATCGTCTCGGCGCGCGAATCGAAGTCGAAGCCGGATCGCGGCATCGTCGAGATGGAGCACCGCGCCTTCAACCAGGACGGCGTGCTTGTGGCGCGCTGCCTGCGCCAGGCGATGATGCTGAAGAGGCCCGCCTGATGCGCTCGCTGCTGTTCGTCCCCGGCGATTCGGAGCGCAAGCTCGAGAAGGGATTCGCGTCCGCTGCCGACGTCATCATCGTCGATCTTGAGGATTCGGTCGCAGCGGGCAACAAGGCGGCCGCCCGCACGATCGCGGCCGATTTCATCCGCGCCCGGCGGACCGCGAGGGCCGCGATCTACATCCGGGTCAACGATTTCTCTTCCGGCCTCACGGATGACGATTTGGCGGCGCTGGTACCGGCGCGGCCGGACGGCATCATGCTGCCCAAGGCATCCGGCCTGCCTGATGTCGAGCGGTTGGCCGCGAGGCTCCGCGTCCAGGAGGCGGAGAACGGCCTTGCCGACGGCGCCACCCGCATTCTGCCGATCATCACCGAGACCGCCGCCGGCGTGTTCGGCGCGGCGAGCTACGGCCAAGGCCACCAGCGTCTTGCCGGCGTCACCTGGGGCGCGGAGGACCTTTCGGCCGCCATCGGCGCGCACGCGACCCGCGACGAGCGTGGCCGCTATACCGACGTCTTTCGCCTCGCCCGCTCGGTCACGCTCCTTGCAGCCTCGGCGGCCGAGACCGCGGCGATCGACACCGTCTTCATCGACTTTCGCGATACGGCCGGCCTGAAGGCCGAATGCCTCGATGCCGAGCGCGACGGTTTTGCCGGCAAGATGGCGATCCATCCCGACCAAGTGGCGATCATCAACGAGGCGTTCAGCCCCTCACCCGAGGCGGTAGCGGAGGCGCGTGCCGTGATCGAAGCCTTTGCCGCCGCCGGCAATCCGGGCGTGGTCGGCATCGGCGGCAAGATGTACGACCGCCCGCATCTCAAGCGGGCAGAGCGCCTGCTGGCCAGGCTGCGTCCGTAACCGCGATGCAGCCTGGCCAGTCTCAATCCCGATCCCATTTCGGCGGGCGCATGGCAAAGGTGGCGTCGACCCGCGCATAGTCGAAATAGCCGAGACGGGCGACGTTGCCGGCCTTGGCCGTGTCGAACAGCCCGTCCTTGAGATAGGCCTCGTCGATATGGACGCCGACGACCTCGCCGATCGCGATCGTGGCGGGCGACGACCCGTCGAGCGCCTTCGGGTGGATGATTTCGGTCACCTTGCATTCAAGTGCTGCCGGAGCCTCGGCGACGCGCGGCGGCGCCACCAGCTGCGAGGGTGCGGCCGCCAGCCCCGCATAGTCGAATTCGTTGACGCCGCGTGGCGCCTCCACGGAGGTCCTGACCATCCGCTCGGCAAGCTCGCGGCCGACCAGGTTGACGACGAATTCGCCGGTCTCCTCGGCGAAGGTCACGCTGTCCTTGCCGTTGTCGGAGGAGAACCAGACGAGGGGCGGCTTCGACGAAAGCGCGTTGAAGAACGAATAAGGCGCGAGATTGACCTGCCCTGCCCTGCTCATCGTCGAGATCCAGCCGATCGGCCGCGGCGCCACGATCGCCTTGAACGGATCATGCCGCAATCCGTGGCCTTTCGCCGGCTCGAAGAACATCGTCTATTCCTTCCACGGCCCGGAGTAGTCGGAATAGAGCGCCGGGACATCCGGGCGCGGCCGCTCCGGCGGCTGGCCTTCATAATTGCCGATGTGGACGAAGCCGACGACGCGCTCGTGCGGCGCCAGACCGAGCAGCCGGCGCCCCTCCTCCACGTCAGAGTACCAGTTGGTGATCCAGTTCGCCCCATAGCCGAGCCCGTTCGCAGCAATCAAAAGGCTCATGGCGGCGGCTCCGCCTGACAGGAACATCTCCCATCCCGGGATCTTCAGGTTCGGTTTCGGGCTCGAAATCACACCGATCACCAGCGGCGCGCGGGAAAACCGCTCGCGCTCCTTCTGCTTGCGGCCTTCCGGCTGTGGCCCCTCGACCGCGTCGACCAGGTCCGCCAGCTTCTCGCCGATCTCCTCGCGTGCCTTGCCGCGGTAGAGGATGAAGCGCCAGGGCTCCAGCCGCCCGTGATCCGGCACGCGGGTCGCGATCTTCAGCATCAGGGCGATCTCGTCGTCCGTCGGACCGGGCCCCTTGAGATCCTGGATCGGCGCGGAGCCGCGGGCAAGCATGAAGTCGATGATGGGCGACGCCATTTTATTCTGGTTCCTCGAGTTTTCGGCTGAAGCACGCTGCGCGGCGGCTTGGGCCGCGCCCTGGCGCGCGCGGTCTTGAAATTGCCACCGCCTTGCGCTTCAAGGCAAGTCATGATCGCGCGAAAATTCCTGCTGGTGGCCGTCGGCCTTGTCGCACTCCCGGCTGCCGCATCCGCGCAGGACCGCGGCGATCGCCTGCACATCGACATGCCCGGTCTGTCCACCTACGCCCCGGCCCAAGCCACCTCGCCCTTGGCGACCGCCGGGCTCGGCCGCATCACGCTGGCGGCGCAACTGGTGGGCGATGGCGCCGAGATCACGCGCGGCCTGGTCTGGCGGGTGTTCGATACCGAGGCAGGCCCGGACGGTAAGCTGAAGCTCGTCGCCTCGGCCAAGGGCGGCACGCAGTCCTTCGACCTGATGCCGGGGCAATATCTCGTGCACGCCTCCTACGGGCGCGCCGGCGCGACCAAGCGCGTGTCGGTCGGCAGCGACGCCAAGCGCGAGGCCTTCGTGCTGGATGCCGGCGGGCTGAAGCTCAATGCGGAGAATTCCGGCGGCTTGCGCATTCCCGGCAACAAATTGAGCTTCTCGGTCTACCAGGGCGACGACAAGCCGGGGGCCGAGCGCGCGCTGATCCTGCCCGACATCAGCCCGGACACGGTGATCCGGCTCAACGCCGGCACCTATCACGTCGTATCGACCTACGGGAACGTCAACGCCGTCGTGCGCTCCGACATCAAGGTCGAGGCGGGCAAGCTGACCGAGGCTACCGTGGAGCACAGGGCGGCCGAGCTGACGATGAAGCTGGTGCGCGAGGCCGGCGGCGAGGCCATCGCCGACACGTCCTGGTCGGTTCTCACCAATTCGGGCGATCCGGTGCGCGAAAGCGTCGGCGCCTACGCCTCCATGGTGCTGGCCGAAGGCGACTACACCATCGTCGCCAAGAACCGCGACCACATCTACCAGCGCGACTTCACGGTCGAGGCCGGCCGCAACGAGGAGGTCGAGGTGATCGCCGACGAGAATGTTCCGCCGGCCGTGGAGGGCGCGGACTGAGCGCGTTCCCGCCAGCCGTCTAAAACTCGATTCCCTGCTGCGCCTTCACGCCGGCCGCGAAGTGGTGCTTGGTCGCGCCCATCTCGGTGACCAGGTCCGCGGCCTCGACCAGCGCCGGCTTGGCGTTGCGGCCGGTCACCACCACATGCAGCCCGCCGCGCCGCGCCTTAAGCGCCGCGACGACCGAGTCGAGATCGAGATAATCGTAGCGCAGTGCGATGTTGAGTTCGTCGAGCACGACGAGGCCGATCGTCGGATCGGCCATGAGTTCCCGTGCCTTCGCCCAGGCGGCTTCGGCCGCTGTCACATCGCGCCGAAGATCCTGCGTTTCCCAGGTGAAGCCTTCGCCCATCGAATGCCACACCACCTTGTCGCCGAAGGCCGCGAAAGCGGCCCGCTCGCCGGTGTGCCAGGCGCCCTTGACGAATTGCACGATGCCGACGCGGCGGCCGTGGCCCAGCATGCGCAACGCCAGACCGAAGGCGGCCGTGGTCTTGCCCTTGCCCGGCCCGGTGTTGACGATGAGCAGCCCCTTCTCGACCGTCTTGGTCGCGACCTCCGCGTCCTGAACGGCCTTGCGCTTGGTCATCTTGGCCTTGTGGCGCTCGGCCTGCGCGTCGTCGATCGCCTTCATCTCACTTCACCCGCATCGGCAGCCCGGCCGCCATGAACAGCACCTCGTCGGCCACGGCTGCCACCTTCTGATTGAGCCGCCCGGCCGCATCGCGAAAGCGCCGGGCGAGCGCGTTGTCCGGCACGATGCCGAGGCCGACCTCGTTGGAGACGACGAACCAGGGGCCGCGGGGCCGCGCCAGCAGGTCCGCCAGGCGGCGGCTTTCGCCCTCGACGTCATGATCGGCGAGCATATGGTTCGACAGCCACAGCGTCAGGCAGTCGACCAGCACGGGCCGCCCATCCGTAACCGCCTCGAGGGCTCCGGCCAGATCGAGCGGCGCGTCGACCGTTTCCCATCCGGCCTCGCGGCGGGCGCGGTGCCGCGCGATGCGCTCCGCCATCTCGTCGTCGAAGGCCTGCGCCGTGGCGATATAGGTCCACGGCGCCGGAAGCGCCGTGACCCGCGCCTCGGCGTGGCTGCTCTTGCCGGAGCGCGCCCCGCCGAGGACGAAGGTCAGCCGGCCGCGTTCAGGCAAGCTGGCCGCGCGCCTCACTGGCCGAGCCGAAAAAGCGCGAGCGCACGGCGCCGACCAGGCCGCCGAGCAGCGCCCAGAAGATCAGGTTGGTCACCGTGGTGGCGACCACGAACTGGTGGTGCAGGTCGGCGGGAATGGGTGAATCGTGGCTTTCCGGCTGCGGCGCGCCGATGACATGCGGGGCGACGATCAGCGCCACGCCGAGGATCGACAGCGCGACCGTGCCGCGAAAGGCGATCAGGGCGAGGCCGGCCGCCGTCGCCAACACCGTGCCGATCCACCAGACCTGGCGCGCGGCGAGATCGGCCGCCGGCATGGCCGGCAGTTCCGGCGGCAGGCCAAGGCCGGGCGCCAATGTGAACACGGCGAAGCCGGCAAAGCCCCAGAGAATTCCCGAGCGCCAGCCCGAAATGCCGCCGGCGAACTCCGACGCGGCCACCAGGATCAGCGCGAAGCCGATGCCGCTCAGCACGTTTGCAAGGAAGTTGAAGAAGAAGCGCTCGAAACCGTCGGCCGGAGCCCACGCCTCCTCGCCATGGGAATGCGCCTCGGCGGCGGCCGGCACGGCTTCGGTGCCGGTAGCTTCCGCAGCAGCGGGCGCGCCGTGATCGTGGCCTGTGACCTCGCCGGCGCTCTCGAAGGTTTCCGCCTTCAGGATCAGCGGCACGGTGGAATAGGCCTGGAGCGCGGTCATGACGAGGCTTGCCAAAAGCCCTGCCGCCGCCGCGACCAGCACGACGTTGCGAAGAAAGGTCATGTCACGCTCCCGTCAGTGGCAGGGAAAGGCCATCGAGTGACGGTAGTCATGCGCCGCGTTGTGCGCCGCCTCCATATGCGAGAAGCCGACGAAGCCGACGATGAAGATGCCGAGAAACCCGGCAAGCGCGAGCTGAATGGCGCGCGAGGAAGCCGAGACCGGAACGCCCAGCGAAGTCGAAACCGTATTCATTTGCAAGTCCCTTCCGCCCTCCACCCGAGGGCCCTTGATGCACGAATGTCGCCGGCAGGTCTCCTGGCTCGCGGGTTCTCGCCTTGCCCCGCCTTCCCGAGACAAAAGCCTCAGTGGCATTCGGGGTAGGCTCGCCGCTTACAGTTGCGGGGGCAGCCGCGGCCTTGGGCGAGACGCCCGCACCGCATTCCCTTTTGGTTCCTCGCGGAACCGACGACGGCCGCGACAATAGGCGCAAACCAGCGCCGCTGCAAATCCGAATCCGACATCGCACAGCCGGCCCGGTCGCGGAATCGCTATCGGACGGCCGCGAGTTCGGCTGCCACCAACTCCTGCAGCCGCCACAGGCGGCGGTCATGGATGCCGCGCGTTTCGAGGTTGCGCACGGTGTGGAACAGATAGTCGGCGCCGGAGCCGAGATGGCCGCAGGCCCGGGCCAGGATGCGCGCCACTTCCGCGTCGCTTCGCTTGCCGGCAAACGTCCGGCCCTTCGGGTTGACGGCGAAGCCAAGCGCGGCAAGCGGCCCGCCGGCGGTATGGAGCTTCAGCCAGGTCGGCAGGTAGGTGGAAGGCTTTGCGGTCATCTCGCGGCGGATCAGCCTGGAGACCATCTCCGCCGGATCGCCATCCGGCAGCCTGAAGGCGACGCCTCCGCATTGGCCGCCGGGCATGAGACCCATCATCAATCCCGGCTGCTCCAGCGTGCCGCGCCAGCGGGTCTGGTGAATGCAGAAGGCGCGGTGATAACCGCGCGCGGTGGCGACGCACTCCTCCACATGCTCGATCTCCGGCTTCCAGATCAGCGAGCCATAGGCGAACAGCCACAGCGGTCCGGCCGGCCGCTCCGCCATCGTGGCACCGAGGAGTTGCGCATAGTCGTCCTCGTCGAGATAGCCGAGGCCCGGCTCCTGACCGGAATCGGCGATATCTCGGTGGCAGCGCGCCACCATTTCCTCGGTCAACGCCATCAAGCGGGGCTTCATGCGACCGTACTCCGCGATAGGACACCCTGGCGCCCTTCGCGGCACAATCGCCCGGCGCTGCCTGGAAAAGCAAGTCGCCCCGGCACGGTTGACAAAGCCCGATGCGAAGTGTCCGCTCATGCAAATGGAGTGCGCGATGACCCCTGAATCGGTGAAGAGCGATCCTTACAACGGCCTGCCGTCGGCCGAGCCGACCCTGCCGTCCTCCGCCTACTGGGACCCCGCGGAATACCAGCGCGACCTCGAAGCGATCTGGTACCGCGACTGGATAATGGTCTGCCGCGAAGCTGACCTGTCGCAGCCGCTTGCCTACCGGGTCTTCACCATCGGCTCGCAGCAGGTGCTGGTGCTGCGCGACGAGCACGGCGAGTTGCAGGCCTTCCACAACACCTGCCGCCACCGCGGCTCGCAGCTCTGCCGCGGAAGCGAAGGTCGGCTCAAGGCGCGGCTGCTCACCTGTCCCTACCACGCCTGGTCCTATTCGCTGCGCGGCGATCTGGTGCGCGTGCCGTCGAAGTCGCTGCCCGAAGGCTTCGACAAGGCCGACTATCCGCTCTACCCGGTGGCGCTGTCGCTGTGGCGCGGCTTCGTCTTCGTCAATCTCTCGCCCGAGCCCGCCGGCACGGCCGCTTCCGCATTCGACCGCGATTCGGGCGATTTGACCAACTGGCCGCTGGAAGGTCTGGTGACCGGCCATGTCTTCACCAAGGTGATGGCCTGCAACTGGAAGATATTCTGGGAGAACTTCAACGAATGCCTGCACTGCCCCGGCGTGCACAAGCACCTGTCGGCGCTGGTGCCGATCTACGGCCGCGGGCTGATGGCGCGCCATGACGATCCGCAATGGGCGCTGCATGCCGACAATGACGAGCCGCAATATGCCGGGGGCCTGCGCGCCGGCGCCGAGACCTGGTCGCATGACGGGCGGGCGCTGCGCCACACCTTCGCAGGGCTGTCGGAGCGCGAGCGCACCGCCGGCCAGAGCTATGCCATGAACCTGCCGTCCATGTTCGTCGTCGGCCATGTCGACTATGTGCGCACGGTGCGGCT
Organism: Kumtagia sp.; assembly: GCF_059502445.1. Classification (NCBI taxonomy): domain Bacteria; kingdom Pseudomonadati; phylum Pseudomonadota; class Alphaproteobacteria; order Hyphomicrobiales; family Phyllobacteriaceae; genus Kumtagia; species Kumtagia sp. Next base: position 237,096 of record NZ_JCACER010000076.1, read on the forward strand.
GGTGCCGCTCGGCCCGGAACTGACCGAGCTCACCGCCGAATGGCTGTTCCTGCCGGAAGCGCTCGAAGAGCCCGGTGCCGACCTCGACAACATCGTCGCCTTCGGTACCACCGTGCTCGAGGAGGACGCGGCCGTCTGCGAGATCAACCAGCGCGGGCTGCGCGCCCGGCCGCACCTGGCCGGCGTGCTGATGCCGGAGGAATACGACCTCCACCGCTTCCACGAATGGGTGCGCGAGGCACACCGGCGCGCCGCCGCCTCGCCCTGAAGCTCCCCGCCTCCGACCGGGAAAACCGATTCAGCCCGCGGCCCAGTCGATCGGAAATTCATCGTGGTCGCAGAGCCGCCGGCCGGCCTGCGTGAGCGCCGTGATCGCCTCCATCTCCGGCTCGCTCAAGGCGAAATCGAAGACGGCGATGTTCTCGGCCAGCCGCTCCTTCCTGGTCGTGCGCGGGATGGCCACCACGCCGGCCTGCTGCACGTGCCAGCGCAGGATCACCTGACCCGGCGTCTTGCCGTGGCGCTCGGCGGCGGCGCGCACCGCCGGCTCCGAAAACAGCCCGCCGTCACGGAACAGCGGACAGTAGGAGACCAGCGCCATGTCAGCCGCGCGGCATGCGGCGACGAGCTTCGACTGGTCGAGATAGGGATGGTACTCGACCTGGTCGCAGACCAGCGGCGCTTCCGACAGCGCCACCGCCTCGGCGAGCAGTCTCGGCGGAAAGTTCGAGACTCCGATGTGCCGGGTCAGGCCGCCACGGCGCGCCGCGTTGAGGGCGCCGATCGTTTCCTTCAGCGGGATGGTGGGGTTCGGCCAATGGATAAGCAGGAGGTCGACATGGTGGAGGCCGAGCCTCCGCAGGCTCGCTTCGGCCGCGCGCTCCAGCTTGCCGGCGGCAATGTCGGTGTACCAGACCTTGGTCGTAACGAAAACCGCGTCGCGGCCAATATCGCTCGCAGCAAGCCCGCGCCCGACGTCGGCCTCGTTGTCATATCGCGCGGCGGTGTCGACGTGCCGGTAGCCGAGCGCCAGCGCCGACGCCACGAGATCCGCGCAGGCATCGCCGCGCAGGGTCCAGGTGCCGAGCCCGAGCGCGGGAATGGCGGCGCCATTGGCGTTGACGACATGCATGATAGCCTCCAGGTGCTTTCGTTGGCGCTGCCGGACGTGATAGCCGTGGCGCCGCAGCCGGCACCGGAACCCGCCCCCAAATGCATCCTGACCCGAAAACCCAGCGAGAGCCAGCCGCGAAGCGGCGAATCGAGGCGCTCGACATCGCCCGCGGCCTCGCCCTCCTCGCCATGGCGATCTACCATTTCGCCTGGGATCTCGAATTCTTCGGCTATGCGCCGCCAGGCATGACGGCCGTCGGCGGCTGGAAGCTGTTCGCCCGCTGCATCGCCTCCAGCTTCCTGTTCCTGGTCGGCGTCAGCCTGGTGGTGGCGCATGGCCGCGGGATACGCTGGCCGGGTTTCCTGCGCAGGCTGGCGATGATCGTCGCCGCCGCGGCTGCGATCTCCGCCGTCACCTATGTCGCCGTGCCGGACGCCTTCATCTTCTTCGGCATCCTGCACCAGATCGCCCTGGCCAGCCTGCTCGGCCTCGCCTTCCTGCGTCTGCCGCCGCTCCTGACGCTTGCGGCAGCCGCCTTCGTCATCGCCCTGCCGCTCTTGTTCCGCTCCGCAATCTTCGACCATCCGGCCTTGCTGTGGCTGGGGCTGTTCGAGAGCAGGCCGCGCTCCAACGACTACGTCCCGCTGTTCCCCTGGTTCGGCGCGGTGCTCGCCGGCATCGCCCTGGCGGGAATGGCGGCCGCCGCCGGCCTGTTCGACCAGCTCGCAACAATCCGGTTCGGCCGCTGGTCGACCCCGCTGCAGTTCATCGGCCGCCACAGCCTCGCCTTCTACCTGATCCACCAGCCGGTGCTGATCGGCGCCGTCTGGCTGTTCTCCCAGATGCTTCCGCCTGCGATACAGCCTCCGGAGGTACGCTTCCGCGCCTCCTGCGAGGCGACATGCGCGCAAGAACGCGACGCGGCGTTCTGCACGCGCTATTGTGCGTGCGTGCTCGGCGAACTGGAGACTACGGGCGACCTGCCCAGCATCTTCGCCGGACGACAGGATGAGGATCTGCGCGAACGCGTCTCGGGCATGGCCGGACTGTGCACGGCGCGCGCCGAGGACAACGAGCTGGAGGATACCGCGCCGTGACGCCACCCAACCGCTTTCCCTGGCCGCCGGTGATCTATCTCGCGGCGATCGCCGTCAGCATCGTGCTCGGCATCGTCTATCCCCTGCCGTGGATCACCGGACCGCTGTCCGACCTGCTGTTCGCCGCCGGCTGGCTGGTGGTCGCCGCCGCGGTCGCCGTCGAGGTCGCGGCCTTCCGCGCCTTCTCGCGCGCCAGGACGACGGTCATGCCGACACGCGTGTCGGAACATCTGGTGACCACCGGACCGTTCGCCTTCACCCGCAACCCGATCTATCTCGGCAACACCGCGCTCACCATCGGCATCGGGCTGATCGTCGGCAGTCTATGGTTCCTGCTCTTCGCTGTGCTCGCAGCGGTGACCACGCAGAAGCTGACGATCGAACCGGAGGAAAGACATCTGGAGGCGCGCTTCGGCAAGAAGTACCGCGACTATCGCGCCCGCGTCCGCCGCTGGCTGTAGAGGCGGCGAGCTGCGCCGCCGTCAGGGAATCGCGAAAATCCTCACCTCGCGCTCGATGCCGCGCAGCGCCAGATCCTGTGAGACCGGCGTCAGCCTGTTGGCGGCGAGCACGCCAGCCGAATGCTCGTCCTCGACCACCGCGCTTGTGACGAAGATCGCCTGCGAGGTGGCGAGCCCCTGCACCCTGGACGCGATGTTGACGGTCTGGCCGAAATAGTCCTGCCGGTCGTTCATGGTGACGGCGATGCAGGGGCCCTCATGGACGCCGATCTTCAAGAGCAGATCCTCGCGGCCGCTGTTCTCGTTCAGCGAGCGCATCGCGTCCCGCATCCTGATCGCCGCCGCGACGGCCCGATCCGGCGTCGGAAAGGTCGCCATCACCGCGTCGCCGATCGTCTTGACCACCGCGCCGGCTTCCGAGGCGACGATCTCCTGCAGCACGCGGAAATGCGCCTGCACCATGTCGAAGGCGTTCAGGTCGCCGACCCGCTCGTAAAGCTCGGTCGAGCCGCGCAGGTCGGTGAACAGGAATGTCAGGCTGGTGATCTTCAGCCGCTGGTCGACCGCCACCGTATCGGTGCGGTAGAGATCGCGAAACGTCTGGTTGGTCAGCAACTGCTTGGCGGTCAGGAACGGCCGCCGCCGCCCGAGCATGTCGTGCAAGGCATGGCCGGCGATGAAGACCGCCGGCAGGACGCGTATGTCGGTGCGGTTGTCGATCGCAATGCGAAGCGGTCCGGGCTGCATCTGCAAGGTCTGGTTCTGCGAATGCTCGCGGTCGTAGATCAGCGCTAGATTCTGCCGCTCGCGCGTCGGCTCGCCCTTCACGTCGATGAACTGCACGCTGTGCGTCACCGGTTCGAAGACGATGATGAACTCGGCCGGCAATTGCAGCGCCAGCACCATCTTCTCGCCCGCCGGAACCTCGACGGCTTCGATGACCATCTCGTCGATCGCTTCGGCGTAACCATCCTCCGGCAGGTCGACGCCGGAGCCCCAGTAAAGCTGCCTGAGATATTCGAGCATCGGCAGCGTTTCGGGATTGTGGGCGGCGATGCGGCGCACCCTCGGGCTCACGGTGAACGTCACCTCGACCATCTCGTCGAGCGTCGGTGAATACCCTTCGGCGCAGAGGGTGCAGACATATTCTTCCTTGGTGACGGTCTTCAGGGTGGCACCGCTCTCCAGCACGCCACCGCAGCCGGGGCAGAGCACGTTCCACGCTATGTCGAACACGCCGAGCGACGCGCCATGCAGGAAGCCGGCGACGGTCCGCTCCGGGTCGAGGCCGTTGCGGTCCGCGAAGGCCAGCGGGTTGATTCTGCACAGCGCGCGGTCGGTGCCGTCGGCGACAAGCGTTTCGATGGCGCCCGCCACCGCAGGGTCCGCGGAATTCCGCAACATCGCAAAGAGAGCGCTTGTTTCACTCATGATCCGCCTCCGCAGCTGCTGGAGCGTCGTTCAAGGCGATTCATACACCCGGCGAAGCGGTCCGTCACTTGCGACATGGGCACCTGCTGACACCGCAGTGCCGGCAGGGCCGAGGCAAGTCAGGTGTTGACGCCGAGCTCGACCAGCCGCTCGACGCAGGATTCCTCCGCCTGGTCCAGTTCCGCCAGCGTCTCTTCCAGATCCCGGCGCTTCTGGCGAAGGTCTTCCTTCTTCTCGTTGATGCGCGTGATGAGCAGCTTCAGCTGTCCGACCTCGCCGGGCGGCTCCCGGTACATCTGGATGATCTCGCGGATCTCGTTGATGGAGAAGCCGAGCCTTTTTCCGCGCAGGATCTGTCGCACCAGATGGCGGTCGGAGGGCCGGAACAGCCGGGTGCGGCCGCGCCGGACCGGCTGGATCAGTCCCTCGTCCTCGTAGAAGCGCAGGGTGCGCGTCGATATGTCGAACTCCCTGGTGAGTTCGGTGATCGAATAGTATTCGCGCATGCCCAGTCCTGCCGGCCGATTCCAGTTCGGCAGGATCGCACGGCGTTTACGTAAAAGTCAATTCAGGCCTCACCCGAGATGCATCCACCACGTGGCCAGCCCGAGAAAGGCCAGAAACCCGATGACGTCGGTGATCATCGTGGTGAAGATCGATGACGAGATCGCCGGGTCGGCGCCGAGCTTGTCGAGCAGCAGCGGGATGAGGATGCCGCCAAGTGCTGCCGCCAGCATGTTGATGACCATGGCGGCGGCGATCACGATGCCGAGGTCGTGGTTCTGGAACCACAGGGCGGCGACGACGCCGATGATGATGGCGATGATGGCGCCGTTGGTGAGGCCGACCAGCACCTCGCGGCGGATGACGCGGCCGGCATTGTAGATATCGAGGTCCTTGGTGGCGAGCGCCCGCACCGTCACCGTCATCGTCTGGGTGCCGGCATTGCCGCCGAGCGAGGCGACGATCGGCATCAGCGCGGCAAGCGCCACCATCTCCTCGATCGTGGCGCCGAACAGGCTGATAACGGAGGCCGACAGAAAGGCGGTCGCCAGATTGACCAGCAGCCAGGGCACGCGCGAGCGCGAGGTCGCAATGACAGTGTCGGAGAGCTCCTCGTCGCCGACGCCGCCCATGCGCAGGAGATCCTCCTCGGCCTCCTGCTGGATGACGTCGACGACGTCATCGATGGTGAGCACGCCGACCAGCCGCTCGTTCTCGTCGACGACGGCGGCCGACAGCAGGTTGTACTGCTCGAACTCCCGCGCCGCCTCCTCCTGGTCCATCGTGGCCGGGATCGCGTGGCGCGTCTCGTGCATGATGTCTTCGATCTTGACCGAGCGCTTGGCGCGCAGGATCTGGTCGAGATCGATGGCGCCGAGCAGCTTGAAGGACGGATCGATGACGAAGACCTGGCTGAAGCGGTCGGGCAGGTTGTTGTCCTCGCGCATGTAGTCGATGGTCTGGCCGACCGTCCAGAACGGCGGCACCGCGACGAACTCGGTCTGCATGCGCCGGCCGGCCGATTCTTCCGGATAGTCGAGCGAGCGGCGCAGCCGGATGCGCTCGGTGAACGGAAGCTGGGCGAGGATCTCGTCCTGGTCGGCCTGGTCGAGATCCTCGAGAATGTAGACCGCATCGTCGGAGTCGAGTTCCTGGACGGCCTTGGCGATCTGCGCGTTGGGCAGGTTCTCGACGATTTCCAGGCGGATCGCCTCGTCGACCTCGGTCAGCGCCGAAAAATCGAAATCGGCGCCGAGCAGGTCGACCAGCGTGCGCCGCTGCTCCGGCAGCAGCGCTTCCAGCAGGTCGCCGACCTCCGACTGGTGCAGGTCGCCGACATCCTTGCGCAGCGTGAGCGTGTCGCGGTCGGCGATCGCCGCGCCGATATGCACGACGAAAGCCGGCCGGATGACGCCGTCCTCGCCATAGATGTCGGCATGCGCCGCCTCGTGACCGGCGTCGCCCGGGGTCGTTTCCTCGTGGCCTTCCAATTGCGCCGCCTTGCGATGTCCGGTGTCGTTGTGCCGCAGCTTTAGCCCGGCAGGGAACGGAATTTCAAACGAAATGCAGCCGCGCCGAACAGCGTCTCCGGCGGGCAACGCACTGAGGACCCCGCTGCGTTAAGTGCGGCATCCACGAACGGCTTGGACAGAAGCCGCGCCGGCCGCCCCGGCAACAGGTGCCGCCGTCGCGATGGCGTTGTACACTCTACCAGAATCGACGGGTTTCCGGCTGGCGGGAGATGCAATGCAGCAGAACGAAACCACCGATGGGTGCGCGGTCACCGGCCGGCCGGCCGTACAAGGCTTCTTCGATCCGCGAACATCGAGCATCCAGTACATCGTCACCGATCCCGCGACGAAGCGCTGCGCCATCGTCGATCCCGTGCTCGATTTCGACGAGAAGTCGGGCGCGACCTGCACCGCCAGCGCCGACGCCCTGCTCGCCCATGTGACGGCACAAGGGCTCGCGGTGGACTGGATCCTCGACACCCATCCGCATGCCGATCACTTTTCCGCCGCGCACTACCTGAAGGGCAGGACCGGCGCTCCCACCGCGATCGGCGCCCATGTCGTCGACGTCCAGCGGCTGTGGAAGGATATCTACAACTGGCCGTCGCTCGCCACCGACGGTTCGCAATGGGACCGGCTCTTTGCCGAGGACGACCACTTCAACATCGGCTCGATCGAGGCCCGGGTGATGTTTTCACCAGGCCACACGATGGCTTCGGTCACCTATGTCGTCGGCGACGCCGCCTTCATCCACGACACGCTGTTCATGCCCGACGGCGGCACCGCCCGGACCGATTTCCCTGGAGGCAGCGCGTGCAGCCTGTGGGCGTCGATCCAGGACATCCTCGCCTTGCCGGACGACACCCGGCTGTTCACCGGCCACGATTACCAGCCCGGCGGACGCGAGCCCTCTTGGGAAAGCACGGTGGCCGAGCAGAAGCGCTCCAACATCCACGTCGCCGGCTCCGATGAAGCCGCCTTCGTCGCCATGCGCGAGGCGCGCGACCGCACCTTGCCGATGCCGAAGCTGATCCTGCACGCCCTGCAGGTCAACATCTGCGGCGGCCGCCTGCCCGAGCCGGAGGACAATGGCCGCCGCTACCTCAAATTTCCGCTCGATGCGCTGAAAGGCGCCTGCTGGTGATTTTTCCGACCTCCGCCGCCCGATGGTCACCTGACACAGCAGCCTTGCGCCGTGGCCACCCTGCCCTACCTGTCGGCCACACCCTGCGAAACGGAGCAGCCGATTGAAAACTGTTGTGATTGTCTTGCTGGCCGTCCTGCTGTCGGCCTGCGGCGCGGCCAAGGCTGCACGCGAGACCGGGCACCTCTTCGACAAGTATGGCTGCATGAGCCGCGATCTGAAGGGCGAGAAACCTTGCGGCGTGGAGAACTGAAGTGCCGCCCTACTGGATTTCGGGCGCCGCTTTGGCATGGGCGAAAGCCGCGAAATCAGCCGAAAACCGCAACTCGCGCATCGGCCTGACCTTGCGCGTCGTCTCGGCATAGAGCGGATGCGCCTTGTAGGCGGCCAGCGCCGCCTCGTCGGCGAACTCCGCATAGACGACGACGTCGATGGCGCCGCACAGCGGATCGACCTTGCTGTTGCGCGCAACCTCGAAATGGCTGGAATGCGGGATTTCGGCGAGCTTCCACAGCCCCGCCTCGACAGCGTCCACCTGGCCGGGGCGCTTTGCGCTGAAGAATACGATATGCCGGATCAACACCGCCTCCGCACGACGATCGTGCGGTGCTTTTGCTGCGCCGGGCGCCGATCGTCAATGCGACGACTTCGCCCTCCGGCGCCCGGGCAGGCCGTCAGCCGGTGACGCTCTTCACCATCGCGTCGACCGTCTTCATGACCTGCGCCAGATAGCGGCCGTCGTAGCGGGCGCCGTCCCATATGATGAGGCCGGTCAGAATGCAGATGCCGATGACGTAGCGCATGTCCGTTCCCGCCTCAAATCCATCATCCGCAGCATAAAGCGCAGGGGTAAATCATCCGTCATCGGCGGCGAACAGGCTTCTGTCGGCGGTCCGCCCGTCTCGAACGTGATCTCGGAAAGGCATGAAACAAATGCGGGCGGGCGGCGTTGCGGATGCGAACCGCGCGGATTCTCGCCACGCGGTGCATGACGAAAGGATGCAGTCATGAAGCGCATTTCGTTTCTAGCAGCGGCGGTTCTGCTCGGCGGCGCCCCAGCAGGTTTGGCGCAATCGAATGAACCTTGCGTCGAGGATCTTGCAGGCATTGCCGGGTCGGGCGCATGCATCGCCACCCCGAGTTTCGATTCGACGCTGGACTCGTCAGGAACACTTGACGAGGGCACGACCTCGGCGATCCCCTCGGTTCCGCAACCGCAAGGCATGGCGCCGCTGGTGGTGCCGAGCACGCCGCAGGAACAGGGGCTCGGCCAATCAGGCGGCAGCAGGAATTTGCTGGACGGTTCAGGCAACGGCCTGGGCAGCAACCGGATTCCCTCGCCGGAAATCCGCTGACGGTGAAGCCGCTCACAGCGTGATGCGGTACTTCGCGAAGCCGTTCTCGCCCTCGCCCGCCGGCTCGATCTTCACCGCCTTGACGTCGGCGATGAAATCCTTCGCCTTCGGCCCGGTCTCGAAGATCACGGTGGCGCCTTCGACCGGTACGAACGACCAGTTGGCATCGGCGGTCGGGTTGATCGTCTTCTGCTCCATGATGTAGCGCACGATCACGTCGCGGTTGGTGTCGGGCGCCTCGAAGATCACCTTGCTGTCGTTGATCTCCGGGAAATTGCCCCCGCCGCCGGCCCGGTAGTTGTTGGTGGCGACCACGAATTTCTGCGCGGGATCAACCGGTTTTCCGTCGAACATCAAGTCCTTTATGCGATCCGCGGAGGCATCGAGCACGGCGCCCTTCGGGTCGTATTTCGACGGCTGCGACAGGTCGATGCGATAGGTCACGCCGTCGATCACGTCGAAATTGTAGGACGGGAAGTCCGTGTTGATGAGCTTCTGGTCGGCCTTGCCCGGTCCGATCCGGTTGAAGATGCCGGCCGACATCTCCAGCCATTCCTTGACCTGCGCGCCGGTGACGGCCACCGCCCGCACCGTGTTCGGGTAGAGATAGAGGTCGGCGACGTTCTTGATGGCGACGTCGCCGGCCGGAACGTCGGTGTAGTAGTCCGGTCCGCCGCGCCCTCCGGACTTGAACGGAGCGGCCGCCGACAGGACCGGAAGATCCTTCCATTCAGTGTCTTTCAGCAGATCCTTGACGTACCAGGTCTGCGCCTGGCTGACGATCTGCACGGACGGGTCGTCGGCGACCAGCGCGAAATAGGAGTAGAGCGGCGCCGACGTCTTGCCGACGGGCCGGCGGACATAGGCAAGCGTCGCCTCGTGGTCGGCCTCGAGCGCTTCGACCAGGCGCTTGTCGTCCTCGACCGTCGCCTTGTTCCTGTTGTCGACGCGCTCGTAGATCGGCCGCGCCTCCGATGTCGCCGAGACGACCTCCCATTTCGAGCCGTCGCGCTCGAGCAGGAGGTCGATCAGCCCCATATGCGAGCCCCAGAAGCCGCCCATGACAGCCGGTTTGCCCAGCAGCGTCCCGGCCTTGGCGTCGACGCCCTCCAGGTCCTGGAAATCCTTCCTGCCGGGGAAGACGAGGTGCTGGTGCCCGGTGAACACCGCATCGATGCCGTCCACGCCGGCCAGGAAGAAGGAGGCGTTCTCCATCATATCGCCCTGCTTGACGTCGATGCCGGAATGCGAGAGGGCAATAACGACGTCGGCGCCCTCCTCCTTCATCTGCGGTACCCAGGCTTTCGCCGCCTGCACGATGTCGCGCGTGGCGACGTTGCCGGACAGGTTCTTGGCGTCCCACAGCATGATCTGCGGCGGCACGAAGCCGATGACGCCCACCTTGACCGGGTGCTCGGTGCCGGCGCCGTCCTTGATGGTCTTGTCGAGGATCAGATACGGCTTGAGATAGAGCTTGTCGTCGCGCGGGTTGGCGGCGAGTTCGGTGCCGCGCACCAGGTTGGCGCAGACGAAGGGGAAATTCGCACCGGCCAGCACCTTGTCCATGAAGGACAGGCCATAGTTGAACTCGTGGTTGCCGAGCGTCGAGGCCTCGTAGCCGAGCAGGTTCATGCCCTTCATCACCGGGTGGACGTCGCCGTCCTTCATGCCCTTCTCATAGGCGATGTAGTCGCCCATCGGGTTGCCCTGCAGGAAGTCGCCATTGTCGACCAGCATGGCGTTGGTCGCTTCCTTGCGCACCGCCTCGATCAGCGACGCCGTGCGCGACAGGCCCATCGTGTCGTTCGCCTTGTCGGCATAGTAGTCGTAGGGCAGCACGTTCACATGGATGTCGGTCGTCTCCATGATCCTCAGATGTGCCTGGTTGGCCTGGGCGCGCGCCGAGAACGGATGCAGCATGACGAAGGCGGCAGCGGTGCTGCCGGCCAGAAAGGAACGACGCGAAACAGGCCGAACGAGACGGGACATGCTCTCCTCCCCAGGATGTGCCGCGGCAACTGTCGCGCCGAATCCCGCGCAAGTCCAGCAGCTGTCCGCGCTCAGGACATATGAGACGGGTGGGTGATCCGGTCTCGGCAGATTTTGAGATACTCGTTTGGAGTTAGTCCGTCGAGAGCGCCGTGGGGTCGGTGATGGTTGTAGAGATGCTGGAAGGCATCGACGTGCTCGGCGATGCTGTCGATGTTGGTCGGCAGGTCGACGGTTGCGTAGAACTCGTATCGCCATGCGCCGTTGCATCGTTCGACGGCGCCGTTGAGTTTTGGCGATCTCGGCGGCAGGACATAGAGGGGGATGGCTTTGGCGGCGCAGGCAGTCTCGAACTCGGCCATGAACTCGGAGCCGCCGTCGATCTGGATGGCCTTGACGGGCCAGGGCATCTCGGCGGTTACCTTGTCGAGGAAGTCGGCGGCGTTCTTGGCGGTGGCGCTGCGATAGGGCTTGGCGATGGTCCACTTGGCATGGACGTCATAGGCGTCGAAGTGCTTGACGGCGAGATTGGGGGCCAGCGACACCGTCAGCGTGTCGATCTGGACGATGTCGCCGGGTCTTTCGAAGACCACGTCCTTCGGCTTGCGGACGGCGTGGGGCCGGGCTTTGGCAGCGCATTTGCGGCCGATCTTACGGATCAGCTGCGGAACCGGCGTGACCCGGCCGCGCTCGACCAGGCTCTTGAGGATGCGGCCGACCGTGGCGTTGGAGACGACCTGGCCTGCCTTGCGCAACAGCGGACCGAGCTTGTCCTTGCCCCAGAACGGAAAATCGCATCTCAGCCGCTCGACCTCGGCGCGCAGTTCCCAGCTCCAGCCGTTGGCGCGCATCCGGTGCGGCCGCCGGCTCTTCGGCGCCGGTTGCGCCTCCCAGCGATACAGCGTCGAGCGCGGCACGCCCACCGCATGCGCCGCCTGATCGGCGCTCAGCCCATCCTTCATCGCGCGCCGCCATCGCGCCACCGCGTCGCGTCTTCTCGTCGCTTCGATAGTTGAGGTCTGCGCGCCGAGAAGACGCGACGCCCGGCCAGCATTGCGTATAACATGGCCGGGCAGGCCAAAAACCTGCATGGGGTTCTCCTGGGATTCGAGCTTCGCAACCCGAGTTACGGAGAACCCCTCACTCAATGCAAGAATCTCATATCTGTCTGAGCGCGGTCAGCAGCCGGATCACCGCCAGGATCAAACTGCCGGCCGGGAGCTATGCGCGGCCGTCGTTTCCTCCGTCCGCGTCGCCTTGCGTGATGAGCCGCGCGCTGCGCTGGCCGGTGGCATAGATCCACAGCCAGCTCAGCGCCACCGCCAGCCTGTAGCGCAGGCCGATGAGGAAATAGATGTGGGCGACCCCCCAGAGCCACCAGGCAGGCCGGCCGGTCAGCCTGATCCAGCCGAAATCGGTGACGGCGGCCCGCTTGCCGATGGTGGCGAGGTCGCCGCCGTGGCGGTATCGGAAAGGCCGGGCCTCGCCCTCTCCCGCAAGCCTCGCCTTGATCGCCGCGGCGACATGCCGTCCCTGCTGCTTTGCCGCGGGCGCCACGCCCGGCACGAGTGAGCCGTCCGCGTTTTCGACATGCGCCGTGTCGCCGACGACGAAGATGTCCGGATTGCCCGGCAGCGTCAGGTCCGGCGCGACCTTGACCCGTCCCGCCCGATCGGCCTCGGCGCCGAGCCATTCCGCCGCCGGCGAAGCCGCCACGCCGGCCGCCCAGATGATGGTGGCCGCCGGCAGGACCACGCCGCCGAACGTCACCCCTTCCACGCCGCAGCCGGTGACCGGCCGGCCGAGTTCCACCGTCGCGCCGAGCTTTTCCAGCGCCCCCTTCGCATAGGCCGAAAGTTCGGGCTTGAAGGCAGGAAGTATGCGCTCTCCGGCTTCGACCAGCACGACACGCGCCTCGCGCGGATCGATCGAGCGGAACTCGCCGGCAAGCGTGTCGCGCGCCAGCTCGGCGATCGTGCCGGCGAGCTCGACGCCGGTCGGGCCTCCGCCGATGATGACGAAAGTGAGCAATGCCCTGCGGCGTTCCGGATCGGGCTCGGTCTCGGCCTTCTCGAAGGCGAGCAGCAGGCGGCGCCTGATCGTCGTCGCGTCCTCGAGCGTCTTCAGGCCGGGCGCATAGGGCTCCCACTCGTCATGGCCGAAATAGGCGTGGCGCGCCCCCGTGGCGACGACGAGCGTGTCGTAGGGAATGCCGCCGCCGTCGTCCAGCAGGACGCGCTTGCCGGCCCTGTCGACGCCGGCCGCCGACGCGAGCAGCGTTCGCACGTCCTTGCGCCGGCGCAGGAGATGGCGGATCGGCCAGGCGATTTCGGAGGTCGCCAGAGACGTCGTTGCTACCTGGTAGAGCAGCGGCTGGAAGAGATGGTGATTTCGCCGGTCGATCAGCGTGACCTCGACATCGGCACCTTTGAGTTCCTTGACGAGCTCCAGTCCGGCAAAGCCGGCACCGACGACGACGACATGGTGTCTGGCCTTCGCCATTCGTTCACCTTTCGCAGGCCGCCCCGGTAGATGTAGGGAAATTTGTGCATTGCAGCAAGACAATGCCTGCCGATTGCCCATGAATGCCGGTGCCATGTCGCAAATGCGCCTGCCGCATTCCCGCGCGGGGACTAGCTTTTCCTGGCAGGAGAGCATGGAGGACACGCATGGCCGATGACGCCGACGACCGACGCGGAGCGCAGCATTCCTCCCCGCCCTGCTTCATGCATGAACTGGAAGGACATGCCGACCGGGAGACACCCGCGGATCCGGCGCAGTGGGCTGACGTCCGGCGCTGGCGCAAGGCCGAACGCGAGCGCCTGATCGAGGCGCGTCTGGCGATCTCGGCCGAGGCGCGCGGAAATATGTCGGCGGCAATCGCGGCCGCACTCGACACCGCGATCGGCGGCGTGCGCGGGAGGACGATCAGCCTCTACTGGCCGTTTCGCGGCGAGCCGGACCTGCGGGGCTGGGCCGCCGGCGTGGTCGAGCGCGGCGGCGGCATCGCGCTGCCGGTGGTGATCGAGAAGGCGCGGCCGCTGGTGTTCCGCAGCTACCGGCCAGGCGACAGGCTGGAAAAAGGCGTCTGGAACATCCCGGTCCCGGCGGACGGCGCCGAGGTGCTGCCGGACGTCGTCATCGCGCCGCTGGTCGGTTTCGACGCCAAAAACTTCCGGCTCGGTTATGGCGGCGGCTTCTTCGACCGCACGCTGGCGGCCCTGCCGCGTAAACCGCTGGTGATCGGTGTCGGCTATTCCATGCAGAGCATCGCGACCATCTACCCGCAACCGCACGACATTCCCATGGACCTCGTCGTGACGGAGATACCCGGATAGTCGTTCCAGGCTACCCGAACTGTCGGTTCTGACGGCATATCAGGCCACGGCTGCCGCCAGGCGGCCCGCCTCTCTCGAATTGTCACCGTCCCGGATCATCTTCCTTAACTTGCATCGACTAACCTTGGCCGGTCGAACAGGCGAGGTCGAGATGCGCCGTGTTGAAGCCCTACTTGCAGGCGCCCTGCTGCTCCTTGCCGGCCTGTCCGGCACCCTTCCAGCCACGGCGGCCGAGGCATGCATGGGCGAGAACTGCCTGTCGCAAGAGGCTGCACCGCAGACGGACTGCGTCGGCGAGCAATGCAGCGCTCCCGTCGAGCAGGCCGACCCTCCCGCGATGGAATGTCTGGGCGATGGCTGCGCCCAGCGGGCAGGCGGCCCTGTCGAGGAGTGCTCCGGACAGGATTGCGTCCTGAAGCCGGTGGAGCCAAATGCGGACTAAGAGTCTGTCAGGCCATATCGACTCATGGTGAGCCCTGAATCCGGCTGTGAAAGCAGTCCGCCGGCAAACGACCCCTTCGAAGACGTTGACGACGCCATCACACGTACCAAAGCAGCCGTTGCCACAGAGGCTCGCAGCAGCGGATGGCGTGAACGAGGCCATCACGCCTCGTCGACGCACCCCCAGTGCAGAGAAAGGCGGACAACTTCCCGACCAGCTTAGCGGAACATGCGAATGCCTGGAAAGTTGGGAAGGCCGTCGAAACCCCTGCCAGGAGCGTCATCAATGTTTATGCACAACAAGCGGCTTCAATACACAGTGCGCGTCTCTGAGCCGAACCCGCAACTCGCATGCATGATAATGGAGCAGTTCGGCGGTGCGGACGGCGAGCTTGCCGCTGCGATGCGCTATTTCACGCAAGGGCTTGGTGAGGACGATCCCGGCCGAAAGGATATGCTGCTTGACATTGCGACCGAGGAGCTGAGCCACCTTGAGGTGGTCGGTTCCATCGTCACCATGCTCAACAAGAGCCTCAAGGCACAGCTCGCCGAAGGTCAGATGAAGGAGGCCGAGCTTTACAGGATGGTCGGCGCCAGCGGCACCAGCGCAAAGGAGTCGATCCTCTTCGGCGGCGCTCCGGCCTTGTGCGATTCTGCCGGTGTTCCGTGGACCGCCGCCTATGTCGATTCGCGCGGCGAGCCTACGGTGGACATGCGCTCCAACATCGCTGCCGAAGCACGCGCCAAGATTGTCTATGAGCGCCTGATCAACATCACCGACGATCCCGGCATCAAGGACGCGCTCGCCTTCCTGATGACGCGCGAGGTCGCTCACCAGAAGTCGTTCGAAAAGGCGCTCTATGCGATCGAGAACAACTTCCCGACGGGCAAGCTGCCGGGCATCGAGAAGTATGCCAGCATATACGTCAACGCCTCGCAGGGCGAGGGCGACGCGACTGGCCCGTGGAATTCCGGCGATGAATGGGACCGCATCGACAATCTCGAGGAGGTGATGCCGATCGACGGCGGCGACGGTCTCGCGACGGTCAAGCTCGACGCAAAGGACAAGAAGGTTGCGATCAAAATGGCCCAGCGCACCATGTCGGATCCGTCGTCCGACCCCACCACCGGTGCCGATCTCGGTGCGGGCCCGGGAGCGGGCCGTACCAAGAATGGCGATATGGGCGGGGCCGCCAACATCCAGAAGGCCCCCGCCATGGCGGAAGCGACCGCTCGCAAGTGAGCGACGTTAGTCAGCCGCGAATCTTCTTTCGACCGCGGCTGATTTTGCCCCGACGGAATCTCCGGGTCTGCGTGGATGGCCCTGCTTCCCGCGTGCCCTCTGGGAAGCAGACGGACCGCTTCCCACTCCATCTCAGCGTTTCGCGTTTATGGTTTCACCGCCCAGACGGGCTCGCGAGCGAACGTTTTCGCCTTCAAGGCTGGAGCGCGCGAAAACTTCACTCCGATGAATTTAGTTTGACATCCATGCAAGGATCGTTTCAGATCGCCTGATCGAAGGCTGCGAGCTGCAGCCCTTCGAAATCGGAAACCAGCCCGCTCGCGCAAGCGATGACGATCCGGAGCGCACACCTCCAGGGACAGGGCTCACAACGCACCGCCAGGTATCGGCGCTGCATGGTGAGATTGCCTTGGAGGACTGCCGATGATCGTCGACCTTCTCGTCCGTGACGCCTACGCCTATGTCGATCGCGACTGGGAAGTGGATGGCGGCTGGATTGCCATCGAGAACGGGCGTGTGCACTCGATCGGCAAGGCCGGTCAGGAACGTCCCCCGGCTGCGCGCACGATCTCGGCCCCCGGCCGGCTGGTGACGCCGGGGCTGATCAATGCCCACCACCACATGTATCAGAACCTCACCCGCTCCTACGCGCCGGTGACCAACGGCTCGCTGTTCGAGTGGCTCACCGGCCTTTACCCGCTGTGGGCGAAGCTCGACGAGGAATCCCTCTATCTCTCGACCTTCGTCGCCATGACCGAGCTGCTGATGGGCGGCTGCACCACCTCGATGGACCACATGTACGTCCATCCGAAGCCGGACCTGATCGACGCGCAGATCAAGGCCGGCACCGATATCGGCTTCCGCTTCTACGCCACGCGCGGCTCGATGACCCGCTCCGTCGAGGACGGCGGCCTGCCGCCGACCTCCGTCGTGCAGACGGAGGAGGAGATTCTGGCCGACAGCATCCGCCTGGTCGAGCGCTATCACGACGCCTCCCCGGGGGCGATGACACGCGTTGCGCTCGCCCCCTGCTCGCTGTTCTCGGTGACCGAACGGCTGATGTCGGAGACGGCCAGGCTGGCCGACCGCTACGACCTGCGGCTGCACACGCATCTGGCCGAGGATCCCGACGAGGACGACTATTGCGCCCGGGTCTACGGCTGCACGCCCACGGAATATTTCGAGCGGGTCGGCTGGGCGAGCAAGCGCTCCTGGGTGGCGCATTACATCTACCCGTCGCATGACGAGATCGGCCGCCTCGCCCAGGCGGGCGTGTGCGCAACCCAATGCCCGTGCTCCAACATGCTCATCGGCGGCGGCTCTGCCGACGCCATGGCGCTGCGCGCCCGCGGCATGCCTGTCGGACTGGGCTGCGACGGCTCGGCGTCGACCGACCATGCCTCGCTGTGGCTGGAGGCCCGCACCGCCCTGCTGCTCGGGCGCTATCGCAACGGGCCGAGATCGATGACGGCGCGCGACGCGCTCGACATGGCCACGCGCGGCGGCGCCGCGTGCCTCGGCTGGGAGGACGAGATCGGCCATTTGCGGCCCGGCGCCTGCGCGGACCTGGTCATCTGGAAGATGTCGGACGTGGCCCTTGCCGGCGCGCATACCGATCCAGTCGAAGCCTGGCTGCGCTGCGGCCCGGCGGTGGCGGGGACGACCATCGTCAACGGCAAGGTGCTGGTCGAGGACGGCGAGCCGGTCATGCCGCAGCTCGGCGACGTGCTGACGCGCCACGCCAGGCACGCCCGGCGCATTCAATGCCTGGAAGCCTGACGCTTGGACCGTCGGGATGACCCCACTGGACCTCGTTCCGCGGCAAGACAGAGTTCATGCCATCTCCGGCTTCAGCCCCAGCGCGGTGCGGTCGACGATCTCGCGCAGGGCGAAACTCGAATTGATCTTGGTCACATGCGGCATCGCCGACAGCCATTCCTTGTGGATGCGCTCGTAGTCGGCGAGATCCTTGGCGGCGATGCGCAGGATGTAATCGTATTCGCCCGACATCAGATGGCAGGAGAGCACGTTGGGGCAGCGCTTGATCGCCGCCTCGAAATCCGAAAGCGTCTTCTCGAACTGTCCCGACAGCGATATGTGGACGATCGCCGTCATCTGGTGGCCGAGCGCGGCATTCGACAGCCGGGCGTGATAACCGCGCACCACGCCGCTCTTTTCCAGATTGTCCAGCCGCCGCGAACAGGCCGACTGCGACAGCCCGACCTTCTCGGCCAGCGCCGCGTTGGAGATGCGGCCGTCCTTCTGCAGCGTATCCAGAATCGCAATATCAATCCTGTCCAGCGACATTCCTGCCAGTTCCTTCGATATTTTCGGCACTTAGCGCAAGGAATAACGAAACCAGCAGTGATAGACAACCGACTTCGCAAGGACGTTCCGCCCGCTCCGTGGTTCAATCCATCCTCAGCAGGAGACAAGGCCGCAAAAGGCCGGTGAGGAGAACGAAGATGCGCGTCGGCTGCCCGAAGGAAATCAAGAATCACGAATACCGCGTCGGCCTGACCCCGGGCTCGGTACGCGAATACGTGGCGCATGGCCACGACGTTCTGGTCGAGACCGGCGCGGGCGCCGGCATCGGCGCCGGCGACGATGCGTATCGCGCCGCCGGCGCGACGATCGCCAGGACGGCGGCGGACGTGTTCGCCAGGTCCGACATGATCGTCAAGGTGAAGGAGCCGCAGCCCGGCGAATGGGCGCAGCTGCGCGAAGGCCAGATCCTCTACACCTACCTGCATCTCGCGCCGGATCCGGAGCAGACCAAGGGCCTGCTCGCCTCCGGCGTCACCGCCGTCGCCTACGAGACCGTCACCGACGAGCGCGGCGGCCTGCCGCTGCTGGCGCCGATGTCGGAAGTCGCCGGCAGGCTGTCCATCCAGGCCGGCGCAACGGCCCTGCAGAAGGCCAATGGCGGCCGCGGCGTACTGCTTGGCGGCGTGCCGGGCGTGCTTCCCGGCAAGGTCGCGGTGATCGGGGGCGGCGTCGTCGGCCTGCACGCGGCCAAGATGGCCGCCGGGCTGGGTGCCGACGTCACCATCATCGACCGCTCGATCCCGCGCCTGCGCCAGCTCGACGACATCTTCAACGGCCGCGTCCACACGCGCTACTCGACCGTCGAGGCGCTGGAGGAGGAATGCTTCTCAGCCGACATCGTGATCGGCGCCGTGCTCATCCCGGGCGCGGCGGCGCCCAAGCTGGTTAGCCGCGAGATGCTGTCCGGCATGAAGAAGGGCGCGGTACTGGTCGACGTCGCCATCGACCAGGGCGGCTGCTTCGAGACCTCGCATGCCACTACCCATGCCGAGCCGACCTACGAGGTCGACGGCATCATCCACTATTGCGTCGCCAACATGCCTGGCGCCGTGCCGGTGACGTCGGCGCATGCGCTGAACAACGCGACGCTGCACTACGGCCTGCAACTCGCCGACAAGGGTCTGAAGGCGCTGGTCGACGACCCGCATCTGCGCAACGGCCTCAACGTCCACAAGGGCCGGGTCGCCAACCGCGCCGTCGCCGAGGCGCTGGGCTACGAGATGGTGGAACCGAAGCAGGTGCTGGCCGCTTGACCAGTTTCCCTACCCTGAACGCAAAATCCCGCCGCGAAGGCGGGACTTTTTTTCAAGCAGGCAACAAAAAAGCGGGACAAAACCCGCTTTTTTGCAATCGGCTTTCCGCCAGTCCATCCGTGGTCGGAAGCCGATCAGCATTGCCAAGCGTAAGCCGTGGAAGGTTAACGAAAGGTAATGACAGGCGACCGACCCTACGCCCGCTCGACACGGCACTGGTAACAGTTGTTCCTGGCCGAGCGCACGTGAACATAGGCGACGTCGTCGCGCTCGAACAATTCGTGTGCCCGGCCGCAGATGCTTTGCGTCGGCGTGACCGCGCCGGTGCCGTAGACGATGCGGTCGTCGGCGCCATAGCCTCGGACGATGTAGTCCGGGGTCGGGCGAAAAATGTCCGGCAGCACGTCGCTTTCCGGCGCGCGGTCGCACTCGTCGGCGCACAGGAAGATCGGCCCGGTCTCGGCATAGGGCTGCAGCGCGGGGAACGGCCGGTAGGCCAGGACGAGATACGGTTTGCCGGCCGGAACGGTCCGCAGGCAGTGGCGGCAGGGAACACCGTCGCCGTCGGAGACCTTGCGCTCGGGCGCAAAACCGTAGGCGTCCTTGCCGCCGCGCTGCAAGGCGCGGACGGCATCGGTCGGCAGGGCGATGAAGCGGATCAGCATGGGAGGCCTCCTCGTCATTGATCGACGAGGACGCTACGCTCGCGGACGGCGCCCCTCCACCCGAAACCTGGGTTCGGCCAGTCGGCCCGGCGCCTTCGTCAGGTCAGAACTTGTAGGAGA
Source organism: Kumtagia sp. (assembly GCF_059502445.1). Taxonomy (NCBI): domain Bacteria; kingdom Pseudomonadati; phylum Pseudomonadota; class Alphaproteobacteria; order Hyphomicrobiales; family Phyllobacteriaceae; genus Kumtagia; species Kumtagia sp. The sequence continues at coordinate 257,090 of NZ_JCACER010000076.1, forward strand.
AGCCAGCCGTCACGGTGTGGGTGTTCAGCTCGACGTCGCTGAAGCCGAGGATGTCCTCCTTGCCGAAGTCGTAGTAGCGGTACTCCAGGCGGCCGATCAGGTTGTCGGTGAAGGCGTATTCGGCACCGCCGCCAACGGTCCAGCCCGTATAGCTCTGGTCTTCACTGAAGGTCGCGCCGCCGGCACTCGCATCCACCGAAGCCCTTGTGAAGGCGACACCGCCGGTACCGAAGATCAATGTCCGATCCCAGGCATAGCCGACACGTCCGCGGATCGACGCCAGATAGTCCGTTCCGACCTCGACCTCCACGCCCGGAAACGCGAAGGTCTCGTCGTTCCAGGTCGCGTTGATGTCGCCTTCGACGCCGAACACGAACGATCCGACCTGCCAGTTGTAGCCGATAAAGCCGCCGAGCAGGCCGCCGTCGAAATCCCGGGAGCCGCTGCCGAATACCGCGTCGAACTCGGCTTCGTTCCAAGCATAGCCGCCCTGGATGCCGACATAGCCGCCGGTCCATGTGAACACGGGCGCTTCGGCGATCGGCACGGGTTCCTGCACGATCGCGTCGGCCGCCATCGCGCCGGACGTGGCAATGAGGGAAAGAGCGGTCGCGACGAAGATGGAACCAAGGCGCACAGCGGCCTCCACGTTAACGAATATCAAGCCTGTCTACCCCTAGGCTTCTATCTAGCACACACAACCGGAGATAGCTGTAGCAAAACGGCATCAGCTATCTCCAACCAGCCCATTCACCGCAGAAAATCGTCGATGCGCCGCAGCGTCACGCGGCGGTTCTGCCAGTTCTCGTTCTGGGTTGGGACCAGCAGGAACTCTTCGCCATAGCCGACGGTCTCGAGCGCCCGGCCGGGAATGCCGAACTCGCGCATCAGCACGCGACGCAGCGATTCGGCACGGCGCTCGGACAGGATCTGGTTGGAGGCGGCCGAGCCGACCGCGTCGGTGTGGCCCTCGATCAGCACGGTGGTGCCCGGCCGCCGGCGCAGCAGGCGCTCCAGCGCCGTCGCGATGGCCTCGACCTTTCGGTACTGCGAGACGGGGATCTCGGCCGAGCCGAAGGCGAAGTTGATCGCCTGGATGTCGATCGACGGCGCGGCGCGGCGCAGGTCGGGCCGGCGCTTGAACTCGCGTGCGGTCACCCGCTGGTCGGGCCTTATCCGGCGCTCCGCCGGCGCTTCCAGGCGCCGCTCGATCTGGGCGGCGGACGGCATCGACTGCGCCGCGGCGACAGTCGGGAAAGCGAGCAGCGCGAGCGCAAGGGCGGCGAACTGGCGGCGGGTGGGCATGGATATCTCCTTCGGTGGTCGTCGTGCGGCGGATCGCCGATCGGCACCACTTCTGGACGGTGGAAGCTGAATCGTTGCTGAACGGCGTGTTCAGGCAGTAGGCAATGGGCAGTCGGCGATAGAGGCCCTTTAGCTACTGCCCTGCTGCCCTGCTGCCCTGCTGCCCTGCTGCCCTACTGCCCTCTTACCGCATCACCACGGCAGAGCGCTCCGCAAGCGTCATCGGATGGACGACCTCGCGCTTCTGGCCGATCGGCGAGAAGCCGATCTTCTGGTAGAGCGGCAGGGCGGCCGGATGGTCGAGCGTGCAGGTCTGCACCGACACCTTCTGCGGCTCGTAGGACCACGCCGCCGCGACGGCGGAGCCGAGGAACCAGCGGCCGAGCCCCTGGCCTGTCGCGTGCTCCATCAGGCCGAAATAGGCGAGCTCGACCTCCTCAGGCAGGTCGGTCTTGAGGTCGAAGAAGCCCGCCGGCGCGCCGTCGACATAAAGCACCCGGATATCGCGCTCGGGCTTGCGCAGCCCCTCCTCCATTTCTTCATCGGAGAGCCGCAAGGCATTGACCCAATGCCACTTCCGCCCGACTCGGTCGATCAGATAGCGATAGTAGTGGACCGGAATGTCGCGGACCCTGAGCAGCGCGATCTGCCGGTTGTACGGCAAGGGCGCGTACTGCGCCGGCGGCCGCGCCATTTCGAGGAACGTCACGGTCACGTCTATCGTCTCGGGCAACTTCGTGTCGGCCATGTCAGTCCTTGCCTGTGACGACGGGCGTATCGGAGTTCCCGCCCCATTCGGTCCACGACCCGTCATAGAGCCGGTTGTCGCCGTGTCCGACGCTCTGCAGCGCCAGCGTGATGACGGCCGCAGTAACACCGGAGCCGCAGGAGGTGACGACCGGCTTCGACAGGTCGAGCCCTGCCTCCGCCAGTTTGCGACGCAGTGCCTCGACCGGCAGCAAATGGCCGTTTTCCGACAGCGAGACGGCGGGCACGTTCTTCGCGCCCGGCATGTGGCCGGAACGCACGCCCTTGCGCGGCTCCGGGTCGGTTCCGGCAAAGCGGCCCGGCGGGCGCGCATCGGCGATCTGCGCCGTGCCCGCCTCGACCACCTCGCGCATGTCGGCGAGGTTCGCCACCCGCTTCGCGTCGAAATCGGTGAAGAACACGTTGGGCGCCGTGCGTGTCGCCTCGGCCGTGACCGGACGTCCGGCCGCCTTCCAGTTGTCGAAGCCGCCGTCGAGGACAAAAACCTCCGGCGCCCCCATGACGCGGAACATCCACCAGACGCGCGGCGCCGAAAACATGCCGGGGCCGTCATAGACGACAATGGTGTCGTCGGCCGAAATCCCCATCGAGCCGACATGCTGGGCAAAGACCGCCGGCCGCGGCAGCGTGTGCGGCAGACCCGAATCGGGATCGACGACCAGGTCCTGATCGAAAAAGATCGCGCCCGGTATGTGGGCCGCGTCATATTCGGCCTTGGCATCGCGGCCCTGCGCCGGCAAGTACCAGGAGGCATCGACGATCGACAGGCCGGGGCGGCCGAGTTGGCCCTGCAGCCAGTCGGCGTCGACGACGAACGGGCTTTTCTCCGGCATGCGCGCCTCCATCGCAACGGCCACTGCTTCTCGCATATCGCGGCCCCGGCAAAAAGGGGCAGCGCTGCTTTCCTGCACGGGCACCACGGCTCCGCCGGTCTTGATCCCGGATCGTGCCATTCTCGCCATTCTTGCGGTCGTTCGGCCACGTCATGGGTGGAAGGCCATCCTTCCCGGCACAAATAGCAGAGACACGCCCTCGCCCGCCATGCGAGGAATCACGAAGGAGAGCCTGCCATGATCAAGCGCATCTGGAACGGTTTCACGACCCGCGAAAATGCCGACGCCTATGAGCGGCTGCTCGACAGCTTCGTTTTTCCGGGCATCGAAGCGAAGAGGATCCCGGGCTACCGCTCGATCGAACTGTTGCGGCGCGAAGTGGGCGACGAGGTGCAGTTCACCACGGTGATGTGCTTCGATTCGCTTGCCAACGTCGTCGCCTTCCAGGGCGCCGACTATGAGATAGCCTATGTGCCGGAAGAAGCCCGAAGGATTTTGAAGCGCTGGGATGAGCGCTCGACACATCATGAGGTGCGGCAGACGCGGATTTATGGCTGATCCGGCGGTTAGCTCGGCAATTCGCCGAAGCGTATGCGGAAGCGGCGGTTCTCCCGACCCTTCTTCTCGATCTTGCCGATATGGATCGCGCCGACTTCGCCGGTCGAGCGCACATGCGTGCCGCCGCAGGGCTGGCTGTCGATCGCCCCGTCGTCGCCGATGCAGACCAGCCGGATACGGCCGGTGCCCGAGGGCGGGCGGACGTTCTTCGACTTCACCAGCCCGGGATTGGCGGCGAGATCTGCATCGGTGATCCAGCGGGTGAACACCGGCTGCTCCGCCGAGACGAGTTGCATCAGCTTTTCGCTGACCAGTTCCTTGGTGTAGCCCGCGTCGGGAATGTCGAAATCGACGCGGCTCTCCTCCTCGCCGACCGACGCGCCGGTGATCGGGAACGGACAGACCACGGTGAGCAGGTGGCAGGCCGTATGCATGCGCATCAGCAGATGCCGGCGCGGCCAATCGATGAACAGGCCGACCACTTCGCCGGCGACCGGCAGCGGCTGATCCGGCGCCGGCAGATGGATGATCTCGTCCTTGCTCTCGCCGGTGATGGTGGCGGCGATGGCGATGCGGCTGCCATCGGGTCGCAGGAGATGGCCGGTGTCGCCCGGCTGGCCGCCCGACGTGGCGTAGAAGATGGTCTTGTCGAGCACGACGCCGCCGCGCTCGTTGACGCCGAGGACCGTCGCATACGCTTCGGCGAGATAGGCATCGTCGCGGAACAGTGCCTCGGTCGGCATCACGGCACCGGCTCGTACGGCATGGGAATGTCGGCCGTCCGGTCCATCCAGTCGGGGATCGGCAGGTTCTTGGTGCGCAGGAAATCCGGATTGAACAGCTTCGACTGGTAGCGCGTACCGTAGTCGGCGAGCACCGTCACGATGGTGTGGCCGGGGCCAAGCTCGCGCGCCAGGTGGATGGTGCCGGCGATGTTGATGCCGGTCGAGCCGCCAAGGCAGAGCCCCTCCTCCTGCACGAGGTCGAAAATGATCGGCAGGGCCTCCTCGTCCGGGATCTGGTAGGAAAAGTCGGGCGCGAAACGTTCGAGATTGGCGGTGATGCGCCCCTGCCCTATGCCTTCGGTGATCGAGCTGCCTTCTGCCTTCAGCGCGCCGGTCGTGTAATAGCTGTGCAGTGCCGCCCCCAACGGATCGGCGATGGCTATCTTGACGTCCTTGCGCTTGGCCCTCAGCCCGATGGCGACCCCGGCCAGCGTGCCGCCGGTGCCGACCGCCGACACGAAGCCGTCGACCTTGCCGTTAGTCTGCGCCCAGATCTCCTCGGCGGTGGTGGCGATATGGCCGTCGCGGTTGGCGACGTTGTCGAACTGATTGGCCCAGATGGCGCCGCTGTTGTCGCTGCGGGCGAGCTGCTCGGCGAGCCGCCCGGATACCTTCACGTAGTTGTTCGGATTCTTGTACGGCACCGCCGGCACTTCGATGAGCTCGGCGCCGAGCAGTCGCAGCGCGTCCTTCTTCTCCTGGCTCTGGGTGTCGGGAATGACGATCACCGTGCGATAGCCGAGCGCCTTGGCGACCACGGTCAGCCCGATGCCGGTATTGCCCGCCGTACCTTCCACGATCACGCCGCCGGGCCGCAGCAGGCCGCGCTTCTCCGCGTCGCGAATGATGAACAGGCCGGCGCGGTCCTTCACCGACTGGCCCGGGTTCATGAACTCGGCCTTGCCGAGGATCTCGCATCCGGTTTCCTCCGAAGCGCGGCGCAGCCGGATGAGCGGCGTGTTGCCGATCGCGTCGATGACCGAACCAAGCATGAGGCAGTTCCCGTTGCGCAGGCGGCACCGGCGAAGCGCTGCCGCTGTTGAAGGACGTGGCGGCGCCTGCCGCCATTTCGACCGCCTTCCTGCCAGAGACCGCCCCGACATTCAACGCCGGTCGGGATAGAAGAACGCTGGTCCATGGGAAATACCGGCGCGGCGTGATCCTGCAACGGCGTGTCATGCCGCATGGGCCGGCTTGGCGTCGCGAGCGGCGAGATAGACGACAAGGGCCAGTCCGAGCACCAGCGCGATGAACAGGAACAGCGCCGAATAGGCGGCGGCCGGCTCGCCGGGGACGGTGCCGGCGGTCACCACCGCGCCGGTGGCGAACTGCAGAAGCCCGGCACCGCCGATGACGAAAAAATTCATCAGGGTGACGCCGCGCCCGATCAGGTGCGGTGGCATAAAGGCCCGCGCATGCGCCATCAGCAGGCCGTAGCTGCCGCCGGCGACCCCGATCAGCACCAGCAGCGCCGTAGCCGACCCGAGCGAACTCTGTGGATGAAGGCCGAGCGCGAGCAGCGCCGAGAGGCTGATCGTTGTCCCCACGACCGCCACCCATTTGCGCGTGCCGAAGAACTGGTCGAGCGGGCCATAGATGAAGGCGCCCGCCGCCATGGCCAGCGCCATCAGGACCGTGGCGTTGCCGATCGCCAGCATGTCGGCGGCATGGACATCGGCGAGATAGGGACCTGCCCACAGGCCGCGAATGCAGGCGGACGGCGCGTAGGCGACCATGGTCAGCGGGATGATCGGCCACAGCACGCGCAGCCGCAGCAGCTCGGCGAACCCGGCAAATCCCGTGGGGCCGCTGCCGGCATGCGGATTTTCCGGATCGCGCACGAGCGCAAAGACCAGCGCCGCGATCAGCAGGGTGAACACGCCGAGCCCGGCCATGACCGGGCGCCAGCCGAACGCCTCGGCGGCATAGGCCAGCGGCGAGGCGCCGAGGACGTTGCCGGCCGTGCCGAAGGCGACGATCCACGACGACAGCATGGCGAATTTGGCCGGCGTGTAGCGGCGCGCAAAGATGAACAGCGCCGCCATCAGGACCGGGGCGCAGCCGATCCCCATCAGCCCGGTGGCGAAAATGACCATCCAGGGTGCCGTAGCGGCGGAAAACAGGAAGGTTCCGCCGCCCGCGCCGAATATCATCAATGTCACCGCGGTATAGCGCGGCCCGATGCGGTCGAGCGCAACGCCGACCGGGAACTGCGACAGCGCGAAGGTCAGGAAGAACACGCCGGAGGCGATGGAGAAGTCGGCCTTGGTCATGCCGAGCTCGCTGCCGAGCACCGGCGTGAGCACGGCCAGGAATGAGCGGTAGAACTGGGAAAGCACGTAGGCGACTGCGAGTGCCGCGATGCCGGCCATGTCCTCTCCCGTCTTCCCGAAAATGCAAGTGGCGGCCGAAGCACTCGCTGCGGCCGCCACCTTGTTTCATCATCGAGTGCCGCGCAATTGGACCAAACGCGGCTTCGTTCGGCCCAACCGCAGGTCAGGCCGCGCGCGGGGCGTTGCGGCGGCCGCGGAACGGCCGCTTCTTGCCGGCGAAGCGCTTCTCGCCGGCCGGCTGGCCGCCGGGGCGTCCCTCGCCCGCGGGCTTGCCGCCAAAGCGCTGCTCGCCGCCCGACGGCTGGCCGCCGAAGCGCTGGCCGCCAGCGGGCTTGCCGGAGAACGGCTTCTTGCCAAAACCCTGGCGCGGCTTGTCGCCGCCGGGCCGGCCGGCGCGGTGATGCTCGCGCGGCTGTCCGCTATCCCTGCTGTCCGCAGGACGGTCGGCACGCGGCTCGCGCGCCTCGGCCTGCGGATCCGGCTCGCCGAGATGGTCGGCAGCGACCGGCAGCTTCATGCGGATGATGCGTTCCACCGAGCGCAGCTTTGCGTTCTCGTTGGGATCGCACAGCGTGATGGCGACGCCGTCGGCGCCGTTGCGGCCGGTGCGGCCGATGCGGTGGACGTAGCTCTCGGCCTCGTCCGGCAGGTCGAAGTTGACGACGTGCGAGATGCCGGGCACGTCGATGCCGCGCGCCGCGATATCGGTGGCGACGAGGATACGCACGGAGCCGTCGCGAAAGCCATTGAGCGCCTTCTGGCGGGCGTTCTGCGACTTGTTGCCGTGGATGACGGCGGCATTGAAGCCGTCGCGCTCGAGGTCGCGCACCACCCGGTCGGCGCCGTGCTTGGTGCGGGCGAAGACCATCACCGAGGACATGGCGGGATCGGCGAGCATCGCCGACAGCACCTTGCGCTTCTGCTTCAGCCTGGCCAGCACGACGCTCTGCCTGATCTCGGCGGCAGTGGTGCCCTGCGGGGTGACCTCGACATGCACGGGATCCTTCAGGATGCCGCGCGCCAGCTGCTCGATCTCGCTCGGCATGGTGGCCGAGAACAGCGCCGTCTGGCGCTCGCGATGGGTGGCATTCGCCAGCCGCCGGACGTCGTGGATGAAGCCCATGTCGAGCATGCGGTCGGCCTCGTCGAGCACCAGCCAGCGGGTCTCGCCGAGCTTGACCTCGCCTTCGCGGACCAGGTCGGTGAGCCGGCCCGGTGTCGCGATCAGGATGTCGACGCCGGGAGCCATGCGCTTGACCTGGCTGTGGCGCGACACGCCGCCCAGCACCAGGGCGGTCGAGATGTGCATGCCCTTGGCGAGCACCTTGATCGTGTCCTCGATCTGCACCGCGAGCTCGCGGGTCGGGGCGAGGATCAGGGCGCGGGCGGTGCGCGGCAGCCGCTTGCTGCCGAGTGTGGCGATCTTGGCCAGAATCGGCAGGCTGAAGGCTGCGGTCTTGCCCGACCCGGTCTGGGCGACGCCGAGGATGTCGCGGCCTTCGAGCTGCGCGGGAATGGCCTGGGCCTGGATCGGCTTCGGCGTGTCGAAACCCGCGGTTTCGGTCGCCTTGAGCAGCGCACCTGTGATGCCGAGGGCGGCGAAGCCTTCGGGCTTCGCGGAAAGTTCAGTGTTCAAAATTGTCTCTTTCAGGCGGCATCGGCCGCCAACTATCTGCCGCGGCAGGGCGCAACCTGCCGTCGAGCATCATTACGTGAAACGACAAGGCGGCAGGCTGGTTGGCCCGCGCGGCTGCGCTGTCGTGCCCGCGCTTCAGAATACGCGGGGCTTCGTCTCCATGCCGGGATAAGCGGGGAAGGAGAACACGAGACGCAACCAGTCCCATCCGATCGGGAAAGCCGCATCATTCGCGGCCCAAGCGCCTGTTGGCTGCGCATATGGCCCATTCGCCGGGCAATTGCAAGGTGCTGTCCGCGCTCAGGACATATGAGACGGGTGGGTGATCCGGTCTCGGCAGATTTTGAGATACTCGTTTGGAGTTAGTCCGTCGAGAGCGCCGTGGGGTCGGTGATGGTTGTAGAGATGCTGGAAGGCATCGACGTGCTCGGCGATGCTGTCGATGTTGGTCGGCAGGTCGACGGTTGCGTAGAACTCGTATCGCCATGCGCCGTTGCATCGTTCGACGGCGCCGTTGAGTTTTGGCGATCTCGGCGGCAGGACATAGAGGGGGATGGCTTTGGCGGCGCAGGCAGTCTCGAACTCGGCCATGAACTCGGAGCCGCCGTCGATCTGGATGGCCTTGACGGGCCAGGGCATCTCGGCGGTTACCTTGTCGAGGAAGTCGGCGGCGTTCTTGGCGGTGGCGCTGCGATAGGGCTTGGCGATGGTCCACTTGGCATGGACGTCATAGGCGTCGAAGTGCTTGACGGCGAGATTGGGGGCCAGCGACACCGTCAGCGTGTCGATCTGGACGATGTCGCCGGGTCTTTCGAAGACCACGTCCTTCGGCTTGCGGACGGCGTGGGGCCGGGCTTTGGCAGCGCATTTGCGGCCGATCTTACGGATCAGCTGCGGAACCGGCGTGACCCGGCCGCGCTCGACCAGGCTCTTGAGGATGCGGCCGACCGTGGCGTTGGAGACGACCTGGCCTGCCTTGCGCAACAGCGGACCGAGCTTGTCCTTGCCCCAGAACGGAAAATCGCATCTCAGCCGCTCGACCTCGGCGCGCAGTTCCCAGCTCCAGCCGTTGGCGCGCATCCGGTGCGGCCGCCGGCTCTTCGGCGCCGGTTGCGCCTCCCAGCGATACAGCGTCGAGCGCGGCACGCCCACCGCATGCGCCGCCTGATCGGCGCTCAGCCCATCCTTCATCGCGCGCCGCCATCGCGCCACCGCGTCGCGTCTTCTCGTCGCTTCGATAGTTGAGGTCTGCGCGCCGAGAAGACGCGACGCCCGGCCAGCATTGCGTATAACATGGCCGGGCAGGCCAAAAACCTGCATGGGGTTCTCCTGGGATTCGAGCTTCGCAACCCGAGTTACGGAGAACCCCTCACTCAATGCAAGAATCTCATATCTGTCTGAGCGCGGTCAGGTGCCATTGTGCATCGCAGCAATGCAGCAGGGGTGGCGGGGGGTAGAAGCGACGTGGATCGCATGCCCTCTTTGCGTCCATACCTGGCATCGGTTGCTGCGTCGGCTTGACAGGAAAAACGCTGTCGTCCTTTGTCACGCTGCAAATTCGGGGGGACAAGATGAGACCATTCGCCATAACTCTGTTGGTGGCGTCGGCCGCGCTGGGCGGCTGTTCGACGGTTCAGGACGATGTGAGGAACGACCGCGAGGCTGCCATCGCTCGCTGCGTCAGACAGGTCGATCTGTCTGGTCCGCGCTTCAAGGCGCATGCCATGACCTATATGGGCGTATCACGCGAGAGCCTGGCAACGACGATGTGCGATCGGCTGGCCGACGGCGTTGCCGAGGGCCGCATCGACCAGAGCGACATCAATCGCCTGATAAGAACCGGCCAACTGACGAGCAAATTCAATTTCCTCAGGGGATAGAATCCAAGCGTCATCCTCGCCACGCCCTGCTTTTGCAGTCTGGCCATTGAAGGAAAGTGCGGGAAGCGGGGCGCGGGGCCGAGCCTCTCTAAGTAAAATACGTGGCGCGGTGATCCGCGCCCCGCCGGCGTTCTTGCCCGTCCGCTAGCCCGCATTCGCGCGACCTTCGCGGCTGGGGCCCGGGTCTCCAGCTCACGCCAGCCGCGCTACCGTTTGCACGACCGACCCGGCGCCGACACTTCCTCCTGATACCCGGTGCGCACCAAGTTCCCGCAGGAAGCGGCTTTCACGGCGAAATATAGGTGAGGCGGAAAGGGAGGGGATAGAATCGCGTTTCCCGAACCTGCCGCTCGACGCGGGGAAACAGGCAAGTGACGGCGACGGTTCACTTTTCCCGCGCACAGCGCGAGACGATGCCGCCTCAGACTTCCCTCGCTTGCCCCACCGTCGGCAGCACCAGCTCGGTGCCGCTGCCTTCCATGCCGGAGACGAATTTGTCGGCGCTCTGGTCGAGCACTCCGAACGTGCCATAGTGGCAGGGCACCACGGCCTCGAACTGGAAGAAGCGCCGGCAGGCCAGAGCCGCAACGGCGCCGCCCATGGTGAAGCGATCGCCCACCGGCACCAGGCCGATCTGCGGCTGATGCAACTCGTTGATCAGCGCCATGTCGGAAAAGATGTCGGTGTCGCCCATGTGGTAGAGCGTCCTGTCGTCGGGGAAGTGCAGCACCAGCCCGTTGGGGTTGCCGAGATAGACCGCCTGGCCGTTCTCCTGCGTCAAGGCCGAGGAGTGCACGGCGTTGACGAAGGTCACGGTGAAGCCGCCGCAATCGACGGTACCGCCGTGATTGCCGGGATTGACGTTTTCGATGCCCTTGCCGGCGACGAAGTCCGATATTTCCGCATTGGCGACCAGCATCGCCCCCGTCTTCTTCAGAATCGCTATGGTGTCGCCGAAATGATCGTTGTGCCCGTGGGTGAGCAGCACATGGGTGATGCCTTCGGCCGGCTCTTCCCAGCCGCCGGGCCACGACGGATTGCCGGAGAGGAACGGATCGATCAGGATTTTCGCGTCGCCGGCTTCGGCGCGAAAGGCCGAATGGCCGTACCAGGTGAGTTTCATGGCGCACTCCTCGATTTCGGTTGCGGGCGAGGATAGAACGCGCGACGGCGAGGGCAAGCGCGGAGCGCCCGGAAGCGGACCGAAAAGGACAGCCAATGACCGTGGTTGCGATCGAATCGCTCGCCGATCATCTGAGCGGCGGCAGGACGCTTGCCGGGCTGGATCTCGGCGAGAAGACCATCGGCGTCGCCGTCTCCGACCGCGGCTTCTCCTTCGCCCATCCCCGCCCGGTGATCCTGCGGAAAAAATTCACCGCCGATGCCGAGGCGCTGCTCACGCGGCTGAAGGCCGAGGACGTCGGCGCGATCGTCATCGGCCTGCCGGTCAACATGGACGGCAGCGAGGGACCCCGCGCCCAGGCGACACGCGCCTTCGTGCGCAACATGGCGCGGCTGACCGCGCTTCCCTTCGCATTCTGGGACGAGCGGCTGTCGACGGTCGCGGCGGAGCGCACGCTGATCGAGATGGATTTTTCGCGAGCCAGGCGCAAGGAGAAGATCGATTCGGCGGCGGCCGCCTTCATCCTGCAAGGAGTGCTGGACCGGCTTCAGGTGCTGCGGGCCGGCTCCACGCCGGAATAGCGCTCGCGCCGCCGCTGTATCCAGGCGGCGATGGCGCGGCGGCGCCGGAACGCCAGGATGCCGAACAGGATCAGCGTATCGATGACGAAAGCCTTTGCCAGCAGCCAGGGGATCGCGGCCGGTTCGAGCCCGAGCAGTTCCCCGTAGAGCTCGAAGACGAGGTCGTGCAGCCCGCGCGACAGCATCACGTAGCCGAAATTCATGTCGTAGTAGGACAGCCCGAACCAGCCCCAGAAGACGGCGAGCGGCAGGGCCCAGAGGATAAGGATCCAACGCATCAGCGCTCAAAACTCCTCTGCCCGTCATGCGCGCCGGCGAAGCGCGACAGTTTTACCGTCTGCGAGGCGCCGATCGCCCTGGCGCGCGCCGCCAGGCGCAGTCGCTCGTCGACCAGAGCCTCGGCCCGTTGCACGGCGCTCTGCTGTTCGCTGCGGATCGCCACATAGGATGCGATCAGCGCGGCGAAATGCGCCGCCATCGCCGGAAACAGCCCGGCGGAGGACCTGAACGTGCCGACCACCAGCAGCAGGGTCATCAAGCCTGCCGCCGCGGCGAAGGCGACGCGCAAGACCTCCTCGCCGATCGTTCCGTCGTCATTGCCGGCAAACAGCGCCACCAGCGCCCACCAGAACAGCACCGCGCAGGTCGCGAATCCCATGGCCACGCTGGCGGCGACCACCGGAACGGAAACGACGAGGTAGTCGGCGCCCGGCAGGTCGATGCCGAAGAAGCGCAACCCGCCGCCATCGCTCCCGAGGACGCTGAGCGTCGCCAACAGCGAGAACACGACCGCCCAATGCACCACCAGAAAGAATGTCAGAATCCGCGCCATGTCGCCCCTGCTCCCTGGCTAAATTGGAGCGGCGGCCGTCGCCGTGCAACGTAAACCAATTGTTAAGGTTAACGACGGCCGGAAACCGTGCCGGTGCGCTGTGCCGGTCCATAGCCAATTGCCTGGGAATGCCGCAGCCGTCCCCCTTCCCGCGGAAGCAGGAAAGCACCGGCCGGCGGCGTGAAAGATGCTTCAGACCGCCGGATACAGCGTGTCGAGGATGAGGAGCGGGTCGTGGCGCGGCGCCAGCATGCCGTAGGTGGAGCGCCACTGGCCGGCAAGCCGCGTCTCGACGAAGGCGTCGGCAATGCGGCCGGCGCCGATGCGCCGCAGTTCCGCCGCCGCCGCCGACAAAGCGAGCTGCTCGGTCAGGACGCGCGCCGAGCCCTCGTCCGACGAGGCTATCTGCATGGCGGCGCGCAGCACGCCGGTCGTTCCGGCGCCGCCCGCGCCGAGGTCGCGCTCGATCCCCGCCAGCACCTCGTCGAACAGCGCCGAGCCGCGGCCGAGCACACGCAGCACGTCCAGCGCCATGACGTTGCCGGAACCTTCCCAGATGGCGTTGACCGGCGCCTCGCGATAGTAGCGGGCGAGCGGTCCTTCCTCGACATAGCCGTTGCCGCCGAGGCACTCCATCGCCTCCGCCAGCAGCGGCGGCGCCACCTTGCACACCCAGTACTTCACCACCGGCGTCATCACGCGGGCAAAGGCCGCCTCGCCGCGGTCCCTGGCCGCCTCGTCGAAGGAGCGCGCCAGCCGGAACGACAGCGCCGTGGCGCCGGCGACGTCGAGCGCCATGTCGGCAAGCACGCGCTGCATCAGCGGCTTGTCGATCAGGTTCGCCCCGAACACTTTTCGATGCCGTGCATGGTGGACGGCTTCTGCCAGTCCGGCGCGCATGATCGCGGCCGATGCGACGGCGCAGTCGAGCCGGGTCAGCGTCACCATGTCCATGATCGTCTTGACGCCGGCGCCGAGCTCGCCCACCGGCTCGCCGATGGCGCCCTCGAACTCGACCTCGGAGGACGCGTTGGAGCGGTTGCCGAGCTTGTCCTTGAGGCGCTGGAAGCGAAAGCCGTTGCCGCTGCCGTCACCGAGGATGCGCGGCACGAGGAAGCAGGACAGCCCCTCCCCGGCCTGCGCAAGCACGAGAAAGGCGTCCGACATTGGTGCCGACATGAACCATTTGTGACCGGTGAGGCGATAGAAGCCGTTGCCGGCCCGCTCGGCGCGGGTGGTGTTGGCGCGCACGTCGGTGCCGCCCTGCTTCTCGGTCATGCCCATGCCGAGCGTCAGCCCGGCCTTCTGCACCGGCGGCTTCTGCGTCTGGTCGTATTTGCGGCTGGTGACGCGCGGCGCCCATTCGCGGAACAGTTTCGGGTTGGCCATCAGCGCGGCGAGCGAGGCGCTGGTCATGGTGACGGGGCACAGATGCCCGGCCTCCAGCTCGGCGGTGAGATAGAAGCGCGCCGCCCGCACCTGGTGGCGGCGGCCGGTCTCCTGCTCCCCATTCTCCCATACAGAGGAATGCAGCCCGCCGGCGATGCTGCGGCGCAGCAGTGCATGATAGGCCGGATGGAAGTCGACGACGTCGAGCCGCCGGCCTTGGCGGTCGTGCGTTTTTAGCCGCGGCGTCTCGGTGTTGGCGAGCCGCGCTAGCTCCTGCGCCTCCTGGCTCATCACGAAACGGCCGTGCTGGTCGAGTTCCTTGCGCACCGGCTCGGAAAAGTCTTCCGCGAGCTGCACCAGCAGCGGGTCGCCCCGCCATGCATTCGTGCCCGTCAGCGGTGGCGGCTGGTTGGTAACCTCGTGCGTCACGCCGGATCTCTTGCTCGCGCCCTGCGCTATCGAATCCGTAGCGCCTGCGGCGCTTATAGCCGAAGCCGCGGAAGCCGCGCGACGAAAAATCCGAAGGGCCGATGCGCATCGCGATCGTGCCGGCGGCTTCGCCGGCCGGCCGGACTGCCGCAGGGACGTAGCACAGCGCGGTGCTTCGCCGCCGCGGACGAGCGCGGCCGCCCGTCTGCCCACCGGTGCGACGGGACCATTTCCTCACGAAAATGTTAGCCGGCTGGAATAGACCGCAGCCGTCGCCGTTTGCTCCCGCATCGCACAGACAAGCGCAACCAGCCTGGGCGTGCGTTCGGAGAGATGCCCAAAGATGTCAGACATCAGCACCTTGCCAGGCGCTGCCGCGTCAACACTTCAACTGCCCGGCGGTACCGCAAAAATCTCGCGGCCTGTCGGCAGGCTCGTGACCGGCACCCTGCTCGCAGGTCTGGCCGTCCTCGCCATATTCGCCGGCGGCGGCGACCTGACGCATCCGATGCGCGTGGCCCTGTCGGTTTTCGCCGCCACGCTGATCGCCTGGACGGTCATGGACCTGCCGGAGACGCCGGTGGCGCTGGCCGGCGCCCTGGCGCTGGTCTTTGCCGGCGCGGTGGAGCAACGCGCCCTTTTCGACGCGCTCGGCAGCGGCATCGTCGCCCTAATGCTGGCCGCTTTCGTCATCGGCGCGGTGCTGAAGGAAACCGGCCTCGCCAACCGCCTTGCCTTGCGCATGCTGGCGCCGTTCCGCACCGTCTCCGGCATCTTCTGGGGGATCACCGGCGCCATCTTCCTGACGGCATTCTTCATACCGTCGACGTCGGCGCGGGCAGCGATCCTGATGCCGGTCTTTCTCGCGCTTTCCCGGACGATCGCCAGGCCCCGGGTGACAAGGGCGCTTGCCCTGCTGTTTCCGTCGGTGATCCTGCTCTCGGCCGCCGCTTCCCTGACCGGCGCCGGCGCGCATCTGGTGGCGGCCGATGCGATCCGGCGCATCTCCGGTGAGACGCTGGGTTTCGCCGCTTGGGCAATGCTCGCCGCGCCGTTCGCGCTGCTGTGCAGCCTTGCCGCCTGCGGCCTGATCCTCGGCACGTTCCTTGGCGCCGACGACCGCAGGGCGCGTGTCGCCGCGCTCGACGCTGCAACGCAACCGCTGTCCAGCCGCGACCGGGTCGTCGCCGGCATCGTGCTTGCGGTCGTCGGGCTGTGGGCCACGGCCGGCCTGCATGGGATCGACCTGGCGCTGGTCGCGCTTGCCGGAGCGCTTGTCGCCGCGTCGAAATCCGTGTCGGGCGTCTCGTTCAAGGCCGCGCTCAAGGGCGTCGAATGGAACCTGCTGCTGTTTCTGGCCGCCACGCTCGTCATCGGCGAAGCGCTGCTCGACACCGGAGCCGCCAGGCTGATCGTCGACCGGCTGCTGCTTTCGTTTGCCGGCACCGGCACGACGCCGGCCTGGCTTGTCGTCACCCTTGCCGCGACCGCGTCGGCGTTGGCGCATGTCGTGATCAACTCGCGCACCGCCCGTGCGACCGTCCTGATCCCTGCCCTGGCCCTTCCGCTCGCCGGGTTCGGCATCGACCCGGCCTCGCTGATCCTGCTGGTCACGCTGGGCAGCGGCTTCTGTCAGACGCTGATGGTCTCGGCGAAACCGGTCACGCTGTTCGGCGGCATGGAACCGCCGGCCTTCACCTCGGGCGATCTGCTGCGCCTGTCGGCGATGCTTCTGCCGCTGTTCGTAGCGCTGCTCTGCCTGTTCGCCCTGCTCGTCTGGCCAAGTTTTGGGCTTTTTCCCACGCCGGCCGAATATCGGAACCTCTAGACCAGGCAGCTCGATGAGCTCCTAAAAAATTAGGCCAAGCTATTCTCATAAGATACTGAAATAATACGGAATAAACTCGAGTTCGCTCCGTTTCTCCTTGGTCCTTCCAATGCACGAGACAAGGAGTTTACCATGCCTTTCACCGTTCTCGTCGCGCCGTCCGGCTTCAAGGAAAGCCTGTCGGCCAATGAGGTGGCCGACTGCATCGGCGAAGGCGTTCTGCGTGCCGTGCCCCGCGCCAGGATATTGAAGGCGCCGCTGGTCGACGGCGGCGAGGGTTTTACCGAGGCGCTCGTCGCCGCCACCGACGGCGAGATGCACCGCTTGACCGTCACCGGCCCGGTCGGTGATCCCGTCCCCTCCTTCTTCGGTTTTCTCGGCGGCGCGCCGGTGCGCACCGCGGTCATCGAGATGGCCGCGGCCGCCGGCCTGCGGCTCGTGCCGCGCGACCGCCGCGATCCCTGCCGCACGACCAGCCGCGGCGTCGGCGAACTGATCAAGGCAGCGCTCGACGCCGGCGCCGAGCACATCCTGCTCGGCTGCGGCGACAGCGGTATCAACGACGGCGGCGCCGGCATGGCCGAGGCGCTGGGCGTGCGCTTCCTCGATCGCAGCGGCGAACCTCTCGCGGCAGGCGGCGGTGCCCTGGCGCAACTCGCCCGGATCGATCTCTCCGGCCGCGACCCGCGTCTCGATACGGTGCGGATCGACGCCGCGGTCAACTGGCACAACATGCTCACCGGCCCGCGCGGCGTCGCCCGGGTGTTCGGGCCGCAGAAGGGAGCGACGGCTGAGCAGGTCGAACTGCTCGATCGGGCCATGGAGACCTATGCCGGGCAAATCCTGGCCGCCGCCGGGGTCGACGTCGCCACGGCCGAAGGCGCCGGCGCCTCGGGCGGACTCGGCGCAGGCGTGCTCGGGTTGCTCTCCGGCCGGCTGCATCCGCGCTACGACATCGTCATGCGCTATCTCGATCTCGACCGGATGATCGCCAAGGCCGATCTCGTCATCACCGCCGAAGGCAGCCTCGACGGCCAGACCCCGTTCGGAAAAGTGCCGGCGGAGGTGGGGCGCCGCGCCAGGGCGGCGGGCCTGCCGGTGATCGCGCTCGCCGGCACCATCGGCAAGGGCGTGACGCTCAATTTCGAGCATGGCATCGACGCCTTCGCCTCGATCCTCAAGCGGCCGTGCAGCCTCGACGAAGCGATCGCGGCGACGTCCAAGCTGCTGGTGCGTGCCGCCGAGGACGCGGCGCGCATGATCCTGGTCGGCATGCGCCTGAAACGGACGGGCGTCGTCGCACACCGCGTCCGCGGCCGGCATGGGCGGGCCGGATCACGAGCCGCGGCGTGACCCGGACGGCGAGCGGGCTGCCTGCCCGGGGTGGACAGGGCAATAGCATATGGCAAACGACGGGGACTTTCGCCGGTTCGCACCCTCACCCCTAACCGCTCCCCACAAGGGGGAGGGGGACTTTGCGGCGGCCATGCCACGCGAAACCATTGACGATTGGCGCCTTGGGGAGGTGCCAGTCGGTTCCCCTCCCCCTTGTGCAGAGGGGTTAGGGGTGGGGTGAACTCATTGCCCTGCCCCGAGGTGGACAGGCTGCCGTCTCGCTGCGAACGCCAAGGCGCATGCCCCTAGCCGGGGCGCGCGCCGTCAGGCCGCCTGAACGGAGACGATCTTCCCGTCGGCGTCGACGACGCAGGTCGTCGGCTTGCCGCCGGCATTGAGGTCCACGTGATAGTTCCTGGCGTCCAGCTTGCGCGAGCCCACGGGCAGCACCTTGCTGCTTTCCACCCCGGTGGTCTTCGCCACCTCGTTGGCGCAAAGCAGTTGCAGATCCGCCGGCGCCGTCTCCACCGTCGTCCGCGACATCTGGTCGGGGGTCGGACCGCTGGTGCTGCAGGCGCCGATCGCCGCGAGGGCGAGGGCGACGAGCGCCCATCCGCCAGGGCGAGCCCATCCGCCGCCCGCCTGCCTTGCCGGTAAAGTCATGTCCCCTCCGTCGGCGCTCAGACGCCCTTGTACAGTGCAGCCCCCTGCATCAGCACGATCACCTTCGCACCGACCTCGATGCGGGAATGAAGGTCGACGATGTCGTCGTTGTTCATTCTTATGCAGCCGGACGAGACATCGAGGCCGATCGTCCATGGCTCGGGCGTGCCGTGAATGCGGTAGATCGTGTCCTGATCGCCTTCGTAGAGGTAGAGCGCCCGGGCGCCGAGCGGATTGTCGGGACCGCCCGGCTGGCCGCCCGCCCATTTGCGGGCGTTGGGGTCGCGGGCGACCATCTCGGCGGGCGGCGTCCAGGTCGGCCATTCGGCGGTCCGGCCGATGCGCACGATGCCGGCCCAGCCGAACCCTTCGCGGCCGACGCCGATGCCGTAGCGGATCGCCTTCTGGCCGGGCTGGACGAGGTAGAGAAAATGCTGGTTGCCGTCGATGATGATGGTGCCCGGCTTCTCGGCGGTGCGGAACTTGACCACCTGCGGACGAAAGGCCTCGGGCACCTGCTTGTGCTGCTTCCAGTGCCGGTAGGCCTTGGTGCGGTCGTAATTGACCCATTTCCGCGTCTTGGAATCGTAGACCTGGGTTCCCGCCGCGAGCGCGGTCGCCGTGGCGACGGCAAGCCCGGCGGCGAGCAGGATCGCGAACCTCGCGAACCGCCGGCGGCCTGGTTCAGTCCTGTTGCGGGCGAAAAACTTGGTCATGGCTTGGCCCACCCATCGACCCGCGCCTCGTTTTTGGCCACCCACTGCTCGGCGAATTTATAGGGATCCTGCCTTTCCACCTGCAGCGCATAGCTCATGTCGATCGCTTCCTCCGGCTTGAGATCCATGCGCTCGAGAAAACGCACGACATCCGGATGCTTTTCGCGCAGCGAGGTTGCATAGGCGACATGGTAGTGGGCGGCGTCCCAGCCGACGCTGGCCTCCGATTTCGACAGCCACTCGGCATCTTCCGACGGCAGCACCACCTTCCATTTCGCCGGATCGTAGGGAGGCTCGGAGAGGCGCGCGATGTCGTGCAGCTTGAACACGGCGTGCGGCGCGTAACAGGCGAAGACCACGGGACGGGCCGTCGCCTCGGCGGCATCCACGGCGGCCATGCCGACGTCCTCGGGCATTTCCAGCAGCGTCAGCGTCGCCGCATAGCCGTAGCTGTTGGCTCTGATCCGCTCGATCGTCGTGGACGACCAGGTCGACGCCCCGATCCACATTTCGCCCTGGCCGTCGCCGTCGGTGTCGAGCGCGGCGGTCTTCTTCTGGTCCTGCAAATCCGAGATGTCGCGAATCCCCGCCTCGTCGGCGGCGGCGCGATTCGCACAGATGCCTTGCCAGGCCGGCACGCCCGTCGGGCTGATGGCGACGGTGCCGGCATCGGTGACGTAGCGTTTGACGAGATTGTCGAGATTGGGCAACCACACTTCCGGATGGATGTCCACCTGCCCGGAATCCAGTCCGGTGAAGGCGATCAGCGTGCCCATCTCGACCACGTCCGCGTCGAGACCGAGCTCCTTTTTCAGTCCGACTTTGATGATGTTGGCCGTCGCCTGCCCGGACGACCAATTCGGCATGGCGATCACGAGATCGGCGGCACCGGCATATCCGTGGGACACAACGACCGCCGCCGCGGCCAATGCCCCCCTCAACCACGGCCACGCAAAAGTCATCAAGCGAGCCTCTCTTTCGAGCGTCCCCCGTCCCGCGCGACCAATGTTGCACGGTCGCCGGCCGTGCGCAATTGCCGCAGCCGCGCTAAAAGCGACAGCGTTCGACTTTTGGTTGCAGAAGGGTTTCCGCTCCGGGCAAACAGACGCCTCGCGTCGATCTTGCGGCAGCAGCTCCGACCTGCCGAAAATCCCGCCTCCGCTCGCAGGGTGCCTCCGAGGGTCTCCAGGCAGCGAGAGGTGTTGATGACCCGCCTCGCGCCTTGCGGCGCGGCTGGCCCGGCCCTATAGCACCGTCTCGACATGATCGACGCCGCGCCCCCGCCCCTGTTTCCGCACCGCCATCTGCTTGGCATCCGCGATCTTTCCCCCGCCGACATCAAATCCCTGCTCGACCGCGCCGACGCGGCCGTGGCGATCTCGCGTCGCCACGAGAAGAAGACGTCGGCGCTGCGCGGGCGCACGCAGATCAACCTGTTCTACGAGGCCTCGACCCGCACCCAGTCCTCCTTCGAGCTGGCGGGCAAACGGCTCGGCGCCGACGTCATGAACATGAGCGTCGCCTCGTCCTCGGTGAAGAAGGGCGAGACGCTGATCGACACCGCGATGACGCTCAACGCCATGCGCCCCGACATCCTGATCATCCGCCACGCCTCGGCGGGAGCGGCCGCGCTGCTTGCCCAGAAGGTCGGCTGCTCGGTGGTGAACGCCGGCGACGGCACGCACGAGCACCCGACCCAGGCGCTGCTCGACGCCCTCACCATCCGCCGCGCCAAGGGGCGGCTGGCCGGGCTCACGGTCGCCATCTGCGGCGACATCCTGCATTCGCGGGTGGCGCGCTCCAACATCCTGCTGCTCAACGCCATGGGCGCCTTCGTGCGCGTCGCCGCGCCCTCGACGCTGCTGCCCGCCGGCATCCGGCAGATGTCGGTCGAGGTCTTCCCGACAATGGCCGACGCGCTGCGCGGTGCCGACGTGGTGATGATGCTGCGCCTCCAGCGCGAGCGCATGGCCGGCGCTTTTGTCCCGTCGGTGCGCGAATATTTCCGCTATTTCGGCCTCGACGCGGAAAAACTGAAGGTTGCCAGGGAGGATGCGCTGGTCATGCATCCCGGACCGATGAACCGCGGCGTCGAGATCGCCTCCGAGATCGCCGACGGCCCGCAAAGCGCCATCCAGGAACAGGTGGAGATGGGCGTCGCCGTGCGCATGGCGGTCATGGAGGCGCTGCTCGATCCGCGCCGCAACCCGGCCGACGGGGTCGCGGCATGAGTGTCACCGTCTTCCAGAACGCCCGCATCGTCGACCCGTCGCGCGGCCTCGACGAAGTCGGCGCGATCGTCGTCGAAGGCAAAAAAATCGCCGCCGCCGGCGCGGCCGCCCACAATCAGGGCACGCCGGAGGGCGCCAAGGTCATCGACTGCGGCGGCAAGACGATCGTGCCAGGCCTGGTCGATGGCCGCGTCTTCATCGGCGAGCCGGGGGCGGAGCACCGCGAGACCATCGCCTCCGCAAGCCGTGCGGCCGCCGCCGGCGGCGTCACCTCGCTGGTCATGATGCCCGACACCGATCCGGTCATCGACGACATCGCGCTGGTCGAGTTCGTGCTGCGCACGGCGCGCGACACGGCGCTGGTCAACGTCTTTCCGGCCGCCGCCATCACCAAGGGGCTGGAAGGCCGCGAGATGACCGAGTTCGGCCTCTTGCGCGAGGCCGGCGCGGTCGCCTTCACCGACGGCCGCCATTCGATCGCCAACGCCCTGGTCATGCGGCGCGCCCTCACCTATGCCCGCGACTTCGGTGCCGTGGTGGCGCACGAGACGCTCGACCGCGACCTCGGCGCCGGCGGGGTGATGAACGAGGGCCTGTTCGCGAGCTGGCTCGGCCTGCCCGGCATGCCGCGCGAGGCGGAGACCATCCCGCTGGAGCGCGACCTGGCGCTGGCGCGGCTGACCGGTGGCGCCTACCACGCCGCGAAAATCTCGACCGGGCTCGCCGCCGCCGCGGTGGCGCGCGCCAAGGCCGACGGCGCCGACGTCACGGCCGGCGTATCGATCAACCACCTGTCGCTCAACGAGAACGACGTCGGCGAATACCGCACCTTCTTCAAGCTGTCGCCGCCGCTGCGCGCCGAGGACGACCGGCTCGCCATGATCGAGGCGCTGCGCGACGGCACTATCGACATCGTCGTGTCCTCGCACGATCCGCAGGACGTCGATACCAAGCGCCTGCCCTTCGCCGACGCGGCCGACGGCGCAATCGGCCTGGAGACGCTGCTCGGCGCGGCGCTCAGGCTCCATCACAATGGCGACGTGCCGCTGATACGGCTGATCGAGGTGCTCTCCACCGCCCCGGCAAGACTGTTCGGCCTGCCGGGCGGCACGCTGAAGCCCGGCGCGCCGGCCGATCTGGCGGTGCTCGACCTCGACGAGCCGTGGATCGTCCGCGAGGCGGACATCCGCTCCCGCTCCAAGAACACCTGCTTCGAAGGCGCGCGCCTGCAGGGCCGCGTCTTGCGCACGCTGGTTGCCGGCAGGACGGTTTTCGAGGCATAGTCCGAACGGGACGGCGCAGGCCGTCGCGGGGGAGGCTCATGGTACTTCATCTCATCGCCGCGCTCGCTTTCGGCTATCTGCTCGGCTCGATTCCCTTCGGCCTGCTGATCACCCGAGCCGCCGGCCTGGGCGACGTGCGCAAGATCGGCTCGGGCAATATCGGCGCAACCAACGTGCTGAGGACCGGCAACAAGGGGCTGGCGGCGCTGACGCTCGTCTGCGACGCCCTCAAGGGCACCGCGGCGGCGCTGATCGCCGGCAGCTTCGCCCCGGAACTCGGCATCGCCGCCGGCTTCGCCGCCTTCATCGGCCACATCTTCCCGGTCTGGCTCGGCTTCAAGGGCGGCAAGGGTGTTGCCACCTATCTCGGCGTACTGCTCGGCCTCGCCTGGAAGGCCGTGCTCGCCTTCGCCGTGATCTGGCTGGCGATCGCCCTCCTGCTGCGCTACTCCTCGCTCGCCGCGCTCATCGCCACGCTCGCCGTGCCGGTGGCGCTCTTCTTCATGGGACAGACCGATCTCGCCCTGGTCTTCGCCGTCATGTCCGCGATCGTCTGGCTGAAGCACCGCGCCAATATCGGGCGGCTGCTCGCCGGCACCGAATCGCGCATCGGCTCCAAAGGATGACCGAGGCGCGGCCGCGGCTCTCCGAGCGCCAGCGGCTCGCCTGGCTGAGGCTGATCCGCACGCCCAATGTCGGCCCGGCCACCTTCCGCGACCTGATCAACCGCTTCGGCTCGGCCGAGACTGCGATCGAGCACCTGCCGGAGCTGATGCGCAATGCCGGCTCGACCGCCGTCCCGCGCGTGCCGAGCGTGTCGGCGGCGGAAGCCGAGATGGAGAAGGCGGAGCGCTTCGGCGCCCGCTTCATCGGCATCGGCGAGCCCGACTACCCGCCGCAGCTCCGGCGCATGGACTATCCGCCGCCGCTGATCGCCGTGAAGGGCAACGACGCGGTGTTCAGGCTGCCGGCGGTTTCCATCGTCGGCGCCCGCAACGCCTCGCTGGCCGGGCTGAAGATGGCGCGCATGCTGGCAGGCGCCGTCGGCAGGGAGGGTTATGCCGTCATCTCAGGGCTGGCGCGCGGCATCGACACGGCGGCCCACGAAGGCAGCCTCGCCACCGGAACGGTCGGCGTGCTGGCAGGCGGCCTCGATCGCCCCTACCCGCCGGAAAACGTCGGGCTGTGCGAGCGCATCACCGAGGCCGGTGCGGTCGTCTCCGAAATGCCGTTCGGCTGGGAACCGCGGGCGCAGGATTTTCCGCGCCGCAACCGCGTGGTCGCCGGGCTCGGCCTAGGACTGGTCGTGGTCGAAGCGGCGCGGCGCTCGGGCTCGCTGATCAGCGCGAGGCTCGCCGGCGAGATGGGCCGCATCGTCTTCTCGGTGCCGGGCTCGCCGCTCGACCCGCGGGCCGAAGGCGCCAACCGCCTGCTCAAGGACGGCGCCATCCTGGTCACCGGGCCGGAGGACATCCTCGACGCGCTGGCGCCGCTCACACTGACGGAGGGGCCTCCGGACATCTCGGCGGAGGAGCCGCCCGACTATTCCGACGTGCCGCCGCCGGCGGCGACCGACCGCCAGAAGGTGCTGGAGGCGCTGAGCCCGGTGCCGACCGGCATCGACGAGCTGATCTGGCACACCGGCCTGCATCCGGCGCAGGTCTTCCTCATCCTGCTGGAGCTCGACCTCGCCGGCCGGCTGGAGCGCCATTCAGGCGGTGCGGTTTCGCTTGTGCTCCCGGACGCTTGACGGTCGTTCGCCGCGGGCGAGGTCGCCGACTTCGAGATAGGCCATCTCGATGAGATAGGCGAGCATGTCGCAGCGCTCGGCCTCGGCCATGGTGCGCAACTGCGCGAGCATGCTTTGCATATACTCCAGCGTCTCGCTGCGGCGCCTTCCATGATGAGCATTCATGATCAGACCTTTTGCCGGGCAGAGGCCGTCCCGAAGCCTTCGCCTGCGATTGTGATCGTCACTGCAACCGATGGTCGTCCTTTATTTACCATAGTAACTTAAAATTGCAAGGAATATTTGCCTATCCTGCAAGTTGCAGGAGGTGGTATCGGACCGACAATCAGCGTCTGCCCTTGACCGGACGGTTTTCCGCAGCCATTTGACGACACCGACCGGCGTTCGCGGATACTGTCGCCGGCCCATTTAGATACGGAATTGCGAAATCCAATGGACGTTGTCGTCGTCGAGTCGCCCAACAAGGTCAAAACGATCAACAAGTATTTGGGCAAGAACTACAAGGTTCTGGCTTCCTTCGGCCATGTCCGCGACTTGCCGGCCAAGGATGGCTCCGTACGGCCGGACGACGATTTCTCCATGTCATGGGAAGTCGACGGCCCGTCGTCGAAGCGGCTGGCCGACATCGCCAAGGCCGTCAAGGAGGCCGACGGGCTGATTCTGGCGACCGACCCCGACCGCGAGGGCGAGGCGATCTCCTGGCATGTGCTGGAGGTGCTGCGGCAGAAGCGCGCGCTCAAGGACAAGCGGGTGCAGCGCGTCGTCTTCAACTCGATCACCAAGCAGGCCGTGCTCGACGCCATGGCCAATCCGCGCCAGATCGATCCGCCGCTGGTCGACGCCTATCTCGCCCGCCGCGCGCTCGACTACCTCGTCGGCTTCACGCTGTCGCCGGTGCTGTGGCGCAAGCTGCCGGGTGCCCGCTCCGCCGGCCGCGTGCAGTCGGTGGCGCTGCGCTTCGTCTGCGACCGCGAGGCCGAGATCGAGCGCTTCGTGCGCGAGGACTACTGGCTGATCGCCGCTATCCTCGGCACGCCGCGCAACGAAAGCTTCGAGGCGCGGCTGACCACGGTCGACGGCAAGAAGCTCGAAAAGCTCGACATCAAGACCCAGGAGCAGGCCGACGGCATCAAGGCCATGCTCGACGGCGCCGTCTTCAGGGCCCTGTCGGTCGAGGCCAAGCCGACCAAGCGCAACCCGGCGGCGCCCTTCACCACCTCGACGCTGCAGCAGGCCGCCTCTTCGCGGCTCTCCTTTTCGGCACAGCGCACCATGCAGGTGGCGCAGCGTCTCTACGAAGGCCTCGAGATCGGCGGCGAGACGGCGGGCCTGATCACCTATATGCGTACCGACGGCGTGCAGATGGCGCCGGAGGCGATCACCGCCGCTCGCGAAGCCATCGCCAGGGAGTTCGGCCAGAAATACGTGCCGGAGAAGCCGCGCTACTATTCGGCCAAGGCCAAGAACGCCCAGGAGGCGCACGAGGCCATCCGCCCCACCGATTTCTCCCGCACGCCGGCCGAGATGAAAAAATATCTCGATGCCGACCAGGCGCGGCTCTACGAGATGATCTGGAAGCGGGCGATCGCCAGCCAGATGCTGCCGGCCGAGATCGAGCGGACCACGGTCGAGATCGAAGCTCGCAACGGCGCGCAGACCGCCGGCCTGCGCGCCGTCGGCTCGGTGGTGCGCTTCGACGGCTTCATCGCCGCCTATACCGAGCAGAAGGACGAGGACGCCGAGGACGAGGAAAGCAAGCGCCTGCCGGAGATCCGTGCCGGCGAGACGCTCGACCGCAAGACGGTGAACGTGACCGCCCACACTACCGAGCCGCCGCCGCGCTATTCGGAAGCGTCCTTCATCAAGAAGATGGAGGAGCTCGGCATCGGCCGCCCGTCGACCTATGTCGCGACGCTGAAGACGCTGGAGGACCGCGACTACGTCAAGATCGAGAACCGCAAGCTGATCCCGCAGCCCAAGGGCCGGTTGGTGACGGCCTTCATGGAAAGCTTCTTCGAGCACTATGTCGAATACGACTTCACCGCCTCGCTGGAGGAGAAGCTCGACGAGATCTCCGACGGAAAGCTCGCCTGGAAGGACGTGCTGCGCGATTTCTGGCGCGATTTTTCCGGCGCCGTCGGCGGCATCAAGGAGCTGCGCGTCACCGACGTGCTGGATGCGCTCAACGAGGAACTGGCGCCGCTGGTGTTCCCGGCGCGCGAGGACGGCTCCAACCCGCGCATCTGCCCGCGCTGCGGCAGCGGCAACCTGTCGCTGAAGCTCGGCAAGTTCGGCGCCTTCGTCGGCTGCTCCAACTATCCCGAATGCGGCTACACCCGCCAGCTCGGCGACGCCGCGAACGGCAATGGCGAGGCCGCCAACGGCGATTCCGGCGACAAGGTGCTGGGCAAGGATCCCTATACGGCCGAGGAGATCACGCTGCGCAACGGCCGTTTCGGCCCCTATGTGCAGCGCGGCGAAGGCAAGGAGGCCAAGCGCTCCAGCCTGCCCAAGGGCTGGACGGTCGACACGGTCGACCACGAGAAGGCGCTGGCGCTGCTGGCGCTGCCGCGCGACGTCGGAAAGCACCCGGAAAGCGGCAAGATGATCTCCGCCGGCCTCGGCCGCTACGGGCCGTTCGTGCTGCACGACGGAACCTATGCCAATCTGGAGAGTATCGAGGACGTGTTCTCGATCGGCCTCAATCGCGCGGTCTCGGTGATCGCCGAGAAGCACTCGAAGGGCAAGGCCGCCCGCGGCGGTGCGCCGGCGGCGCTGAAGACGCTGGGCGACCATCCGGACGGCGGCGCCGTCACCGTGCGCGACGGTCGTTATGGTCCCTATGTGAACCACGGCAAGGTCAACGCGACGCTGCCGAAGGGCAAGGACCCGATGACGGTGACGCTGGAGGAGGCTCTGGCGCTGGTCGCCGAACGCGCGGGCAAGGGTGGCGGCAATGGCAAGGGCAATGGCGCCCGGCGAACGGCGAAGCCCGCCAGGAAGACCGCGGCCAAGAAAAAGAAGGAATGAGGCCTTTTGGCCAGAAAACCGTCTCCGCCGAGGATTGAACGAGGCAGCCCCGCTTTCGGGCCCGGCGCGCACCCGCGGACGGCCGGCGATTTCCGACCGAGCCGCGAGGAGCTCCTCACCTATATCGAGGAGAATCCCGACCGGAGCGGCAAGCGCGATCTGGCCAAGGCCTTCTCGCTCAAGGGCGCCGACCGCGTCTGGCTTAAGGAGACGCTCGCCGGCCTGCATGACGAGGGACTGATCGAGAAGGAGCGCAAGCGGCTGCGGCGCCCCGGCACCCTGCCCCCGGTCGCCGTGCTCGACATTTTTTCGCGCGACGCCGACGGCACGCTGCTGGCGAGGCCTGCCGAGCGCGACGGCGCCGACAGCCCGATCGTCGTGGCGATCAAGACGACCAAGGGTGGCCGCGGATCCGCGCCCGGCGTCGGCGACCGGGTGCTGGCAAAGACCTTCCGCAACGACGACAAGGCCGGCCCTGCCTACACCGCTCGCGTGATGAAGGTGTTCGAGAAGCGCGCCGACACCGCGCTCGGCGTGTTCCGCACGCTGGCCGACGGCCGTTTGCGCATCATCCCGGTCGAGCGTGGAAAGTCCGAGTTCGAGGTGGCGGAGGAGAACCGCAACGGCGCCCGCGACGGCGATCTGGTCGAGATCGAGACCGGCCGTTCCGTCCGCTACGGCCTGCCGCAGGCGAAGGTGCTTTCCGTCGTCGGCTCGCTGACCAGCGAGAAGGCGGTCTCGATGATCGCCATCCACGCCCACGGCATCCCGCATATTTTCCCGCGGGAAGTGCTCGCCGAGGCGGACGCTGCGGCGCCCGTCGGCATGGATGGCCGCGAGGACTGGCGCGACCTGCCGCTGGTCACCATCGATCCGGCCGACGCCAAGGACCATGACGACGCCGTGCTCGCCGTGCCGGACACCGATCCGGCCAATCCCGGCGGGGTGGTCGCCACCGTCGCCATCGCCGACGTCGCCGCCTATGTGCTGACCGGCAGCGCACTCGACCGCGAGGCGCTCAACCGCGGCAACTCGGTCTACTTCCCGGACCGGGTGGTGCCGATGCTGCCGGAGCGCATCTCCAACGACCTCTGCTCCCTGAAGGAAGGCGTCGACCGCCCGGCGCTCGCCGTGCGCATGACGTTTGCGGCCGACGGCCGAAAACTGCGCCATTCCTTCCATCGCGTCATGATGCGCTCCATCGCCCGCCTCGCCTACCCGCAGGCCCAGGCCGCGATCGACGGCACGCCCGATGAGCGCACGGCGCCGATCCTGGATACGGTGCTGAAGCCGCTGTGGGATGGCTACGCAGTGCTGAAGCGCGGCCGCGACAAGCGTCAGCCGCTCGACCTCGACCTGCCGGAGCGAAAAATCCTGCTGAAGCCCGACGGCACCGTCGACCGGGTCATCGTGCCGGAACGGCTCGACGCCCACCGGCTGATCGAGGAGTTCATGATCCAGGCCAATGTCGCGGCTGCCGAGACCCTGGAGGGCAAGCGGCAGAAGCTGGTCTATCGCGTCCACGACGCACCGTCGCTGGCCAAGCAGGAAGCGCTGCGCGAGTTCCTGCACTCGATCGGCATCTCGCTGGCGCGCGGCGCCGATCTGCGCACCGCGCAGTTCAACCACATCCTCGAGCGCGTCCGCGACGGCGAGCATGAGGCGCTGGTCAACGAAGTTGTGCTGCGCACGCAGATGCAGGCCATCTATTCGCCCGACAATCTCGGCCATTTCGGCCTCAACCTCAGGCGTTATGCGCATTTCACCTCGCCGATCCGCCGCTATGCCGACCTGATCGTGCACCGCGCGCTGATCGCCGCGCTCGGCCTCGGCAAGGACGGGCTGACGGCGGGCCAGGAGGAGCGGCTGGACGACATTTCCGGGCTGATCTCTACCACCGAGCGGCGCGCCATGGCGGCCGAGCGCGAGACCGTCGACCGGCTGATCGCCGCCCATCTTGCCGAGCGCATCGACGGCGAGTTCGACGGCCGCGTGTCGGGCGTCACCAGGGCGGGACTTTTTGTCCAATTGCCGCAGTTCGGCACCGATGGCTTTGTCCCTGTGGCAACGCTCGGCGGCGATTACTATGTCTTCGACGAGACGACGCGGGCGCTGGTCGGCGAACGCACCGGCAAGGGTTTTCAGCTTGCCGACGCCGTTTCGGTCAAGCTGGTCGAGGTCGCGCCGCTCGCAGGGGCGCTGCGCTTCGAGATGCTGAGCGAGCCGAAGCCGATGGGCAGCGCCACGCGCTCGTTCCACAAGGCCAAGGCCCGGCAGAAGCGCGCCCGCGCGTCGCAGCCGCGACGCGGGGCCCGCGGCAGGAGATGAGCATGGAAGAACAGGTTTTCGGCGGCGAGCACCATGCCGGCAGGCCCACGCGGCCGCTGTGGATGGCGATGAAGCGCGGCTTCCTCGGCCGCTGCCCGCATTGCGGCGAGGGAAAGCTGTTCCGCTCCTTCCTGAAGACCGTCGACCGTTGCGAGCACTGCGGCGAGGAGATGCACCACCACCGCGCCGACGACCTGCCGGCCTATCTCGTCGTCGTCATCGTCGGGCACATCATCGTCGGCGCCTTCATGGGCGTCGAGGCGACCAGCACGCTGTCGACCTGGCAGCATCTGGCGATCTGGGTGCCGCTGACGATCGTCTCGGCGCTGGCCCTGCTCCGGCCGGTCAAGGGCGCCGTCGTCGGACTGCAATGGGCCTTCTATATGCACGGCTTCGGCGGCGAATCGGACCTGGTCGAGCAGCATCCCGAGGCGTGACGCCACGGCGCTGGCCCAAGACTGCGCCGCGACGCGGCGGTTTTCTCACAGGCCGCGCTCCGCTATGGGAGGCTCCATGGACGGCATGACTCGCACAGAGGTCGACAAGGCCGAGGCCAAGGATTTCGCGCTCGGCAAGGGTCCGCTGCGGCCGCGCGACGCCGCCACGCTCATCCTGCTCGAGCGCAGGGATGGCGAGGTCCGCGTCCTGATGGGCCGCCGCCATGCCCGCCACGCCTTCATGCCTGGCAAGTTCGTGTTTCCGGGCGGCCGCACCGACCCCGAGGATGGCCGCATTCCGGTGGCGCAGGACCTGCATCCCGACGAGCAGGCCAAGCTGACCAGCGCAGCGCGAATCGCGCCGGCGCGTGCCCGCGCCATCGCGCTGTCGGCCGTGCGCGAGACCTATGAGGAGGCGGGCCTTCTGATCGGCCGCGCCGCATCGTTCCAGACGCGCCAGGCCGGATGGCTCGGTTTCGCCGAGCACAATGTGGCGCCCGCTCTCGACGGCTTGCGCTATATCGCACGCGCCATCACCCCGCCCGGCCGCGTGCGCCGCTTCGACACCCGCTTCCTCGCCGCCTGGCGCGACAGCGTGGCGGTGGAGCTGCCGCAAGGCGGCCCGACCGGGGAACTGGAAGAGCTCGCCTGGCTGCCGCTCGCCGAGGCCCGGCAGGCCGACATTCCCGCCATCACCGGGACCGTCCTGGGCGAGCTCGAGCAGCGTCTGACCGAAGACCCGCTGCTGCGTCCCGGCGGGCCCGTGCCGTTCTACCGCATGGTCCGCAATCGCTTCGTCCGCGAACTCCTGTAGCCACAAGCCAAGCAGTTTCGACATGACCGGCAGCGTTGACACCGAAGACGATCCCGCGCGCGTGCGCTGGCTGGCGATCACGGCGGCAATCGCCTCGATCAGCGTGGTCGGCATCGCCATCGGGCTGGGCATGCCGCTGCTCAGCATCATTTTGGAGAATCGCGGCTACTCCGCCAGCATGATCGGCCTCAACACCGCCGTGGCCGGGCTCGCCTCGATCGCCGGCGCGCCGCTCGCCACGCCGCTCGCCGTGCGCTTCGGCACGGTGCCGGTGATGGTCACCATGATCCTGCTCGGCGCCTTCGCCTTCATGGGCTTCTATTTCGCGCCGGCCTTCTGGATGTGGTTTCCGTTGCGCGTGGTGCTGCACATCGCGCTCACCGTGCTGTTCATCCTGTCGGAATTCTGGATATCGTCCTCGGCGCCGCCGCACCGGCGCGGCTTCGTGCTCGGCATCTACGCCACGGTGCTGTCGCTCGGCTTCGCGCTCGGCCCCTGGCTGTTCTCGCAGCTCGGCAGCGGCGGCTTCGAGCCCTTCGGCGCCGTCTTCGTCCTGGTGATGATCGCCCTGGTGCCGGTGATCGCCGCCTGGCGCGAGAGCCCGCGCATCCATGCCAGGGAGGACGAGAGCGGTCACTTCCTGCGCTATATCTGGCTGGTGCCGACGGCGACCGCGGCGGTGCTGGTGTTCGGCGCCGTCGAGACCGGCGGCTTCGCCCTCTTCCCGATCTATGGCGCCCGCAGCGGCTATTCGGAGGCCGACGCCGCACTGCTGCTCACCATGATCGGCCTCGGCAACGTGCTCTTGCAGATCCCGATCGGCATGCTGAGCGACCGGGTGCCGGACCGCCGCTATCTGCTGCTCGGCTGCGCCACGGTCGGGCTGGCCGGCATGATCGTCCTGCCCAGCGTTTCGATCAGCTGGCACATGCTGGCGGCCGTGCTGTTCGTCTGGGGCGGCGTGGTGGCGGCGCTCTACACCATCGGCCTCGCCCATCTCGGCGCAAGACTCTCCGGTCACGAGCTCGCCAACGCCAATGCCGCCTTCGTGCTCTGCTACGGCCTCGGCATGGTCATCGGCCCGCAGGCGATCGGCATCGGCATGGACCTGTTCGGCAAGGAAGGTTTTCCCGGGGCGCTTGCCCTGTTCTTCCTGTTCTACATCGTTCTCGCCGTCAGCCGCATCGCTGCCTCGCGCCGCCGCTCTTGACTTTCCGGCACCGATCTTTATGTGTCGCGCCTGATTTCCGCGCCGGGGCCACCGCCCTTCGAGAAGCGGTCAGGCCCCAGACAGTCGAACGGAACGCATCATGGCAAAAGCCGCCAACATCAAGATCAAGCTGCTCTCCACCGCCGACACCGGCTATTTCTACGTGACCAGCAAGAACAGCCGCACCAAGACCGACAAGCTGTCCTTCCGCAAATACGACCCGGTCGCCAAGAAGCACGTCGAGTTCAAGGAAACGAAGATCAAGTAATCTTCGCTTTCCGCGTTGCCGCCAAAGCCGCCGCGAGGCGGCTTTTTGCGTTTGGGCGGCATGCCCTCGCGACCGCGGACGGCCCGCGACTGCACACCCGGACGAAGCCGCAAGAGGCCACAACCGGAGCCTGCGACAATTTGCATGACAGATATGCATGCGCCGAGGCTTGCCGAAAGAGCAGGCAGCGATTAGGTCAATGGTGTTGACGCTCTTCCTCCTCCCTGAGCGTCGGCACAGAGAGCGGCGCACATCCTCCCGCGCCGCGATCAAATCAAGCCCGCCGGACCTCCTCCCCCGGCGGGCTTTCTTTTTGCGCGCCGACGGCATGCATTTGCCCGCGAGGACCACCTGCCTGAAAAGGAGCCCGGAGGTCGGGGCTCAACCCTCTGGCGATACAGGAGCAGGACGGGACGCTGCATCGCAGCGGCTCTTTTTTTATTGAGGATTTTGCGGAAGAGGAGAAAAGGGGGCCGGCCGACATGCTGGCAGCGGTACGAGGAGGCCACTGTGTGCCAGTTGCCGGCCGGCCGACCCCACGGACCCAGGAGATGCGGCGGACCTGAGCATCATGGGGCATCTTCGGAAAACATCGGCATGCCGAAGCATTATGACGTTTTCTTGTTCTTGATTTTGATCGTTGCTCAGGAACACTTGAAAATCAACAGTTTCTTAACCAAACCGCGACGGATTGCGGTGTTAAGGTAAACTGGAAACCATCTTTTTCGCCGGCAAACGGTCAGAAAACCGCGTAAACGGACGCGTTTCCACCGTTTTCGCGCGCGCTTTCAAAAGCATGCCGGCTCAACTTCACGTTTGCTTGAGCGTTGCAAGATTTGGCGTTCATGCCGCCTTGGCGACCACCCGGTTGCGTCCGCCGGACTTGGCTTCGTAGAGGGCAAGGTCCGCGCGCTTGATCAGGTCCTCGACCGCATCGGGGCCGCGCAGCACCGAGGAGACGCCGACGCTGATGGTGAGCGCGATGGTCTGCCCCGTCTTGCCGACCGGGAACGGATGGCGCTCGATCTCGGCGCGGATGCGCTCGGCGACCTTCTCGGCGACCGAAGCCTCGGTGTCCGGCATGACGATCACGAACTCCTCGCCGCCGTAGCGGCAGGCGAGGTCGATGCCGCGGACGTTCTTGCGCAGCCGGCGCGCGAATTCGCGCAGCACGTCGTCGCCGCCGTCATGGCCATGGGTGTCGTTGATCGACTTGAAGCGGTCGAGGTCGGTGATCATCATCGACAGCGGCCGGCGCCGCGACACGGCCCGGTCGAACAGCGTCTTCAGGTGGCTGTCGAGATAGCGCCGGTTGTGCAGGCCGGTCAGCGCGTCGGTCACCGCCATCTCGATGGTCTGGGCGACGCTGGCGCGCAGCTCGTCGTTGTAGCGCTTTCGCTTCACCTGGGTGCGCAGCCGCGCCGTCAGCTCCTGCCGGTCGATCGGCCGCACCAGATAGTCGTTGATACCGAGTTCCAGCCCGCGCACGATCCGGTTCTCCTCGCCGGTGTCGGCAAGCAGGATGATCGGAAGGAAGCGCGTGCGGTCGAGCGACCGTATCTGCGAGCACAGCCTGAGCGGGTCGTAATTGGCGAAGGCCGTCGAGATCAGCATGCATTCATACGGCGCCTCGGCCGCCTGGAAGAAGCCGGCCTGCGGATCGCTCACCACGTCGAGCTCGGCCTGTCCCGCGAGGAAGCGGCCGATGCGTTCGGACGAGGACGGCCGCTCGTCGACCAGCAGCACCCTGGGCAGCGTCTCGTCGTCCGGCACGCGACGGGCGAGCAGTTCCTCGATGCCTATGTTGCGGGTTGTCGCGGCCCGCAACCGCAGCTCGTCGGTGAGCGTCTTCAGCCGCACCAGGCTTTTCACCCGTGTCATCAGCTGCAGGTCGTTGACCGGCTTGGTCAGAAAATCGTCGGCGCCCGCCTCCAGGCCGCGCACCCGGTCGACCACCTGGTCGAGCGCCGTGACCATGATCACAGGGATATGCTGGGTCGCGGGGTCGGCCTTCAGCCGGCGGCAGACCTCGAAGCCGTCCATGCCCGGCATCATCACGTCGAGCAGCACCACGTCGACCTTGCCGTTCTCGCAGGCCTCGATGGCGTCCTCGCCATTGCCGGCAGTGAGCACCTCGAAATATTCGGCGAGCAGCCGCACTTCGAGCAGCTTCACATTGGCCGGAATGTCGTCGACGACGAGGATGCGCGCGGTCATCGGCTGCAAGGGCTCCGGAGGGGCGGGCGGGCGGGCCTCATGCGTCGCCCAGATATGACTTGATGGTCTCGATGAAGCGCGGCACCGAGATCGGCTTGGAGATGTAGGCCTCGCAGCCGCCCTGGCGGATACGCTCCTCGTCGCCCTTCATGGCGAAGGCGGTGACGGCGATGACCGGGATCGTGTGCAGGTCGTCGTCCTGCTTCAGCCATTTCGTCACTTCGAGGCCGGAGACTTCCGGCAGCTGGATGTCCATGAGGATGAGGTCCGGCCGGTGCGAGCGCGCCAGTTCCAGCGCCTCGAGGCCGTTGCGGGTGCGCACCGTCTCGTAGCCGCTCGCCTCGATCAGGTCGCGGAAGAGCTTCATGTTGAGCTCGTTGTCCTCGACGATCATCACCTTTTTGGCCATTTCGCCTTCAACCCCGGACCGGGACGTCATGCCCCCAGCCTCTCCGCGCCACGCTCATAGCGCCGAGTCCAGCCGGACCTTATCTCCAGAACATTGACGAAACGGAAACTGTTCCGCCCGCTGAGGCGATCGTGAACACAACGATCGCCCGGCTCGCTTGCCCGGCCGGCACTACCCGGCTACTGGCAGATAGGAATTTGTTGCGGGAGTCGCCAGAAAGCCATGCCGGCGCACAAGACCACAGCGGCGGATGCCGAGGCCCTGGCCGTGTCGGCGCTGGCGTTCATCGCCGGCGACCCGGTGCTGTTGCCGCGCTTCCTGGCGCTGACCGGCATCGAGGCGCAGGCGATCCGCCTGGCGGCGCGTGAGCCGGGCTTTCTGGCCGGCGTGCTGCGCTTCATCCTGGCACACGAGCCGACCCTGCTTTCCTTCGCCGAGCATGCCGGGATCGACCCGGCCTCGGTCGGCGCGGCGCTCAGGGCGCTGCCCGACGGCGACGAACTTTATGAGGCATCGACATGAGCGACGATCCCGAAACAGTGCGCCAGATCGCCGAGCTGGCGCCCGGCACGCGGCCGCTGCTGGTGCTCGACGTCGACGACGTGCTGATGGAGTTCATCGCGCCGTTCATGCGCTTCCTCGACGCCCAGGGGCTGCATCTGTCGCTGGAGACTTTTCGGCTGCACGGCAACATCACGCGGCGCGAGACAGGGGAAGCGCTCGACTACGAGGCCGTCTCGACGCTCATCGATGATTTCTTCGCCGCGCAGGATCGCTGGCAGTCGCCGCTCGCCGGGGCGGTCGAGGCGGTGGCGGAGCTTTCCGACCAGGCCGACATCGTGCTGCTCACGGCGATGCCGCACCGGCACCGGGCGGTGCGCCGCATCCATCTCGACAGCCTCGGCTTCCCCTACCCGCTGCTGACCACCGAAGCGGCCAAGGGGCCGGCGCTGCGCCGGCTGCTCGGCGCCACGCCGCGTCCCATCGCCTTCGTCGACGACACGCCGCACAATCTCGTCTCGGCCCGCCAGACGCTCGCCGACGTGCATCTGTTCCACCTGATGGGCATGCCGGCCTTGCGTCCGCTGCTGTCGCCCTTGCCCGAGCGCGTGGAGATCGTCGACGAGTGGCACGAGGCCGGCCCGCGGATCGCCGCCGCGCTGGGCATCTGACGCAGGGCCTTTGCCGTTCTTCCCTGCGCCGCACTGCGGGACCGCGGCCTCAAGCCACTGAAAAATCCAGGTTCGTCATAGCCAGGCCGGCGTCGGCGACGGCGAACAGGACACCGCCGCCGGCCGCGTCACCGTTGAAGTCGTAATAAACCTCGCCCGTGTCCATCTCGTAGATGATGCGGTCGCTGGCGTCCTCGGCGAGACCATCGTCATTGGCGCGGAAGGCGGCGGCGGCCAGCGTGCCCGGCGTCAGCGCCGTGAAGATCGCGTCGGACAGGAGGAAGCGGTCGTCGGCCACGATGAAGTCGATGATGGTGTCGACATTGCCGCCCCCCAGCGCCGTGGCGAAGACGAAGGTGTCGTCGCCGCCGAAGCCGCGCAGCGTGTCGGCCCCGCCTTTGCCCTCCAGCCGGTTGTCGCCGGCATTGCCGACGATTTCCTGCGCGATCTCATTGCCGGTGAGCCATATGTCCGAGGTCCCGCCGGAGCCGTTGGTGGTCATGATCTCGACATGGACGTCCGCGTCGAGCGTGTAGCTGACGGCGGCGACCACCCGGTCGGCGGCACCTTGCACCGCGCTCTCCTCGATCACGTCGGCGGAATTGAACACGCGGTAGGTGTCGTCGCCATCGAGCCCGCGCAGCGTGTCGGCCGCGCCCTTGCCGCCGTCATGCAGGACATTGTCGCCGGCATTGCCGATGATCTCCTGGGCCAGCACGTTGCCGGTGAGGTTTATATCGGCCAGCCCTGCCGATGAGGTCGTGCCCAGGATTTCGACCTGCACGCCGGCGCCGAGCGCATAGTCCACCGCCGCCGCGACCTTGTCGGCCGTGCCCTGCGACACGCCTTCGGAAACCGTCGTGGCGGAATTGTAGACGAGATAGGTGTCGTTGCCGGCAAACCCCTTCATCGCGTCGGCGGCGCCGCCGCCATCCTTCAGCGTATTGCCGGCCGCATTGCCCTCGATCGTCTGCGCGAAGGTGTTGCCGGTCAGGTCGATCGCCGCCATACCGGTCGAGCCGTTGGTGGTGAGGCGCTCGATCGAGGCCCCTGCAGTCAGTTGATAGCTGGTCGTGGCGATGACGCGGTCCTCGCCATTGCCGATGATCTCATCGATGACGTCGCCGGCCTGGCCGACGCGGAAGACATCGTCACCCTTTCCCCCGGCCATGGTGTCGTTGCCGTCCTTGCCGTCGATCGTGTCGTTTTCGACCGTACCGATGATGATCTCGCCGGCGTTGGTGCCGTTGACCTTGATGATGTCCGTGCCGTTCGTCCAGTTCGAGAAGGCCAGGCCTGCGAGGTCGAATAGGCCGGCGCCGGTGCGGTCGACGGTGAGCGTGTCCACCGCGGCGCTGCCGGTGACCTTGTCGAAATCGATGATCGCCTCGGAGCCGAACCGCGCGCTGCTGACGCCGGACTGGTAGGTGAGTTGCTCGACGCCGTTGAACACCACCTCGAAGAAGTCGATCGCGCCGGCGTCGGCGAGTTGCACGGTGTCGGTG
The DNA here is from genome assembly GCF_059502445.1 of Kumtagia sp. Lineage (NCBI taxonomy): Bacteria > Pseudomonadati > Pseudomonadota > Alphaproteobacteria > Hyphomicrobiales > Phyllobacteriaceae > Kumtagia > Kumtagia sp. The sequence continues at coordinate 294,738 of NZ_JCACER010000076.1, forward strand.
CCGGCGGCGCCGATCACCCCCTCCGCCTCGCCCTTCACCAGGTCGCTGCCGGCGCGGTAGACGAACTTGTCGGCGCCGTCGTTGCCAAACAGGAGATCGGTGCCGCCGCCGCCCTCCAGCGTGTCGCCGGCGGAGCCGCCATTGATCGTGTCGTCCTCGCTTGATCCGACGAGGTCGTTGGCGACGAAGATTTCGCCCTCGATCGAGATCGTCTGGTCGGGCCTGCCCCAGGTCAGAAAACTGACGCCGCTCAGGTCGGTATCGGCACCCTCCACGACGACCACGTTCTGCTCGGACTTGGTGCCGATGACCTGCTTGATCGCATCGGCGCCTAACTGGTCGTCATTGAAGGTGGCGGTGATGATCTGCGCGAACTGCACCTGCTCGACGTCGACGATCGTGGTCCCGGTGAAATCGTAGTCGGCAACCTGGGTGAGCAGCAGCCCGTCGGTGCCGTCGCCGCCGTCGAAGATCGAGCCCGCCACCGCTCCGAACGGAAGCCGCAGGATGTCGTTGCCGCCATAGGCGAACAGCTTGTCGATGCCGCCGCCATTGTTGAGCGCGCCGATCTGGTCCTTGCCGTCGGTGCCGTGGATCTCGTCGTTGCCCACCGTCCCGAATATCTGGACCTGGTCGAAGCCCGTCCAGTTCGACAGCGTCCAGTCCTTGGCCGAAAAGAAACCGGCCGCGGACATGTCGACCCGCAGGAAATTGTTGCCGGCGCCGCCGGTCAGCGTGACGGTCTCGGAGACCTGCCCGCCGCCGAACTGGCTGCTGTCGAAGGTGGCGGAGATCGAGATGTCGTCGCCATAGACGATCTCGTCGATGTCGACGAGGTCGTCGGCCGAGAAGTCGGTGGAAACATCTACGTTGAGCGTGGGCATGATTCCTCCTTGAAATGAGACGTCATTTCAATGCGAAGATGTCTGCCCCGTCGGAAGGTCGGACGCGCGGGACGCGTCCAGAATTGTCAAAGCCTGCAGCCGGCCCCTAATGTGGGCTCAGGACAATCTTGCAGGCAACATGCTTCCAGATGTTTGCACTATACTCGCACAAGGCCCGCAAAGCCAGCCGCGACAACAAACACGCTGTATTTTACCGTCCTGTCACCCCTGTGACTATCGCCATATCGCCCAATTCTCGTCACGGCGTCGGGCGGCCGCTCGCCGGCTGTCGCCGACCCGGCAATTCACATTTTGGCGGCGGCGTTTACGCAAACTATCGGACGGCCCGGCAAGCGCCTGTTGGGGCACCGAGTGCGGCGCATGGCCGGGCCGCCGACGCTGCGATTGTGACGCGGGCCCTATGACGGCGCCAGTCGGCATATGCCGACTGCCTGCCTTGGCTCGCGTCACCGCAGCTCCTGGTCCCGACGTCCGGTGCCGGCTTCGAAGGGCCGGTCCCGGGCGGCGGGTTGTTCCCGCAAGGCGCATACCGCAGTGGCGGCACGCCTGTTCACGGCATGAATTGAGGACGGCGGGAGGAAGCGGGCCGATCACCTCATCGTCGGTTGCGGGCTTCCGGCCGGGCGCACGGTAGTCTTTCCACCGCGCGCCGCCGCCCTATCTTAGTCGGCTATGAAAGATCTGCCGGCCGACATCGACGCCGATGCCGTCATCACGATCGGGCGCTATCTCGACGACCACGGCCGCTCGGCGCCGGTGTCGCTCGGCATCGCCATCCCGGAGGTCCGCGCGCTCGTCAGCACCCGGCTCTCCAACAAGGCGATCGAGGAGCTGCTCGTCCAGATGGCGGCGACACGCGGCATGGCGGTCCTGCTCGACAATCACGGTTGACTGTGTGGTCCCGGCCGGAACACGTCCGGCCGGGACCTGATGGTTTTGCCTATGCGATGCTGAAGTCCGCATTGGTCAGGCTGAGGCCGGTATCGAGTTTTGCGAACAGCACGCTGGCGCCGGCGCCATTGCCGTCGGCGTCGTAGTACAGCTCGCCGGTGTCAGTCTCGTAGATGATGCGGTCGCTGGCGTCCGCCGCAAGACCCGTCGTGTTCGCCCGGAAGGCGGCAGCGGCAAGCGTGCCGGGGGCGTTGAGGACGGTGAAGACCGCGTTCTCCAGCTCGATCGTGTCGGCCGCCACGTTGAAATCGACGATGGTGTCGACATTGCCGGCACCCAGCGCCGAGGAAAACACGAAAGTGTCGGCCCCGCCGCCGCCTTGCAGGGTGTCGATGCCACCCTTGCCGTCGATGCGGTTCACCCCTGCATTGCCGGTGATCGTCTGCGCGATTTCGTTCCCGGTAAGATCGATGCTCGCCTTGCCGGCCGAACCGTTGGTCTGCACGATCTCGACATGGACGCCGGCGCCGAGCTTGTAGTCGACCGCCGTGACGACCTTGTCGGCGCTGCCCTGCGAGGCAGCCTCGACGATGAGGTCGCCGGAGTTGAAGATGCGGTAGGTGTCGTTGCCGCCAAGCCCCTTCATGGTGTCCGCCGAGCCAGCGCCGCCATCGTGCAGGATGTTGTCGCCGGCATTGCCGGTGATCTCCTGCTTCAACGCGTTGCCGGTGAGGTCGATCGCCGCCTTGCCGGCAGAGCCGTTGGTCGTCATGATTTCGACTTCCACGCCGGCACCGAGCTTGTAGTCGACCGCGGCGGCGACCTTGTCGGCGGTGCCTTGCCCGGCGGCCTCGGCGATGAGGTCGCCGGAATTGTAGACGCGGTAGGTGTCGTTGCCGCCAAGCCCCTTCATGGTATCCGCCGCGCCGGCGCCGCCGTCATGCAGGATGTTGTCGCCGGCATTGCCGGTGATCGTCTGCGCCAGCGCATTGCCGGTCAGGTCGATCGCCGCCTTGCCTGCGTTGGAGGTGGTCGAGAGGATCTCGACCTCGACGCCGGCCCCGAGCACGAAATCCACCGCCGCCGCGACCTTGTCGGCGCTGCCCTTGCCGGCCTCTTCGAGAACCACGGTGCCGGCGGCATAGACCAGGTAGGTGTCGTTGCCGTCGAGCCCCTGCAGCGTGTCGGCCGCGCCGCCGCCGTCCTTCAGCAGGTTGACGCCGTTGTTGCCATAAATTTCCTGCGACAGCGCGTTTCCGGCCAGGTCGATCGCCAAGGTGCCCTTGTAGTTGGCCGTGCTCAGAGTCTCGATGTCATCGTCGGCCGCGAGCGCGAAGCTGTCCCTGGCCGCCACCAGATCGGTGCCGTTCCCGGCTGTTTCGATGATCACGTCGCCGGTGCCATCGACAAAGTACCGGTCGTCGCCGCTGCCGCCATCCAGCGTGTCGTTGCCCTCGCCGCCGTCCAGCCGGTCGTTACCACCCTCGCCGATGAGCGTGTCGTCACCGCCGTTGCCGTTGATCTGGTCGTCGCCTCCCTGGCCGTCATACACATCGTTGCCCAAATGGCCGAAGATGTTGTCGACCAGCTCGTCGCCGGTGAAGACCGTGTCGGAAGCCAGCCCCGCCGTCGTGGTGCGCACGATCTCCGTGACCGTCGAGCTGATCCGGCCGCTGCTGGAGTCGGCCGTGTTGTCCTGCCACACCGTCATGAACTTGCCGGCGAGCAGGCCGGCGATGGAAGGATCCGTATCGGAGCCGCCCGAAACGTTGAGCGTGAACTCGTCGGTCACCGGCGTGCCGTCCGGCATGAACACCCGCGCCAGCACGTCGTTGTCGATGATGTCGAAATTCTTGCGCCAGGTCACCGCGATGAAGCCGTTTTCGAGCATCGTGACGTCGGGCTCGGATTCGTACTGGCTGGACGGCGCGTTGACGCGGATGAAGCCGGTGACGCCGTCGCCGTTGCCGTCGAACACTTTCAGCGTGATCGCCAGATTGCCGGCATCGTCCGATCCCCAGCCGCTGTCCGTATAGACGACCGCCCAGTTGCCGCCCTCCAGTCCGACCACCTTGGAGGCGGTGTTGTCGCCGAAGCTGTCGATGACGAAGTCGTTGACCTTGGTCGTACCGTCGGCGTTGTAGATGCGGGCACGCAGCACCTGGTCGGACGGAGCGGTGTCGGTATAGGTCACGACGTAGCCGCCGGTGCTCAGGCCCGCGACGGCTCCCAGGCCCTGGTTTCCCGGCAGGGCGGAATTCACCTGGAAGAAGCCGCCGTCGAGAATGCCGGTGCCGGCGAAACGCCCTTGCATCACGTTGCCGCCTTGGGTGAAGGTCATGACGACCTCGCCATTGTCGAGGGCGGTCAGCTTCAGGTCGGTGAAGTCGGTGCCGGTATAGAACGTCAGCTCGTCAGGATATTGTTGGCCATTGATGTCGTAGAGGCGCGCCTTGATCCCGGCATCGTTGTCGCCCTCGTCCTTCCAGGCGACCAGGACGGTGCCGTTGGTGAGCTGGATCACCTGCGGCTGGCCGGCTGCCTCGGTGGCGCCGTCATGCGGTATCCTGTAGTTGCCGATGAGATTGTGGTCGGCATCGTAGAAATCGACCAGGATCTGGCCGCCGGCGGCGGCGCTGTTGTTGTAGGCGACGACGGAGTTGCCGTTCGTCAGGCCCGTGATGTGCGGGGCGAACTGGTTGCCGGCTTCGAAGCTGTTCGCCTGGAACTCGGCTTCGACGACCGAGCGGCTGTAGTTGGTGCTAAAGGCCATTGGTGCATTCCTTCTGACAATAGGGTTCCCGCCGCGGCCGTGTGGCGCGGGGATGGATTTTCCTGATGGATGTGCGAAGGTTTCAGCCGGTCTGCCGCGCAGCCTCAGCGGGTGTGGCGGCGCCGGAAGTCCTTTCGCGATTTTCGACGCCAGATAGACGACGCTCGCAGCCTCGTCTTGCACCCACGGGCACCAGGCTTGACCACGGAGGAACTCGTGTCGGCCAGGCGCGAAAAAGATGGTGTTTCAACCGGCATGGCAGCGGGTTTCACCGCCGCGGCCGGCATCCCGTGTTGCCGGAGACCTCCCTCCCCGCGGCGGAAGGAATTTCGATCGTGAGCGACAAGCTCGTGCTCTCGACCCGCGACATGCCGGCGGCGCTCGACGACCAGGCCCGCTTCCAGACCTGGCACGACATGTATGTGGCGGCCTATTGCGAGTTCGACCTCAGCCGGGTCGGCGACAAACCATTCGCCGCGACGACCGAGGCCCGGCAGATCGGCAGCGTCAACGTGGCCGAGACGACGGCGGCGGTCGAACGGCTGGTGCGCGATCGGCGTCAGGTCGCCACCGCCGTGCGTTCCAATTTCTGCCTTGCCTTCAGCCGCGGCAGCAACCCCATCGTCCAGACGCAGCTCGGGCGCGAGACCATCCACCGCCTGGACAGTCCGGTCCTGGTGACGGAGAGCGAGACCGGCGACATCCGCCAGCCCGGCGGCTTCGATTTCTTTCTCATCGACCTGCCCGCCAGGCTGCTGCTGGAGCGCGTGGCGCATGCCTTCGACCTGGTATCGCGACCGCTCGACGCAGCTCCGCAGGCCTCGGCGCACCTCAAGCGCTACCTTGCCATCCTGCCGCAACTGGCGGCGGACAAGGCGGAATCGGCGCTGACCACCCATGTCGAATCGACCCTGATCGACCTGGTGTCGCTTGTCCTGGGGGCCAACGGCGATTCGGCCGAGCTGGCGCGGATGCGCGGCCTGCGTGCCGCCCGGCTGGAGGAGATTTTTGCCCTGATCCGCAAGCACTATGCCGATCCCGAGTTCTCGACGGCGCATGTGGCGCGCCGGCTCGGTCTGACGCCGCGCTACGTCAACGACCTCCTGCAGGAGACCGGCACCGGATTTTCCGAGCGTGTCACCGAACTGCGGCTGCAGGCGGCGCGAAAGATGCTGGCCGACCGCGGCAAGGACCGGCTGAAGGTCATCGACATCGCCTACGCCGTCGGCTTCAACGAGGTGTCCTACTTCAACCGCCGCTTCCGCCAGCGCTTTGGCGAGAAGCCGACGGAAGTGCGCGGCGACGGCTGACCGATTTCGTCCATACCGGAGATGCGGACGGGCGGCCCAATGACGTGGAATGGCGCTTTTGTCGCCGTCCGCCGAGGCCTGGCTCAGACGACGGAAAAATCGGCGCTGGTGAGGGCTAGCCCGGCCGTGATCGTGGCGAAATGGATGCCGGCTGCGGTGCCGGTGCCGTCCGCGTCGTAAAAGATGCTTCCCGTGTCGGTCCGGTAGACGATGCGGTCGTCGGCGTCCCCGGCAAGCCCGGTGGCGTTGGCAAGGAAGGCGGCCGCGGCGAGCGCGCCTTGCGCCAGTGCGGCAAAGATCGACGCCGACAGAAGAAGAACGTCCTCGCCGACGCCGAAATCGGTGATCGTGTCGACATTGTCGGGCCCGAGCGCGCTGGCGAAGACGAAGCTGTCGGCACCGCCGAGCCCGCTCAGCCTGTCCGTCCCGCCCTGCCCCTCCAGCCGGTTGTCGCCGGCATTGCCGTAGATACGCTGGCCGAGCTCGTTGCCGGTCAGGTCGATTGCCGCGTGTCCGGCCGCCGAGATGGTGGTCATCACCTCGACATCGGCGCCAGCGCCGAGCACATAATCCACCGCCGCGGCCACACGGTCGGTGCCCCGTCCGGCCACCTCGACGATCGTGGTCGCCGCGGAACGGACGATATAGGTGTCGTCGCCCAGGAACCCGCTGAGCACATCGCCTGCCCCACCGCCGTCCCCCAGAACATTGTCGCCGGCATTGCCGGTGATCGCCTGCGCAAGCTCGTTACCGGTGAGTTTGACGGCCGCCGTGCCGCCTGCCGACAGGGTGCTCATCGCCTCGACATGGACGCCGGCCGCCAGCGCATAGTCGACCGCCGCGGCGACCTTGTCGGAAGCGCCCTGGGCGGCGCCCTCGACGATGGTCGTGCCCGAAGTGTAGATGCGATAGGTGTCGTTGCCGGACAGGCCGCGCAGGTGATCGGCGGCGCCGGCGCCGTCGGTCAGCACGTTGTCGCCGGCATTGCCGACGATCTCCTGCGCGAAGCCGTTGCCGGTCAGGTCGATGGCGGCGGTGCCGACTGAACCGTTGGTAGTCAGGCGCTCGACATGCACGCCGGCGCCGAGCCTGTAGTCGACTGCCGCCATCACCCGGTCGGCCTCGCCCTGCGCCGCGCCCTCGGCAATGAGGTCGGCGGCGTTGAAGACCCGGTAGACGTCGTTGCCGCCGAGCCCTTTCATGACGTCCGCCGCGCCCTTGCCGCCATCATGCAGGACATTGTCGCCGGCATTGCCGATGATCGCCTGGGCCAGCCTGTTGCCGGTGAGATCGAGGGCCGTCAGGCCGCCATTCACGGTGGTGCGCAGCGTCTCCACCGCGGAGTCCGCGGCAAGCGTGTAGTCGATGTTGGCGGCGACCAGGTCGGTGCCCTGCCCCGCCTTCTCGAACACGCCGTCGCCCGCGCCGTTCACGTAATAAATGTCGTTGCCGCGTCCGCCGTGCAGGGCGTTGTCGGCGCTATTGCCGAAGATGACGTCGTCGCCGTCGCCGGTCACCGCGTTCTCGATCACCGTTCCGGCGGCGATCTCGATAAATTGCCCGCCCTCCAGCGTCGAAAACGCGCCTTCCCGCAGATCGAGGCGGATGTCGCCGCGTACCGCCGCCATGTTCAGCCAGTCGAGACCGGCATCGCCGTCGTCGACGAGCCGGCGCGCCGGATCGAGCGCGGCCATCGCCGAAAACTCGTCGGTGAAGTGGTAGACGTCGTCGGCGCCTTCGGCGCGGCCGTGGATGCGGAACTGGACGTCAGTGAGTTGGCCCGACGATCCGCCGGCTCGCGAGACCCGGATCGACCATTCGCCTTCCGCCGCGACGTTGCGCAGTCCCTCGACGCTGAACCGCCAGATCACGTCGGCATAGGTGATCGACGGCGTGTCGTAATAAAGCAGCGGATGGACGCTGCCGTCGGGCGCGATCAGCTCGGCGCTCAGCACCGGGAAAGTGGAATTGACGAAGCGCAGCGTGACGTCGACCTGCTCGACCACCAGGTCCGAGGCCAGCGACAGCGTATAGATGGCGGGCTGCTCGGTGATCGCCAGGTTCGCCTTGCCCGACAGGTCGACGAAACTCTCGTTCGTCGAGGTGCGGGGCGCGCCGAACAGCCCCCAGGCCTCGGCCATGCGCACCGCGTTGTAGCCGTTGACCACGCCGTAGCCGTAGTTGACGTGGTAATGCAGGCCGCCGCCGTTCCAGCTGTCGGCGCCGTTCACCACCCAGGTGCCGTTCTCGAACCCGGTGCTTGCAGCGCCGATGGCGCTTCCCGTATGGGTGGCCGACAGCGCAAGAATGTCGCGCACGTCGCGCCAGCCGAGATTTTCGTTCGCCTCCAGCATGAGCGCCGCGACGCCGGACACGACGGGCGCTGCCCCGGAGGTGCCGCCGAACTGGTTGGTGTAGTCGTTGTCCCCACCGCCGTTCCAGTTCCATCCCTCTTCGCCGAGGATGTCGACAGTGACCATGTTGTAGCCGGCCGGTGCCGAGACCAGGACATTGGCGCCGTGGTTGGAATAGTCGGCCGCCAGACCGTCCTCCGTCACCGATCCCACCACGACCGCGTGCCGCGAGACGTTCAGCCCGATGCTCTGGGCGTTCCAGTAGTCGTTGCCAGCCCCCTTGACGACAATCGTCCCGAGCCCACCGCGGCCGTTCTCGGCTAAATCTTCCCAGATGCCGGCGATCTGAAAATCGACGGTGTCGGGGCGGATGACGTTGTGGCTGTAGTAAAAGGACGACCTGAAACTCCAACTGTTGTTGACCACGTCGAGCAGCGCGCCCTGGGCCAGCGCCGCATACAGGCCGGTCAGCGTGCCCATGTTGACGTAGAGCGGCGTGGCGGGGTTGAAGATGTCGAAGCCGGTCAGCCCGGCGCCCGGCGCCACGCCCACCGAGCCCTTGCCGTCCAGCGCCGCGGCGATGACGCCGGCGACATGCGTGCCGTGCTCGGTGCCGTGCGGGTTGCCGTCCTTGGCCGGGCCGGTATAGGCGGCGTCGTAGACCGTGCCCTCGAAGACGAGATGTTTGGTCGCGTCATAGTTCGCCGCGAGCTCGGGATGGGCGTACTGGATGGCGCTGTCGTAGATGCCGACCGAGACGCCCGCGCCGGTATAGTCGTCCCAGACCGTCGGCATGTCGCCGATCAGCGCGAGATGCCACTGCGCATCGTAGAGCGGATCGCTTGGATGCGGCATGCCCCCTTGCACCCCACATGGCGCCGGCGGCCCGCAATGGCCGTCCGCTGCCGGTGAATTAGGCACATGCCGGCGGATTGTTCAACGGGAATCTGACGCGTATCTCCGCGGCCGGCGATCTTCTTCCTTCGCGATCGATGTCCGGCCGGGTGAGACGCGTGTGAAATCCCCTTGGACGCGTCGCGAATCCCGGCTACGCCACCGAAAAATCCGCATTGGTGAGCGCCAGCCCGGCGGTGATCGTGGCGAAGTGGACACCGGCCACCCCGCCCACGCCGTCCTCGTCATAGAACAGCTTGCCCGTGTCGCTCTCGTAGACGATGCGGTCGGTCGCATCCTGGGCGAGCCCTGTGGTGTTGGCCCGGAACGCCGCGGCCGCAAGCGTGCCGGTGTTCAGTTCGGTGAAGATCGCATCCGACAGCAGGAAGCGGTCGTCGGCGACGTTGAAGTCGGTGACGATGTCGACATTGCCGGCGCCGAGCGCGGTGGCAAAGACGAAGGTGTCCTTGCCGCCAAGGCCGCTGAGCACGTCGAGCCCGCCCTTGCCTTCCAGCCGGTTGTCGCCGGCGTTGCCGACGATCTCCTGCGCCAATTCGTTGCCGGAAAGATCGATGGCGGACGTGCCGCCCGAGCCGTTGGTGGTCATGATCTCGACATGCACGCCGGCGCCGAGCGTGTAATCCACGGCGGCTACGACGCGGTCGGCATTGCCCTGCGCCGCCGCCTCGACGATGACGTCGCCGGAATTGAAGATGCGGTAGGTATCGTTGCCGCCGAGCCCGCGCAGGATGTCCGCCGCGCCCTGGCCGCCGTCATGCAGCACGTTGTCGCCGGCATTGCCGGTGATGTCCTGCTTCAGCGCGTTGCCGGTGAGGTCGATACCCGCCGTGCCGCCGCTGCTGCTGGTGGTCAAGATCTCGACGTGCACGCCGGTGCCGAGCTTGTAGTCGATTCCGGCGGCCACGCGGTCGGCGCTGCCCTGGGTCGCGCCCTCGACGACCACGGTGTCGGCGCTGTAGATGAGATAAGTGTCGTTTCCGCTCAGACCGCGCAGCAGGTCTCCGGCGCCGACACCGTCCTTCAGAACGTTCTGCCCGGCATTGCCGATGATTTCCTGCTTCAGTGCATTGCCGGTAAGGTCGATGGCTGTCGTGCCGGTCGAGGATGTCGTGGTGAGCAGTTCGATGTCGGCGCCGGCCGCCAGCGCATAGCTCGCCCGCGCCGCCACCCGGTCCGCCGTGCCGTTGCCGGCGATCTCGATGACGACGTCGGCCTGCGTGTCGACGAAGTAGGTGTCGTTGCCGGCATTGCCTTCAAGCCGGTCGACGCCGCTGCCGCCGTCGAGGATGTCGTCCCCGTCCGCCGCCGTGATCGTGTCGTCGCCTGCGCCGCCCTTGACGGTGATCTTTGCCAGCGCGCCCAAAGCGCCGCTCATGCTGATGACATCGTCGCCGCCGCCGGCGTCGAGCACCAGGTTCTCCACCGTACCGACATCGAGCGCAAACGGCACGGGATTGGTCCGCTGCAGCAGCACCCGGCCGATGTTCTCGGCGATGGTGAATATCTCGGCGCCGGCGCCGCCGTTGATCTCGGCGGTGTCGGTGCCCTCGCCACCCTCCATCACGTCGCTGCCGTCGCCATCGTTCCAGATCATGCGGTCGTCACCGGCCTCGCCCAGCAAGATGTCGCCGCCGATCCCGCCGACAAGCGTGTCGTTGCCGTCGCCGCCTTTCAGCACGTCCTGCCCGCCGCCGCCCTTGAGCGTATCGTTGCCGGTGCCGCCTTCGATCGACACCGCCCGCAAATGGCTCGAGGCATCGATGCTGTCGTTGCCGCCGAGCGCCCGCACGACGATGGCGTCACCCGATTCCACCCTGGTTATCTCCACCGTCGCGGCAAGGCCGGAGACGGTCGTCTTGGCACTGCCGCCCGAGATCACCACGGCATTGGCGCCGTTGGTGCCGTTGACGGTGACCTTGTCGGCGGCTGCGTCGCCGACGCTGCCGCCCGCCGCGGCCAGGTTGATCTTCACCAGGTCGACGTCGGTTCCGGAGAGGTCGTTGACGACGATATTATCGGTCCCGGCCAGGGCGTTGAGTTCGATCTGCTCGATATCGTCGAGGTCCATGACGATGTTGGCGATGTCGCGGAAGAAGCGGACCCGCCCGCCATTCGCGGCGATGTCGAAAGTCTCGTTGGCGCCGCTGCCGTTGAACAGCAGCGCATCGAAGCCGGCCTGGCCTTCGACCACGTCGCTGCCGTCGCCCGGGTCCCACTGGAACACGTCGTTGCCGGCCCCAAGGAAGGCCACGTCGTTGCCCTGCTGGCCGTCCACGAAATCGTCGCCCTCGCCGCCGAGCAGAAGATCGATGCCGTTGCTGCCCAAAATCGTGTCGTTGCCGGCGCCGCCGTCGATGGTGATCCTGATCAGCGCCGCCAGATTGCCGGTCGTCGAGATGAAATCGTCGCCGCTGCCGGCGTTCAGCACCAGGTTCTCGGTCGTGCCGATGTCGAGCGAGGAAGGCGCCGGATCGAGCCGATCGAAGCGCACCCTTGCGCCGTTGGCGGTGATCGTGAACTCCTCCGCGCCGGCGCCGCCATTGACCTCGGCCGTGTCGGTGCCCTCGCCGCCCTCCATCAGGTCGGTACCGTCTCCGGAATTCCAGATCATGCGGTCGTCGCCGGCCTCGCCCAGCATCTGGTCGTCGCCGATGCCGCCGGAAAGCGTGTCCTTGTCCGCTCCGCCGACCAGCACGTCGTTGCCGCCGCCGCCCTTCAGCGTGTCGTTCCCGACGCCGCCATTCAGCGTCACCGCATGCAGCGCCGCGGATGCGTCGATGCCGTCGTCGCCGTCGAGCCCGTTCACCGCCACGACGTCGGTCGCCTCCAGCGTCGCTATCGACACCACGGCCTGCAGCCCCGCGATCTTGGCGTCGGTCGCGCCGCCGGACACAACGATGGCATCGCCAGCCCCCGTGCCGTTGACCGCGACCGTATCGATCTGCGCATCCCCGGCGGTTCCGCCGATCACGCCGGCCAGGTTGACCGCGACCTGCGTGACGTCTGTCCCGGAGAGATCGTTGACGGTGATCGTATCGGCGCCGCCGAGGGCGTTGTGCTCGAGCCGCTCGACGTCGTTCAGGTCCATGACGATGTTGCCAACGTCGCGGAAGAATCTCACCCGCCCGCCATTGGCCGCGATGTCGATATTCTCGTTGGCGCCGCTGCTGTTGAACAGCATGCGATCGAAGCCGGCCTGGCCTTCGACCACGTCGCTGCCGTCGCCCGGGTCCCACTGGAAGACGTCGTCGCCGGTACCGAGGAAGGCGACATCGTTGCCCTGCTGGCCGTCGATGAAATCGTTGCCGATGCCGCCCAGCAGGACATCCGCGCCGTTGCTGCCGAGGATCGTGTCGTTGCCCGAGCCGCCGTCGACGGTGATCTTGATCAGGGCGGCGAGATTGCCGGTGGCGGAGATCTTGTCGTCGCCGCCGCCGGCATTGAGCACGAGGTTTTCCGTCGTGCCGATGTCGAGCGCCGACGGTGCCGGATCGAGGCGGTCGAACCGCACCCGCGTTCCGTTGGCGGTGATGGTGAAGACCTCGCCGGCGGCACCGCCATTGGCTTCGGCCATGTCGACGCCGTCACCGCCTTCCATCAGGTCGGTGCCGTCGCCGGAATTCCAGATCATGGTGTCGTCGCCGGCCTCGCCGAATATCTGATCGTCGCCGCCGCCGCCCTCAAGCGTGTCGTTGCCGCCGCCGCCGCTCAGGATGTCGTCTGCCGCGCCGGGGACTGATCCGCCCGATGTCGCGACAGTCGCAGAGACGAGATCCGGCGTGATGGTCTCGTTGGCATCGGTGCCCGTGAAGGTAGCCATGACTGCTCCCGATCGGTGTCTTCCGCACGGAGGGAAGGCGAAAACTATCGACGCGACCGCGAGAATATCCGATGGCAGCCGCCGGCCGGCAAGACAAGGCCTTCGGCACCTTGGCGAGCCACTGCAACGGGTCGATGTCGCTTGGCGATGCCGAACGATACCGATCCGTTACCCGTGGCCCATTGATTGAACGAGACTGCAAAGGCTGCCGGACATCGGAGCGCCTGCTCCCTGCCGCGCGCCGCCGGAGCGGGCGCCGCGAGGATCAGGCCCCGCGGCGCATGAAATTCACACCACCACGAAGTCGGCGTTGGTCAGTGCCGGCAATCCCGTGAGCGTGGCAAAGTGGATGCGCGCGCCGGCGCCGTTGGCGTCGGCGTCGTAGTAGAGCCGGCCGGTGTCGGTCTCGTAGATGATGCGGTCGTTGCTGTCCTGCGCCTCTCCGGTGGTGTTGGCCCGGAAATTGGCCAGGCTCAGCGTTCCGGTCGTGGTCAGCGCGGCAAAGATCGCATTTTCCAGCCGTATCGTATCGTCGACGACGCTGAAGTCGGCGATCGTGTCGATATTGGTCGCGCCGAGGGTGGAGGAGAACAGGAAGAAATCCTTGCCGGCTCCTCCCGTCAGCACGTCGTCGCCCGCCTTGCCGTCGAGGATGTTGGCGCCGGCATTGCCGGTGATCGACTGCGCGATCTCATTGCCGGTGATATCGATGCCAGAGGTTCCAGAGGCGCCATTGGTCTGCATGATCTCCACATGCACACCGGCGCCGAGCGTGTAGTCGATCGCCGACACCACCCTGTCGGCCGTCCCCTGCGTCGACGACTCGACGATGATGTCGCCGGCGTTGTAGACGCGGTAGGTGTCGTTGCCGCCGAGCCCGGTCATCGTATCGGCGGCGCCCGCCGCGCCGGAGCTCAGGATGTTGTCGCCGGCATTGCCGGTGATCTGCTGCGCCAGCGCATTGCCGGTCAGATCGATGGCCGATGTCCCGGCAGCGCCGTTGGTCTGCATGATCTCGACCTCGATCCCGGCCTTGAGCACGTAGTCGACGGCGGCCAGCACGCGGTCCGCGGTGCCCTGCCCGGCGCCTTCGACGATCACGTCGCCGGCATTGTAGACGCGGTAGGTGTCGTTGCCGCCGAGCCCGGTCATCGTATCGGCGGCGCCCGCCGCGCCGGAGCTCAGGATATTGTCTCCGGCATTGCCGGTGATCTGCTGCGCCAGCGCATTGCCGGTGAGGTTGATCGCCGTCGTGCCGGCAGCGCTGGTGGTGGTGAGCAGCTCGATCTGGACCCCCGCCTTCAGCACATAGCTCACGCCGGCTGCCACCTTGTCCGCCGTGCCCTGGCCCGCCCCCTCGACGACGACGGTCCCGCTATTGCGGACGATGTAGGTGTCGTTGCCGCCGAGCCCGGTCATCGTGTCGACGCCGGCGCCACCGCCGTCGGAGAGGATGTTGGCGCCGGCATTGCCGGTGATGTCCTGCACCAGCGCGTTGCCGGTAAGGTCGATGGCCGCCGTCCCGGCCGCGTCGTCGGTCGCCATGATCTCGACCTCGACGCCCGATTTCAGCACGTAGTCCAAGCCTGCGATCACCCGGTCGGCTGTGCCCTGCCCGGTCGCCTCGACGATCACGTCGCCGGCGTTGAAGACCCGGTAGGTGTCGTTGCCGCCGAGGCCCCTCAGCGTATCCGCAGCACCCGCCGCACCGGCGCTCAGGATGTTGTCGCCGGCATTGCCGGTGATGTCCTGCGCCAGCGCGTTGCCGGTGAGGTCGATCGCCGCCGTGCCGGCCGCGTCGTCGGTCGCCATGATCTCGACCTCGACGCCGGCCTGCAGCACATAGTCCAAGGCCGCCGCCACTTTGTCGGCCGTGCCCTGCCCGGCGCTTTCGACGATCACGTCGCCGGCGTTGAACACCTTGTAGGTGTCGTTGCCGCCGAGGCCGGTCATCGTGTCGGCCGCACCCGCCGCGCCGGAGCTCAGGATGTTGTCGCCGGCATTGCCGGTGATCTGCTGCGCCAACGCATTGCCGGTCAGATCGATGGCCGACGTGCCGGCCGCATCCTCCGTTTCGAGCAATTCGACATGGACGCCGGCGGCCAGCGCATAATCCACGGACGCCATCACGCGGTCGGCCGCGCCTTCGGCGGCGCCCTCGATGATGATCGCGGCGGAGTTGCCGACCTTGTAGGTATCGTTGCCGCCGAGACCCCGCAGCGTGTCGATGCCGGCGCCGCCGCCGTCTGCCAGAATGTTGTCGCCGGCATTGCCGGTGATCTTCTGGGCGAACGTGTTGCCGGTGATGTTGATGGCGCTTGTTCCACCCGAGGAACTGGTGGTCATCACCTCGACTTCGCTGCCGGCCGTCAGGACATAGGACGCCTTCACCACGACCTTGTCGTTGGCGCCCTCGCCCACCGCCTCGGTGACGACATCGCCGGCGTTGTCGACGTAGAAGGTATCGTCACCCTTTCCGCCGGCCAGGGTGTCGGCGCCGCCGGCGCCATCCAGGACGTCGTCGCCGTCGAGGCCCTCGAGCTTGTTGGCCGAGCCGTTGCCGGTCAGCTTGTCGATGAAGTTGGAGCCGCGCAGGTTCTCGAAGCCGATGAAGGTGTCGCCCTCCGCATGCCCGCCGGTGGCGACGCCGGTCGCGAGGCTGACGGTCACCCCGGCGTCCGATCCGGCATAGCTCAGCGTATCGCTGCCCGTGCCGCCGTCGACATTGTCGTAGCCGACATGGCCGGTATAGGTGTCGGCGCCGCCGTTGAGGAGTATCTGGCTGCCGTAAAGGGTTGTGATGCCGCTGAGGTCGAAGACGTCGGCGCCTGTGGTACCGAACAGCGCCGCGCCGTTGAGGTTGAGCTCCTCCACCCCGGCCGCCGCATTCAGGATGAGGCTCGACAGTGTTGTATTGTCGGTCAGGAAGACGCGGTCGTACTCCGTGCCGCCGATGAAGCTGTCCTTGCCGGCCTCGTTTCCGCCGATGTAGAAGTAGTCGTCGCCCGCTCCGCCATCGAGCGTGTCGTCGCCCTTGCCGCCGGTGAGCTCGTCATTGCCGTCGCCGCCCGACAGCGTGTCGTTGCCGTCGCCGCCATCGACCAGATCCGTGCCGACATGGCCGGTATAACTGTCGACGCCGAGGCCGAGCTGGATGAGGGAATAGGGGAGCGACGTCAGGCCGCTGAGGTCGAAGACGTCGGCCCCATCCGTCCCGGAAAGCGTCCAGCCGTTGAGGGTCAGTTCCTCGACGCTGCCGGCCTTGAGCGAAAGATAGGATACCGAGACGTCGGCGATGAGATAGACGCGGTCATAGTCGTCGCCGCCGACGAAGCTGTCCTTGCCGGTCTCGTTGCCGCCTATGTAGAAATAGTCGTCGCCGGCGCCGCCGTTAAGATTGTCGTCGCCCTTGCCGCCGGTGAGTTCGTCATTGCCGTCGCCGCCCGACAGGGTGTCGTTGCCGTCGCCGCCGTCGACCAGGTCCGTGCCGATGTGCCCGGCATAGCTGTCGGCGCCGCCGTTGAGATTGATCGTCGCATAATCGATGGAAGACAGGCCGCTGACGTCGAAGACATCGTCTCCGCTGGTTCCCGACAGCGTCCAGCCGTTGAGGCTCAGATGTTCGACGCTGCCGGCCTTGAGGGTCAGGCTCGACAGCGCGGTATCGGCGGTGAGCGACAGGTAGTCGAAACCCGCGCCACCGACATAACTGTCCTTGCCCACTTCGCTGCCGCCGATATAGAAGGTGTCGTCCCCCTCGCCACCTTCCAGCGTGTCGTCGCCCTTGCCGCCGGTGAGCAGGTCGTTGCCCTTGCCGCCGGAAAGCTTGTCGTTGCCGTCGCCGCCGTCGACGAGGTCGCTGCCGACATGGCCCACATAGCCGTCGGCGCCGGCGTTGAGATTGATGGTGACATAGTCGATGGACAAGACGCCGCTGACGTCGAAGGCGTCGTTGCCGCCCGTTCCCGACAGCGTCCAGCCGTTGAGGCTCAGATAGTCGACGCTGCCGGCCTTGAGCGTCAGGCTCGACAGAACGGTATCGGCGGTCAGGAACAGATAGTCGTTTCCGGCACCCCCGACGAAGCTGTCCTTTCCGCTATCGGTTCCGCCGATAAAGAAATAGTCGTCGCCGCCGCCGCCATTGAGGCTGTCGTCGCCCTTGCCGCCGGTGAGTTGGTCGTGGCCGTCGCCGCCCGACAGCGTGTCGTTGCCGTCGCCGCCGTCGACCATGTCCGTTCCGACATGGCCGACATAGCTGTCGGCTTCGGCGCCGAGATTGATCGTGACCGCGTCGAGCGCCGCCAGGCCGCTGACGTCGAAGACGTCCTTGCCGCTCGTTCCCGACAGCGCCCAGCCGTTGAAGCTCAGCTGCTCGACGCTGCCGGCCTTGAGCGTCAGGCTCGACAACGACGTATCGGCCGTGAGCTGGACGTAGTCGTAGTCGGCTCCGCCGACATAGCTGTCCTTGCCGACGTCGTTGCCGCCGATATAAAAAACGTCGTCGCCGCTTCCGCCGTTGAGCACGTCGTCGCCCTTGCCGCCGGTCAGCTGGTCGTAGCCACCGCCGCCCGACAGCGTGTCGTTGCCGTCGCCGCCGTCGACGATGTCGGTGCCGGCATGGCCGGTAAAGCTGTCGACGCCGTTGCCGAGATTGATGGCACCGCCATAGAAATTGGTCAGCCCGCTCAGGTCGAACGTGTCGTTGCCGCCGGTTCCCGACAGCGAATAGCCTTGGGAGTTGAAATCCTCGACGCTGCCGGCCTTGAGCAGGAGGCTGGACAGCGATGTGTCGGCGAAGAGCGCGAGAACGTCGTAATTGGCTCCGCCGTTGAACGTGTCGGAGCCCGCATCGGTGCCGCCGATGTAGAAGATGTCGTCTCCGGCGCCGCCGTTCAGCGTGTCGTCGCCGGTGTCGCCATAGAGAACGTCGTTGTCATTGCCGCCGTCGAGCGTGTCGTTGCCGCCGCCGCCACGGATTTCGTCGTTGCCTTCGAGACCGTTCAGCGTGTCGTTGCCGGTGTCGAGAAGAGGGTCGCCGCCGTCGGGATAGCCATAGATGAAATCCCCGTCCACCGTGCCGTTCTTGGTGTCAGCGCCATTCGTTCCGAAGATGGTAGCCATCCGGATTCCCCCCGCCAAAGATGTCGATATGCTTGAGCGCCTTCGCAGGTCACCCGGCCCCGCCTGATTTGTAGATTTTCTTAAGGAAATAATCAACTGTCAACTTGCGAGTATTCTTTGGCTTCTTCCAAGGCCCGCAAAGACATCGACAACCGAAACATGATCACCGATCGGCATGTAGTTAGCCGGAGCTGATCTCGCATTGTGCTCGGAAGCTGCGGAACGAAGGTCAAATCCACTCGACTTCGACCTGGATCGAAGTCGAACGACCGACGATGCGCGAGGCTCCTCTGCCCGTCCCCCCCACTCGCATCCATGCCGGCATGATGCGTTCCCCATCCCCGCTATCCACATGCCCACCCACAAGATGTTGAGGCTGCGGGATTGCCGCAAACGAATCCTTGACGGCCCCGGACGAGTCGCCTTTTATGGATGACGCGCCTCTGTTGCGGGCGCGGCCGGCGGGCCTTCCCGCAGGCCCTGTGAAGTGAACCTTCAAGTGTTTTCGGGCATTTCGCCGCCCCTTCCGGGCGGGCGGAGGCCTGTTGCGTCACGCGTGGCTTTTTTCGCGCCGGAAAGCGTCGAAAGGGTGGCGAGAAAGGTGTGGTTAACCTATATTTAGTGTTTACCGACGACGATGGACGCTAGATGAAGTGGTTAGTCGACTTCGGGATCAAGCGGCGGCCGGAACGCAGGGGCCGCCTCGAGGGCTCGATCCGAGGCGTCGACGCAGTGCTCCACGGGGCGGCCTTCCCGGACGAGGCGGAAGGTTTCGGGGCAAAGGTGCCGCGGCCATGACGGCGGCGGCGGACGGTGGATCTAGCCCTGCCGATGAGAGCCGGTGGCAGCCGGCGGGCAGGCGCTATATATAGACATGAAGGACTGAGCATCATGCGGATCGAGCGGCGTTTCACCAAGTCCGGACAGAGCCCCTATGCGGAGATCGAGTTCCGCAAGGCGGTGAGCGAGATCAAGAACCCGGACGGCTCCGTCGTCTTCCGGCTGGCCGACATCGACGTGCCCCAGCAGTTCTCGCAGGTCGCCGCCGACATTCTGGCGCAAAAGTACTTCCGCAAGGCCGGCGTGCCGGCGCGGCTGAAGAAGGTCGAGGAGACCTCCGTCCCGTCCTTCCTGTGGCGCTCGGTGCCCGACACCGAGGCGCTCGCCGCGCTGCCCGAGGCCGAGCGCTACGGCTCCGAGACCGACGCCCGCCAGGTCTTCGACCGGCTGGCCGGCACCTGGGCCTATTGGGGCTGGAAGGGCGGCTACTTCGCATCGGAAGAGGATGCGAGGACGTTCCGCGACGAGCTCGCCTACATGCTCGCCACCCAGCGCGTCGCCCCCAACTCGCCGCAATGGTTCAACACCGGCCTGCACTGGGCCTACGGGATCGACGGCCCCGGCCAGGGCCATTTCTACGTCGACCCGTTCACCGGCAAACTCACCAAGTCGAAATCCGCCTACGAGCATCCGCAGCCGCATGCCTGCTTCATCCAGGGCGTGCAGGACGACCTCGTCAACGAGGGCGGCATCATGGACCTGTGGGTGCGCGAGGCGCGCCTGTTCAAATACGGCTCCGGCACCGGCTCCAATTTTTCCATGCTGCGCGGCGAGGGCGAAAAGCTTTCCGGCGGCGGAAAATCGTCGGGCCTGATGAGCTTTCTGAAGATCGGCGACCGCGCCGCCGGCGCCATCAAGTCGGGCGGCACGACGCGCCGCGCCGCCAAGATGGTGATCGTCGACGCCGACCATCCCGACATCGAGGCCTTCATCGACTGGAAGGTGAAGGAGGAGGAAAAGGTCGCCTCGCTCGTCACCGGCTCCAAGATCGTGAAAAAACACCTCGCCGCGATCATGAAGGCCTGCGTCAACTGCGAAGGCAGCGACGACGACTGTTTCGACCCGTCGGTCAACACCGCGCTGAAGCGCGCCATCAAGGACGCCAAGAAGAGCGCCGTGCCGGAGAACTACGTCAAGCGCGTCATCCAGTTCGCGCGCCAGGGCTACACCGCGCTCGACTTCAGGACCTACGACACCGACTGGGATTCCGAGGCCTATCTCACCGTCTCCGGCCAGAACTCCAACAACTCGATCTCGCTCAGGGACGATTTCCTGCGCGCCGTCGAGACCGACGGAGTGTGGAACCTGATCCGCCGCATGGACGGAAAGGTCCACAAGACCCTCCCCGCCCGCGACCTTTGGGAGAAGATCGGCTACGCCGCCTGGGCCTCGGCCGATCCGGGCCTGCATTTCAACACCACCATGAACGACTGGCACACCTGTGTGTCGGCCGGCGCCATCCGCGCCTCCAATCCGTGCTCGGAATACATGTTTTTGGACGACACGGCCTGCAACCTGGCGTCCATCAACCTGCTGCCCTACCGCAACGCCGACGGCAGCATCGACATCGCCGCCTACGAGCACACCGTGCGCCTGTGGACCATCGTGCTGGAAATCTCCGTCATGATGGCGCAGTTCCCGTCCAGGGAGATCGCAAAGCTCTCCTACGACTACCGCACGCTCGGCCTCGGCTACGCCAATATCGGCGGCCTGTTGATGACCTCCGGCATCCCCTATGATTCGGCCGAGGGCCGCGCCATCTGCGCCGCGCTCACCGCCATCATGACCGGCGTCGCCTATGCCACCTCGGCCGAGATGGCGGCCGAGCTCGGCGCCTTCCCCGACTACGACCGCAACAGCGTCCACATGCTGCGCGTCATGCGCAACCATCGCCGCGCCGCCTATGGCGAGAAGGACGGCTACGAGAAGCTGGCGGTCAACCCGGTGCCGCTGGTGCATGCCGACCTCGTCCAGAGCGAGCTCGGCGAGCATGCGAAAACCGCATGGGACCGCGCCATCGAGCTCGGCGAGGAGCACGGTTTTCGCAACGCCCAGGCGACGGTGATCGCGCCGACCGGCACGATCGGCCTGGTCATGGACTGCGACACCACCGGCATCGAGCCCGACTTCGCCCTGGTGAAGTTCAAGAAGCTGGCCGGCGGCGGCTACTTCAAGATCATCAACCGCGCCGTGCCCGAGGCGCTGCGCACGCTCGGCTATTCGGAAAGCCAGATCGCCGAGATCGAGGCCTATGCGGTCGGCCACGGCAATTTGAACCAGGCGCCCGGCGTCAACCTGACCACGCTCAGGACGAAGGGATTCACCGACGACAAGATCGAGGCGCTCAACGCCGCGCTGAAGTCGGCCTTCGACATAAAGTTCGTCTTCAACCAGTGGACGCTCGGCGCCGACTGGCTGAAGCAGACGTTCGGCTTCACCGACGAGCAGCTCAACGATTTCTCCTTCGAGATGCTGCCGTCGCTCGGCTTCACCAGGAAGGAGATCGAGGCCGCCAACATCCATGTCTGCGGCGCCATGACGCTGGAGGGCGCGCCCTTCCTGAAAGCCGAACACCTGCCGGTGTTCGACTGCGCCAATCCCTGCGGCAAGATCGGCAAGCGCTACCTGTCGGTCGAGAGCCACATCCGCATGATGGCGGCGGCGCAGCCCTTCATCTCCGGCGCCATCTCCAAAACCATCAACATGCCGAACGAGGCGACCGTCGAGGACTGCAAGAACGCCTACATGCTGTCGTGGAAGCTGGCGCTGAAGGCCAACGCGCTCTACCGCGACGGCTCGAAGCTGTCGCAGCCGCTGAACGCCTCCCTCATCGCCGACGAGGATGAGGACGAGGACGACGCGGTCGAGGCGCTGGTCGCGGCCCCCGCAGCCGCCAAGGCCGTGCAGGTGACGGAAAAGATCGTCGAGCGCGTGGTCGAGCGCCTCTACCGCGACCGCGAAAAGCTGCCGAACCGCCGCCAGGGTTATACGCAGAAGGCGGTCGTCGGCGGCCACAAGGTGTACCTGCGCACCGGCGAGTTCGGCGACGGGCGGATCGGCGAGATTTTCATCGACATGCACAAAGAAGGCGCGGCCTTCCGCGCCATGATGAACAATTTCGCCATCGCCATTTCGCTCGGCCTGCAATACGGCGTGCCGCTCGAGGAATATGTGGAGGCCTTCACCTTCACCAAGTTCGAGCCGGCGGGCGTGGTCATCGGCAACGATGCCATCAAGAACGCCACCTCGATCCTCGACTACGTCTTCCGCGAGCTCGCCGTCTCCTATCTCGGCCGCCACGACCTCGCCCATGTCGACGTGTCGGATTTTTCCAACACCTCGCTGGGAAAAGGCATCCAGGAGGGCAAGACCAATCTGGTCTCGACCGGCTGGACGCGCGGCCACAAGCCGACGCTGGTCGGCAAGTCGAACGAGGCCAAGGGGTTTGCCGGCGCCGGTGCAGGTGGCTCCAGCCCCTCCCCCGCCGCCGCTCCCGTCCGCGCCGCGCCGACCGCTTCCGGCGGTTCCAACGTGCGCGCCTTCACCGGCAGCACCGTGACCGCGCTGAAGCCGCTCGCCTCCGAACTGCGCGACGAGGTCACCGCCTTCAAGCGCGACTACGAGGAGCGGGCGAAGGAGCTGGCGGAAGACATCGCCTTCGACGAGGAATGGGCACCCGAGGCCGACGCCTCCCCCACGCCCGCCGCCTCCGCCGCGCCGACCTCCCGCGCCGCCGCCTCGTCCGGCGCTTCGGCGACGGCCGACCTCTTCACCGACGCGGCGGCGCGCGAAGCGTCCGACGCCAAGGCGATCGCCGCCGAGCGGCGCAGCCAGGCCATCATGCGCGGCTACACCGGCAACATGTGCTCGGAGTGCCAGAATTTCACGATGGTGCGCAATGGCACGTGCGAGAAGTGCGATACCTGCGGGGCGACCAGCGGGTGTAGTTGAGATTCGCTTAGCAGCAGAAGAAGACGATAATAACTCGTGCGTGCAAGGGCTTGCCCTTGCACGCAATTTCTGCTTAGGAACATATGGGGAACCAAGGGGAGACTTAGATGCCAAAAGTAATATCGCTCTTCAACCACAAGGGCGGTGTAAGTAAGACGACAACGACATTTAATTTGGGTTGGGCACTCGCTGATCGAGGCCATCGCGTCATGATTGTCGATGCAGATCCTCAATGCAATTTGACAGGAATGACTCTAGGGTTCACGGGACAAGCCGACCTCGATAAATTCTATACTGACAATCCCGCTGCAAACTTTAGCGCAGGGCTCGCCCCGGCACTGCAGGGTACCGGAGCTGCGATCAAATCAGTCCAACTTACTAATACTCAGAATGGCCGCCTGAAGATTTTGGCAGGGAACATAGATCTAGCCGAAGCTGAAACTCAACTTTCTGTGGCAATGACTACTGCGACAGCCCTTCCGGCACTACAAAACCTTCCCGGCGCACCTGGTTCTCTCCTAAGAAAGACAGCAGAAGAGAACGGAGTAGACTATGTTTTAGTTGATATGAGCCCTAGCGTTGGCGCACTTAACGCCTGCCTCTTAATGGCCAGCGACAACTTTATTGTTCCAACTTCGCCAGATTATTTTTGCTTTCAGGCGATCGAATCGTTATCACGTGTACTTCCGCGCTGGAACCAGCAATTAGCAATGTTTCGGCAATCTAGCTTGGTCTATGCGCTTCCAAAAGACCCACCCAGAATGCTGGGCATGATCTCTCAACGATATCGGCCCAGAAGCGGCAATCCGGCATCCAGCTTTCAGGAATGGATCGACAGAATAAAGAAGAATGTTGATGATAAACTCGTCCCCGAATTAGAAAAAATTGACATGGTTATAAAGAAATCAGAATTTGACAGTGCTGGCGCACAGGATTCAGCATACAATCTCGTCAACATTGCTGACTTCAACACTCTTATTGCTCAATCACAAAGCCACAGCACCCCTATATTTGCCCTTACAGACGCTCAGATTAATAGGGTGGGAGTTATCCTAGAAACGATGCAAAAGAGCAGAGATAATTTTGGAGAGGTATTTAATGGTTTTGCAAAAACTATTGAAGCTCTTGTTCCAAAATAAACAAAAGTCATGTAGCATCGTGTTGAAGCCGTGAAATTTGGGCTGCGCATCGACATTCATGCTGAATATTGTCGAAGCGTAAAATACAAACTTTATCTTTTTTAGACCAAGCAGCACGCGAGTAGGATCGCTTGGTCGGATGAGGGGTGTTGGAAGGATCGCCAACGACTCACTCCGTCCAGCACCCCTCATCCGTCTCGGCCTTCGGCCGATCCACCTTCTCCCACAAGGGGAGAAGGTGGCGCTCACCGCCACGGCTGCAAACTCTGATCCCGCACATAGGCGATGATCGTGTCGCAGACGGAGTCCAATTCCCTAAGCACCTCGTCGTTCCAGAACCGCAGCACCCGAAATCCCCTCGCCTGCAGGTCGGCCTTGCGAAGATCGTCGTGAGCGGATTCGGCATGCTGGCTGCCGTCGATCTCGACGATCAGTTTTGCCTCGAGGCAGGCGAAGTCGGCCACGTATCGGCCGATCGGCACCTGCCGGCGGAACTTGATGTGGTCGAGCCGCCGGCCGCGCAATTCGCGCCACAGCCTGTCCTCGGCCTCGGTCATGTCGCGGCGCAGGGTTTTGGCGAAACGACGTTTGGTCGGTGGCACGGGCTGGTGCGGCATGACGTCAGACTATGCCCGCGTCGCGATCCTTCCAACACCCTTATAGGTCCCGTTTCGTCCAACACCTCCCATTCGACCTTTCTTTTGCCTCGCTCGCTGCGCTCGCGGCTCAGGATCTGGCCCCTTCTCCCACAAGAAGGGGCGTTTCGCGTCGGCCTCGTCGCCAATCGCCGACGTCGATGATTGGCGGAGCCGCAAAAGCAGCGCGCCCCTTCTCCCCTTGTGGGAGAAGGTGTCGCCATCGGCCTTGGCTACAGCCAAGGCCGAGATCAGGCGACGGATGAGGGGTGTTGGACGGAGCGCAACGGCTGCGGCCTCAGGGGACAGTTTTATTTTCCTTCCGCGGAGAAGCGGCGGCACTCCAAGGCTGACGCGAACGAAAAAGCCAATCTTTCCGGTTCTTACCCGTCCTCTTCGGAAGGCGTTGCGGAGAAATTGCGGCGTCTCCCACCGATTCTTATCCCCTCCCTTCGGCCTCCCTTATACTTCCACCCAGCCTCTCCTGCGGGAACGCCGATCATGACGGTGGTCTGCGGGGAGGGGCCGGTGTCCGGAAGGTAGCGGCTAACGTGGCCGCGAGGGCCGGCGCTGCTTCAGAGTTTCCAACGATCCCGCCTTTGAGCGGGACGGGGCTCCGGTATGGCCTCAGGAGCCGTCATGAGCGGGATATCGCCGGCGTCACTTAAGCCGGAGTAGCGAGTACGATCCCATGACCCGGAAATGAAGCGGCGAAGAAGCACCGGACGGGCGGCCGAAAGGTCGCATATAAAATTTAGATGAGCGATCCTGCGGCCGCCCGTCTTCCCGACTTCTTCAATGGCCAGACTGCGATGCAGGGCGTGGCGAGGATGACGTATGCTCAGGGGACAGTTTACTTTCTTTCGGCAGAAAGGCCGCAGCAGTTCAGAGGTCGCGCGGGCCGAAAAAAGTAAACTGTCCCCGGCGCTTCCTCTCCCGGCGCTTCCCCCTCTCCGTCTCGCCCTTCGCCCTCGAACACCTCTCCCCCTGCGGGGGCGAGGAACCGCTGCCGCGATGCCGGCGCTCCTCCAGCCTGGGTTCCTCGCCCCCACGCATGTGGGGGAGAGGTGTCGAGGGCGGGGCCCGAGACGGAGAGGGGGAGATTTGCGCCGGCGCGCCCGGGCGCGGTAGATATCGGGCCTCGCGCAAGCACCACGTCCCGAAAACTGCCCGGTTGAGAAAATGGCCCCCGTCCCCGTCGATCCCGCCAAGGTGCATGAATTCGCCGATGCCGACGCCTTCCACGCCTGGCTCGGCAGGCACCACGACAGCGCCGACGAGGTCTGGATAAAGATCCACAAGGTCGGCTCGGGCCTGCCCTCGATCACGCCCAAGGAGGCGATCGACGTCTGCCTGTGCTGGGGCTGGATCGACGCCATCCGCAAAGGGTTCGACGAGCGCAGCTTTTTGCAGCGCTACACGCCGCGCGGGAAAAGGAGCAGCTGGAGCAAGATCAACGTCGACAACGTCGCCCGGCTGATCGGCGAGGGCCGCATGACCGGGCACGGGCTGAGGCAGGTGGATATGGCCAAGGCCGACGGGCGCTGGCAGCGCGCCTATGGTCCGGCCAGCGAGATGACCATCCCCGCCGACCTGCAGGCGGCCATCGACGCCGAGCCGCGGGCCAAGGCGATGCTGGAAAAACTCAGCGCGCAGAACCGCTTCGCGCTCGCCTTCCGCCTGCACAATCTGAAAACCGAGGCGGCACGCCTGAAGAAGATCGAAACCTTCGTCGCCATGCTGAAGCGCGGCGAGACGATCTATCCGCAGGGCGGCAAGCGCGGCGCGGGGGGCGGCACGCCATGAGCAGGCGGGCGGTAAAACTCCGCATCCGCGGCCGCGTGCAAGGCGTCGGCTTCCGCTACTGGACGCAGGAGGAGGCGCAGGCGCTCGGCCTCGACGGCTGGGTGCGCAACGAGCCGGACGGCTCCGTCTCCGCCCTGATCGCCGGGCCGGAGGAGGAGGTGGACAAGATGCTGAAAAGGCTGCGCGTCGGCCCGCCCGGCGCGGAGGTCACCGGGATCGCGCACGATCCGGCCGACGAGCCGGCTCCGGGCGGCTTCCGCATCCTGCGCTGAGGCCGCCGCCATGTGCAACGACTACGAGCAATATGTCGACTGGGACGAATATCGCAAAGCCATGGCGCAGGCGGCGCTCAAAATCCCGGAGCATCAGGGCCCGTCGGACCTGCCGCAGGCGGCCGACATCCGCATCAGGGATGTCGGGCCGGTGATGCGCACCGCCGGCGAGGCCGTCGAGCTGGCGCCGATGGCCTTCGGCCTGCCGCCCAAAGGCAAGGGCGGGCCGGTGTTCAACTTCCGCTCGGAAGGCCGCGGCTTTGCCGGAAGCCGGCGCTGCCTCGTGCCGACCTCCGGCTTCTTCGAGTTCACCGGAAAAAGATCGCCGAAAGCGAAACATCGCTTCCGGCTGGCGGGCTGCGCCGTCACCGCGATCGCCGCTCTCTGGCGGGAAGGTGCCGGCAACCAGCCGCCGGCCTTCGCCATGCTCACCACCGCGCCCGGACCCGACATCAAACCCTATCACGACCGCCAGGTGGCGGTGCTGGCACCGCAGGACTGGGCGCATTGGCTGCATCTCACCCGTCCGGAAGCCGAGCTGCTCACGCCGCTTGCCGCTGGCTTCCTGTCGGTGGAGACGGTGCGGCCAGGCAGCGACTAGCCGCGGCGCGCATGGAACACCTCCCGCCCCTCTCCGTTGGGCCGATGTCCCCCGAAAGCAAGGAGAGAACAATGCCGGAGATTTCAGGAAAGCGCGTCGCCATCCTCGCCACCCACGGTTTCGAGCAGTCCGAGCTGGAGGTGCCGCTGAAGAAGCTGCGCGAGGCCGGCGCAAAGGTCGATGTCGTGTCGCTTGAGCCGGGCGAGATCAAGGGCTGGGAGAAGAAGGACTGGGGCCGGCCGGTGCCGGTCGACCGGACGCTGGACGCGGCTAGCCCGCAGGATTACGACGCCCTGGTGCTGCCCGGCGGCCAGATCAATCCTGACCTCTTGCGCATCGAAGACCAGGCGCTGGACTTCATCAAGGGCTTCTGGACCGAGCGCAAGGTGATCGGCGCCATCTGCCACGCGCCCTGGCTGCTGGTCGAGGTCGGCATCCTCAAAGGCCGCCGCGTCACCTCCTACAAGTCGATCAGGACCGACGTCGTCAATGCCGGCGGCAAGTGGGAGGATTCTAAGGTGGTCACCGACCAGGGGCTGGTCACCAGCCGCAATCCCGGCGACCTCGACGCCTTCTGCGGCAAGCTGGTCGAGGAGATCCGCGAGGGCCGGCACGAGCGCCGCGCCGCGTGAGCGCACGATATCGCAAAAGACCCCGTCCGGCCGGTCGCCGGGCGGGTCTTTCGTAGTGTCCTGCCGTTCCCGACCCCGTCCCGCAAATCTGAAAAAAACCTTGCCCGGACCTCCTGTCCGCGCGCGCTGCCTGCGCTACCTTTCCATTGATCTCATCAAAGTTGGAGGTTGCCATGAAGCACCAGATCCCTGACGAGATCATTTCGACCGCCGAACTCATCCCGCTGATCGGCAACCCGGCGAAGCTCTCCGCCGGCGAGCGTATCGAGCTGTGGGCGAAGGCGCTCGAACGCCACGGCGGGCCGCTCAGCGCGCTCAGGCGCCTCGAGCACCTGTCCTCCGACGAGCTTCGCGCCTACCGCGGCGGCAACACGCCGCTCACCGTCGCCTTCAGCGACCCGGTGCTGCGTGCGCATGGGCTCAAGGGCGACAGCCTGGGCGACGCGATGGACTTCTTCGCGCTCAGCGACCGCGACGCCCACTGGCTGCTCTGCGACTGCCACCATGTCGGCACGATGACCGGCGCCGGACTTGCCAAACGGCTGCGCCACCATGCACGCTGGAGCGAGCGCCGGGCCCGCTGGTCCGGGGCGGTCATGCGGTTCTTCGGCCTCGCCCGCTGAGGGCGAGGCTCAGGACCCTGCGATCCATGGCCGGCCGCCTCGGCGGCACGGCCCGGATCATTTGCGGCCTTCAGCTCCAGGGGCCTGCCGCTCCGGCTGGCTCGTCCCTGCGACGCGCGACCGCATCACCCGGCATTGTCGCCCAGCCAGCGGCGCCATTCGCGCTCGCTGCCATGGAAGACGTTGAGGTCGATCTGGCCCCTGACTCCGTGCGACAGGCCGGAGCCGGAATATTGCCAGAACACCCATTCGCGGCCGGGATAGACCTTTGACGGATGCGCCGCCACCGAGCGCAGCCAGAAGGGATAGTCGCGGAAGTGGCCC
This sequence comes from Kumtagia sp., assembly GCF_059502445.1. Lineage (NCBI taxonomy): Bacteria > Pseudomonadati > Pseudomonadota > Alphaproteobacteria > Hyphomicrobiales > Phyllobacteriaceae > Kumtagia > Kumtagia sp. The sequence goes on from NZ_JCACER010000076.1 coordinate 323,650, forward strand.
TTGAGGTTGTCGCGATAAAAATCCGGCGGCGTGTAGATGACCGGGCGCTGGCCGTAATGCGCCTCGAGCTTGTCCATGAACACCTGCATCTTCTCGCGGTAGCGCTCCGGCGACAGCCGGCGCTTGCAGCGGGATTCGGCATTGTATTCGACGTCGATCACCGGCGGCAGCGCACCGGGGACCTTCGGCACGTTGCGGATGAACCAGTCGGCCTGCTCGCTGGCGACGCGGCACCAGTAGAAGAAATGGTAGGCGCCGCGCCGCAGCCCCGCCTCGCCCGCCCCGCGCCAGTTCTTGCGGAACATCGGGTCGAGATGGTCGCCGCCGTCGGTCGCCTTGATGTAGGCGAAGTTGGCGCCCTGGCTGCGCAGCCGCGGCCAGTCGATCTCGCCCTGCCAGCGCGACACGTCGACGCCGTGCACGGCGAGCCTGCTCGGTGAGGCCGAGCCGAAATTGATCGGTTTCGCGTCGCGGAAGCGGTGGCGCGTCACGGCGCCGTCGAAGCTCGGCGCGGAGCGCGCCCGCGGCCTCGCCTGCGGGATCATCGCCACCGCCGGTTTCGCCGGAGCGACCAGGGCGGCGGGCTCGACCGGCGCCCCCAGAGGTTCGGCGGACTCGGGAACGACCATCGCGACCGTCTCCTCCTGCCGGATGATCGTTTCGACATCGGCCGGCGGCACCGGTCGCGGCATGCCGGCGACCGAACTCGTCGTTTCGGCCGAAGGGCCCGGCACTTGCAGAACGTCGATGCCGGAGCGCGACGTGCAGCCGCTCAGGGCAAGACACGCAATGAGAGCGAGGACGACGCTTGGCGACCGCATTGGCACCTGTACGCAAAACAACACAGACCGTCGGCAACCCAGCGCCACCCGCCAGAGCCTGGGAAAGTTCCTAACGAGAAATTACCAACAAAGTTTGAATCCGATTCGCATTCGACCGATTCGCCCATGTCGCATCGTGCTGGCGTCCGGTGTCAGCAGACCCTCCGTGGACCAGCAGGCAGGACTTGCAGGCCGATCCCGCCGAAGCGCATTCTGGCGCGCTTCCGGAGACTTTCTTCATGATCCTCATCGGCCAGTACGACTCCTCCTTCGTCCGCCGCGTCGGCATTGCGCTCAGGCTTTACGGCCTGCCCTTCGAGCACCGGCCGTGGTCAACTTTCGGTGAGGCGGACAAGATCCGCCCCTACAACCCGCTCACCCGCGTGCCGACGCTGGTGCTCGATGACGGTGACGTGCTGGTCGAGAGCCACGTCATCCTCGACTACGTCGACAGCCTCGTTGCGCCCGAGCGACGCATGTACCCTACCACCGAGCCGGAGCGGCACCGGGCGATGAAGGTCGCCGCGCTCGCCACCGGGCTCGCCGACAAGGGGGTGAGCCTGTTCTACGAGAAGCGGCTGCACGGCGAGGTCTCCGACCTGTGGGTGGAGCGCTGCGGCACCCAGATCGGCACCGTCCTCGACGTGTTGGAGAAGGACCGGGCCGGCCGGCCGACGCCTTACTGGTTCGGCGAGGCGATCGGCCATGCCGACATCGCCGTGGCGGCGGCGCTGCGCCACGTCATGGACTCGCATCCCGGCATGATCGCGCTCGACGCCTATCCGGCACTTGCCGCGCATGCGGCGAAGCTCGAGGCGCTGCCGGTCTTCCAGGAAATCCAGCAGCCCTTCATCCCGCCGGAGTGATCGCCCTACTCGCCGGTATATTCCCTGATCTGTGCCGGCGTGTTGTTGACCCCGGTCGACATCGCGAGGATGCGTGAGATGTGCTTGCGCGGCAGGCCGGTCTCCTCGACCCATCCGTTGATGCGATCCTGGATTTTCTGCAGATCTTTCTTCGAGGTCGGGTTGTCCGGAATGTCGAGCCCGGCGTCGCGCAGCGCCGCCGTCATGTCGCTGGAGACGATGAAGGTGTCCCAGCCGATCCAGCGCAGGAAATACTGCCCCGTATTGCCGCCGAGCCGGCTGCCATGCTTGCCGAGAAAGGCCATGAGGCCGACCTGATCGCCGGCCGGCCAGGCGGCGAGGAACTTTCCGAAGCCGCCATGCTCCTGCGACATGCGCTCGACGAAGGCGGCATTGTCGCGCATCGAGCGTATCTTCTGCGGGTTGCGCACGATGCGGCTGTCGGAGGCGAGCTCGTGCCAGAAGTCGTCGGGCTGGAACAGCAGGCGCTTCGGCTCGAAGCCGAGAAAGGCGGCCTCGAAGCCTGGCCATTTCTGCTCGATCACCCGCCAGACGAAACCGGCGGCAAAAACCCGCTCGGCGATGGTCGACAGCAGACGGTCGTCGGAAAGCTTCGCCACGTCGCGATTGTCGGGCGCCAGGCCGAGCAGCGAGACCAGCACCCGCTCGCCGCCCTTGCGTTCGGCCGCGCGGGCGCGAATTGCGGCGAAATTGGCCATTCTGCTATTCCTTCCCTGGCCGCGGCCCTTTCAGCGGCGCCGCAGTGCCCCCAACCCAGAAGCCGGAGCGCTTCCCATGCACAAGACCCTCCCCGACCTCGCCAAGCGGTGGCTGACGCGCAAGCCGGAGCACCTGACCGAAACGGAGAGCCGTGTGCTGCAAAGCGCGCTCGACCACAGCACGATATCGCGCGACGTCAATGACGTCCATGCGAGCCGCCAGTCACGCGGCGACCGCATAGCCGACGGCATGGCGCGGGTCGGCGGCTCGTGGAGCTTCATCATATCCTTCCTGGTCTTCCTGGTGCTGTGGGCCGTCGCCAACACGCTGCTGCTGACCAGGGAGGCGTTCGATCCCTATCCCTTCATCTTCCTCAACCTGGTGCTGTCCATGCTCGCCGCCATCCAGGCACCGATCATCATGATGTCGCAGAACCGCCAGACCGAGCGCGATCGCGTCGACGCCGCGCATGACTACGCGGTCAATCTCAAGGCGGAGATCGAGATCATGGCGCTGCACGAGAAATTCGACGAAATCCGCCACATGGACATTTTGAAGCTGCGCGACGAGATGGCGGAACTGCGGGCGATGCTGGCCCGCATCGAAAGCCGGCTTGCAGAGACCGGCCGCCCGGCATGAGCGAAACGATCCACGCGCTGATCGAACAATACGGCCTCGTCGCCGTCTTCGCCGGCTGCCTGTTCGAAGGCGAGACGGCCGCCATCCTCGGCGGCTTCTTCGGCCACCAGGGCGTGTTCGTGCCGTGGCAGGCCTTCGCCGCCGCCTCCGCCGGAGCCTTCCTTGGCGACGCCAGCTTCTTCCTCGCCGGCCGCCGCTTCGCCGAACACCGTCTGGTGCGGCGCCTGCGCAAAAAGCCCGGTTTCAGCCATGCCTATGAGCTGGTGCGGGCGCATCCCAACCTGTTCGTGCTCACCAACCGCTACGTCTACGGCATGCGGCTGCTCGGAGGCGTCGTCGCCGGGCTGTCCGACATTCCGCCGCTGCGCTTTCTGCTGCTGAATGCGCTTTCGTCGCTGAGCTGGGCCGCCTTGTTCACGGGCCTCGGCTACTTCTTCGGGCTCGGCGCCGAACAGCTGCTCGGGGAGACCCTGCACAAGCACCACAGGCTGCTGATCGCCTTGGGGATCGGCGTCGTCGTGCTGCTGCTCGGCCATTTCGCGGCGCGCCGGCTGTCCCGCCGCCGGAAGGACGGCGAGCCTGCCGACGGCGCATAAGCAACCGCTCAGGCCGGCATGCCGCCAAGGCGCTCGACGATGGCGAAACCCCAGACGCCGAGGACCAGGATGATGGCGATCAGCACGGCAAGCGAGCCGCAATCCTTGGCGAGCTGGATCTCGACGTTGAACTCGCGCGAGAAGGCGTCGCAAGCCGCCTCGATCCCGGTGTTCAGCACCTCCACCATGATCAGCACCAGAATGGCGCCGATCAAGAGCGCATAGCCCGACCATGTGGTGGCGAGGAACCAGCCGGCGGGGATCGCCAGAACCAGAAGGGCGAGTTCCTGCTGGAAAGCCTTTTCGGTCAGGGTCAGGCGCCGAAGCGCCCGCATGGAATTCCAGAAGGCGCTGACGATACGGTCCATGGACGACGAGAATCCGCTTGCTGGCTTGTGCAGGCAGATCGTTTAGAGCAATTCCAGCAAAAGTGTGAGCGGTTTTGCGTTCGGAATTGCGAAAAAACAAGGAGTTAGAGCAGTTCCGATGATCGAGGAGAACCGGAAATTCTCTAGCGAAAAGCCGCGCCTGCGGGAACAGGCAGCAGTCGCCGCCGACGAGACGGTGCGATGCGGGCTTGTGGAATGCGCCTGCCGCGCCGGCAGGCTCAATCGCCCGCGACCTTGATCGACGGCGTCGACTGTTCGAACCGCGGCAGCCCGTCCGTCAGCTCGTAATAGTCGCCCTTGTCGGAGACGAAGATGTGACACGTTCCGGAGAGGCCGGTGGGGTGGTCGAAGAGCCCGGCCATCACCGAGATTGTCGGATCGCCGTCCAGCTTCCAGAACAGCGCCGAGCCACAGGTCCGGCAGAATCCGCGTTTGGCGGCGGAAGAAGACTGGAACCAGGTGATGTTGTCCGTCCCCTCAACCAGAAGATCGGCATCGGTGACATTGGTCGCCGCATAGAAATGCCCGGTCTGCTTCCGGCATTGCGAGCAGTGGCAGTAGATGACATCGCGCAGCCTGCCGGTGGTTCGGAACCTGATCGCGCCACAGTTGCAGGATCCGGTGTGGACTTCGCTCATTGGCTCGCCATCTCCCTTCGCATCTGCCCACGAGGGTGACAGGCTGCTCGGGATGGCGCCGCCCCGGATACGGCATCGGATGCCGCCTTCGCGAAACTCGACGCGCTCCCGGAAAACCCATCGCAAGGCCGCGAGCAAGGTTTGCAAGTAAAGTTTTTGCGATGGCGCCGATGATTTAAGGAAACTTTAGAGTCAAGTGTTGCATTGTCGAGCCGTCAACGGACGAAACAAGGCCTCCCCGATCGAGCACCCACGTCGGGTGACGGCGGCGAGCACCGTTATCGCCAGTGCGGGAGTGTTTTGCAGATGCAACCAGCGGTGGCTCCCGCGGAACGCGCGAACGACATCGCCCTTAGTGTCGTAACCACCATGCGGCAGATGGGTGTGGTCGGCCTGCCCCGCAACTACGAGATTTTCTACGAGGCGCTGACCGGCTCCAGGCCCGAGCTGACGCTGGAGGTCGTGGCGCTCGGCAACCGGCCGTCGCAGCAGGAACTGGACCGGATCGGCCGGAAATACTTCGCGCACAATCATGAGCAGACGATCGTCGAGACGGCGCGCGAGACGCTGGCGCGCGAGTTGGAGAGCGTCGCCCGCCTGCTCAGGGCCGAGCGCGTCCATATCGAGAAATATGGGGCGATCCTCAACGAGACGTCGGACGGATTGAAGAACCGTCACGCCCTGAGCCGCGAGCTGCTGCAGAAGATTGTCGGGGTCATGTCGAGCGCCACGAGCTCGACCATCGACCACGGCCGGCAGGTGGCCGAGACGCTGGACGAGAAGTCGGCCGAGCTCGAAAGCGTCAAGTCGGCGCTCGAGGAATACAAGATCCTCGCCGAGACCGACCCCTTGACCCACATCTGGAACCGCCGCGCCTTCGACCGCCGCATCGCCGAAATCTACAACGACAGGACGGGCATCCTGTTCGGCGCGCTCGTGCTTGCCGACATCGACCGCTTCAAGGCGATCAACGATCGTTTCGGCCACCCCGCCGGCGACAAGATCATCCGCCAGGTCGCCGACATACTGCGCGGCAGTCTCGGCACCGGCATGTTCGTCGCCCGCACCGGCGGCGAGGAATTCGCGATCATCATCGAAGGCGTCTCCGAGCACGCCACCTTCGATCTCGCCGACGGATTACGCGCGGCGATCGAGCAGACCCATTTCCTGTCGCCTTCCAGCGCCGCCTGCGGACCCGTAACCGTGTCGATGGGCGTCTGCATGGCGTCCGAAGCGGACGGGCCGGAAGACCTCTACGCCAAGGCGGACCGGGCGCTCTACCGCTCCAAGATCAGCGGCCGCAACCGGGTAACGGCCTTCTCGACCGTGCGCGACCGCCCGCTGAAGAGCTGGATGCTGTACAAGCGCGATTGAGCGCGGAGGCAGTTGGCCGGCCGATCTTTCGCCCGGTCACCGGCAATCGGCTCAGTCGCCGCCCGATCGCTCCGCCCTGAGCTTCGCCCAGTAGTCGAGACGCTTGCGGATCTCGCGCTCGAAACCCCGTTCCGGCGGATCGTAAAAACTTTGCCGGCCCATCTTCTCCGGAAAATAGTCCTGCCCGGAAAAAGCTTCCGGCTCGTCATGGTCGTAGCGATAGCCGGAGCCGTAGCTCTCGTCCTTCATCAGCTTGGTCGGTGCGTTGAGAATGTGTTTTGGCGGCAGCAGCGAGCCGAACTCCTTGGCCGCGCGCGTCGCCGCCTTGAACGCGGTGTAGACGGCGTTGGATTTCGGCGCGGTTGCCAGATAGACGGCCGCCTCGGCGAACGCCAATTCCCCTTCGGGCGAGCCGAGATAGTCGTAGGCGTCCTTGGCGGCGTTGGCGATCACCAGCGCCTGCGGGTCGGCCATGCCGATGTCCTCGACCGCCATGCGCACAAGGCGGCGGCCGAGATAGAGCGGATCCTCGCCGGCATCGAACATGCGCGCGAGATAATAGAGCGCCGCATCTGGATCGGAGCCGCGCACCGATTTGTGCAGGGCCGAGATCAGATTGTAGTGGCCGTCCTGGCCCTTGTCATAGACGGGCGCCCGGCGCTGCACGACGCGCTGAATTCCTTCCGCGTCGAACACCTCGCCCGGCTTGGCGGCGCGCCAAATCTCCTCGGCAAGTGTCAGCGCGGCGCGGCCGTCGCCGTCGGCCATGCGCAGCAGCACCGCCCTCGCATCCTCGTCGAGCGGCAGCGGCTTGCCTTCGACCGCCTCGGCGCGCTCCAGGAGCCGCGACAGGCTGTCCTCGGCAAGGGTCTGGAAGACGAGCACACGGGCGCGCGACAAGAGCGCGGCGTTGAGCTCGAAGGAGGGATTTTCGGTCGTGGCGCCGACCAGTATGACGGTGCCGTCCTCCATCACCGGCAGGAAAGAATCCTGCTGGGCGCGGTTGAAGCGATGGATCTCGTCGACGAACAGCAGCGTCTGGCGGCCGTTGGTTCGGCGCAGCCGCGCCGTTTCGAATACCTTCTTCAGGTCGGCGACGCCGGAGAAGATCGCCGATATCTGCTCGAAAGCCAGATTGGTCTCGCCGGCGAGCAGCCGCGCCACCGTCGTCTTGCCGGTGCCCGGCGGTCCCCAGAAGATCATCGAACCGAGCGATCCGGAGCGGATCATGCGCGACAGCACGCCATCCTCGCCGGTCAGATGCTCCTGGCCGACGACCTCGCCGAGGCTTTTCGGCCTCAGCCGGTCGGCTAGCGGCCGGCCGGTTTCGACCTTTTGCGGCTCGTCCTTTGAGAAGAGATCGGCCATCGCCTTCAGTAACGCAGCATCTGCCGCATCAGTTGCCCGTCGCGCTCGACGGTGAAGCGCCACCAGCGCGTATCCTGGGCGGCCACCTCCTCGAGCTGGGCGGTCGTGCTGATCGCCTCGCCATTGACCTCGCGCACGATGTCGCGCGGCCGCAGCCCGAAGCCGGCGGCCGGCGAATTGCGGTCGATGTCGACCACCGTCACGCCGGTGACGTCGGCCGGCATGCGCAGCCGCTGCGCCAGCCGGGGCGACAGTTCGGCCACCTTGGCGCCGGCGAACGGGCTGCGTCCGCGGATGGTGACCGGCCCGGTGGTGGTGCCTTCCGGAGCACGCTCCAGGCCGACCTCGACAGTCTTCTCCTCGCCGTTGCTGAGCAGCTGCAGGCTGGCCTTGGCGCCGATCGGCTGCGTCGACAGGCGGTAGCCGAGCGCATCCACATGCTCGATGGCGACGCCGTTCATCGACAGCACCACGTCGCCGGGTTTCAGTCCGGCCTTCGCCGCCGGACCGTTTTCGGCCACGTTGGCGACCAGCGCGCCGGTCGGCGTCTTCATGCCGAGCGCCTCCGCCACCTGCGCCGTGACCGGTTCGAAGCTTGCCCCGATGAAGGGTCGCTCGAAGAAGTCCTGGCCGTTCTTGGCCGCGTTCACCACGGCGCGCACGATGTTCGACGGGATGGCGAAGCCGATGCCGATCGAGCCGCCGCTGCGGCTGTAGATGGCGGTGTTGATGCCGACCAGCTGGCCGGTCATGTTGATCAGCCCGCCGCCGGAATTGCCGGGGTTGATCGCCGCATCCGTCTGGATGAAGAAGCCGAAGTCGGAGACGCCGATATGCGAACGGGCGAGCGCAGAGACGATGCCGCTGGTGGTGGTCTGGCCGACGCCGAACGGGTTGCCGATCGCCAGCACCAGGTCGCCGATCTCCAGCGCGTCGGAATCGCCGATCTGCACCACCGGGAAGTCTGCATCGCCTTCGATCTTGAGCACGGCGAGGTCGATGGTCTCGTCCTTGAGCAGCACCTTGCTCTCGAATTCGCGCCCGTCGGAAGTGGCGACCTTCACCTCGTCGGCATCGCGGATGACGTGGAAGTTGGTGACGACAATGCCGCTCTTGTCGACGAGCACGCCGGAGCCGAGCGACTGGGAGCGGCGCAGCGGTCCGCCGCCGCCGCCGCCGAAGAAGCGCTCGAAGAACGGGTCGCCCTCGAAGGGCGAGCGCACCCGGACCTGCTGCGAGGCGTAGACGTTGACCACGGCCGGCGCCGTCTCCTTGACCAGCGGCGCGAAGGAGAGCTGGATTTCGGCACGCCCGAACGGCAGCCGCCGGCCGGGCGGCGCCGGCGGAGGCGGCGGCTCCTCCATGCTCTTCATCAGGTCGTTGAGCACATCCTTCAGGCCGGGCTCCGCCGGCTGCTCGGCGGCCGGCTTTTCGGTAGGCGCGGGCTGCGCGCCGGCCGGCTTCTCCTGCGCGAAGGCAGGGCCGGCGAGCGTCAGCGACAGGGAGACCAGAAGGGCCAGCAAGCCGTTCGGCAACATGCGAATCCTCCAGCGGGACATCCGCCTATAGATGCGATGATTGTGCAAATTGGAAGGCGTGCGTGACCGACGAGCCACATCCCGTGCTCCGCCGGCGCGGAATCATGCCACCGGTCGCAAGTTTTGACCGATGAAACACCCTCACCGGCTCTTCGCGCCACCTTTCCCCGAAGGTCTGGGTTCAGCCTGTCTTCACGTAGTTGCCGACGTTCTCGTCGAGATATTTGTTGTTGGCTTCCCGCAGCGCTGCGGCAGCATCGTCGTAGAGGAACGGCAGAAAGGCGTAGCGCTTGCCGCGTGTCACCGGCGAGACGGCATGCAGCAGCGAACAGGAAAAGACAACGGCACCGCCCGGCGTCGGCTTGAACGAGCGCGGACCGTATTCGGGAAAACTCACCTCGCCGCCGTCGAACTCGGCATTGAGGTTGATCGACACGGCAAAGCGGCGGTGCGCCGTACCCTTGGTGGTGTTGTCGCGATGCGCGCGGAAGTGCCCGCCATTGGCGCTGTCGTAGCAGGCGACGATATAGCGCTCCATGCGGGTCACCGTATACTGATGCACCTTCTGGATCTCCGGAACCACCCGGCGGATGATCTTCTGGCGGATGGTGAGCCGCAGCTTCTCGTCCTCGATGGTGAAGTCGGACCGGCGCTTGTGCCGGGCATCGACGACCTCGACCGTCTTGCCGTCGACCTCCCGCATGAAACCGGAATCGGTACCGCCATCGGCATCGTAGAGATCGATAAGGTGACGGCAGAAGGCCTGATCGAAGACGTTGGGCAGGACGATGATCGGCGCCTGCACGGCAAAGCCGGCATAGGCATCGACCGCCGGCAGCGCCTCCAGATAGGCGGCGAGCTCCCGGCGCTCGCTGCCGTCGGGTTTTGCGTTGAAGATGGCGCGCACCCGCATGGTCGGGTCGACGACCATCCAGAAGCGGCGGATCGACACCTGTCCGGTCGAATTGAGCGGCAGGCTTCCATAGAGCTGGCCGATCTTGCCGTCGAAATCGTAGAAATGCCGCACGCCCGGAAGCGCCTCCGGCAGGCGTCCCTGCTCCTCGTCGCTGCGGTCGTGGCTGATGCCGAAGAAGGCGAGCTTCCGGTCGTCAAAGAAGCGCCGGTGCTCATCCGCGAAGCCGAGCATGGCGCGCCCGGCCTGGTCGGCTGCGGAGCCGAAGAAGCACAGGACCAGATAGCGTCCCGCTACCGTGTCGAAATGGAAACTCGGGTTCGAGGCAGTGCGCTGCGTGAACCATGGCGCGGGGTCTCCCACCTCCAGCAGACGATATTCCGGCATGGCTCCCCCCATTCAAGAGACCGCCAAGAATGCTGCGCAAAACGTCGCAGCGCAAGCCGGTCGCCGCGCTCAGCCCCTTCCCTGCCCTTCGAGGATGGCGGCGATCTCGCCGAAACCGAGCGACCGTGCGTGGTCGAGCGGCGTCCTCCCGCCGCGATCGGCGATCGGCTTCGCGCCGGCGTCGGTGAGCAGCCGCACGATTTCCTGGTAGACCGGCCCGCCGTCGCCCAGGATCACGGCTTCCAGCAGCGCCGTCCAGCCGAGATCGTTGACGTGGTCGATGTCGATCGCCGTCTCCAGCAGGATACGCACCGTCTCGGGATGGCCGTGATGCGCCGCCGGGATCAGCGCGACGCCGCCATAACGGTTGGTGTCCTTCAGATCGGCCTTGCCGGTCGCAAGGATGTGACGGAGAATTCCGTTCCGCCCTTCCGCGCCGGCATAGAGGAAGGGCGTGTCCTCGATGGCATCCTTGGCGTTGACGTCCGCACCCGCCTCGATCAGCAGTCGCGCCACTTCCGCCTGATCGGCCTGAACCGCGATGAGAAGCGGCGTCCGCCGCGCCCCGTCGCGCATGTCGACGGCAGCGCCCGACGCCAGCAATTGCCGCGTCCGCTCGACATCGCCGTCCGCGGCCGCCTCGTGCAGCATGACCTCTTCCCCGCTTTCGGCCGGCGCCAGCGATGCTGCCGAAACCATCGCCACCAGCACCATCGTCAACAGCCGTGTCAGAACCAGCATGCGCAGCATCTCCCGAATTCTGGCGCGCCGCCGCGCCGGACATGCAAAAGGGGCCCGCAGGCCCCTTGAGCGTTTCAGAAAAATGCGACGCTTATGCGGCTTCGGCCGTCTCGGCGGTCTCCGCCTCGACGCGGGCGCGGTCGCCTGCGCCCTTGGCCGAGGTATCGCGGTCGACGAACTCGATCACCGCCAGCGGGGCGTTGTCGCCGTGGCGGAAGCCCGCCTTCATGATGCGCAGGTAGCCGCCGTTGCGGGTGGCGTAGCGCGGCGCGATCGTGTCGAACAGGCGCTTGACGACCTTCTCGTTGCCGATCTGGGCGATCACCTGGCGGCGGGCGTGCAGGTCGCCGCGCTTGCCCAGCGTGATCAGCTTCTCGACGATCGGACGCAGGTCCTTCGCCTTCGGCAGGGTGGTGACGATCTGCTCATGCTCGATGAGCGAGACGGCGAGGTTTGCGAACATCGCCTTGCGGTGGCTTGCGCTGCGGGCGAAGCGGCGGCCGGCAAATCCATGGCGCATGGCTCTTCTCCGTGGGTTCTATGGGCCGGAGCCCGGTGTCTTATCGAGGGAGTAGCGAATAGCGAATAGCGAATAGTAGTACGCCTGCTATTTTCCTATTCGCTACTTCCCTATTCGCTGTTTCAGTACTGGTCTTCGTAACGCTTGGCGAGGTCTTCGATGTTCTCCGGCGGCCAGTCGGCCACCTCCATGCCGAGATGGAGACCCATCGCGGCGAGAACTTCCTTGATCTCGTTGAGTGACTTGCGGCCGAAATTCGGCGTGCGCAGCATCTCGGCTTCCGTCTTCTGGATCAGGTCGCCGATGTAGACGATGTTGTCGTTCTTCAGGCAGTTGGCCGAACGCACCGACAGTTCGAGCTCGTCG
>NZ_JCACER010000077.1:0-2662 GCF_059502445.1 Kumtagia sp.
CTGGATTCCGGGTTCCGCTGCGCGGCCCCGGAATGACGACGCAGAGCTGTCTGCCCCTCCGATACTCATATGCGATAGCCCTGCGTTCACGGGGGGAGGGGGACAGGCTGGCATCTCTGCCAAGCGCCAATCGTCAACGGTTTCGCCCGGCATGGCGGCAACAAAGTCCCCCTCCCCCTTGTGGGGAGGGGTTGGGGGTGGAGGTTGTCAGCATCCGTCAGGATTATTTTCCTTCATTTTATCCCCTCCCTTCCCGACCACAGCGATAATTGCGCCGCCTGTGCAGGAAAGGAGGCGGCGGTGGACTGGGATGCGGCAATCGAGAAGAATCGCGAGGCGCTGAAGCGCATCCTCGCCATGCTCGTCGCCATGGCCGGGCTGGATCTCGGGGAACTCAGGGGACAGTTTACTTTGTTTCGGCAGAAGGGCACAGCCGCTTCGAGGTTGTCGCGGGCCGAAAAAAGTAAACTGTCCCCGGCACTTGCGCCGGAGCTCACCCTTCCCCGCCGCCTCCACCGCGCCATACTCCGGCTCCTGCGCCCGGCCGAAGCGGCGGTGCGGCGCCTTATCGTCGTGGCCGCACGTGGCCTCGTCGTCGCCTTGCCGCCGCCCCGGCAGAAACCGCAGCCAAAATTCCGGCCCGGAGCCGGCCCCGTCCGCATGCCGGCGCGGCCGAAAGCCCGCGCCCGCAGCACCTCCCTGCCGCTGCTCGATCCGCTAAAACCCTGGAACCGCCGCCCGCGGCGGGCGCCCAGGGGCGTGCCGCGCATCTCCTGTCCCGGCTACAGCGAGCCGTTCCGCATCCCCGTCTGGTCGCCCAACGATCCCATCGACGCAAGGCGGCTGGACGCGCGGCTGTGGGCGCTCGCTCGCGCGCTCGACGACCTGCCCGGCCAGGCAAGACGGTTCGCCCGCTGGCGGGCCCGACGCGACGCCGCCCTCGCGCAAGAGCGGGAATCCGGCTGCCTGCGCCGGTTCGGCCGCTTCTCGCCGCTGAAGCCCGGCCGGCCGCCCGGCTGGCGGCGAAAAAAGCCCGTTCACGAGGTGCACGAGGTCCTCGACGTCCTGCACGGGCTTGCCCAGTGGGCGCTGGAGCCGCCGGATACGTCGTGATTGCGCCCTGCCGGACGTAACAAGCGAAAGAATTGACAGGCCCCCGCGGATTTTCCGCGGCGTGGCGACGATGGGTGCTGTCATTGGCGACTGACGGGCGCGTCAATTGATGTCGTCATTCCGACTCGTGAGCGAGCGCAGCGAGCGGAGAGTGTCGGAAATCCATCCTCGGACTCGAAGAATCAAAGCCGGCATTCCGGATGTGTGAACGCGACAGTCGTCCTGACGGGGAGAGGGCAGGGGTGAGGGGCGAGCATCGGCCTTCTTCCTCCGCCGCCGCAAGGACCTTGACGATGTCGGCGATCGGGCCGCTTCCGGGACCGGCGGGAATGCCATAAAAGGGAAGAAGGCCCGCCAGGAGCGCCCGATGTCCGATCCCGTCCGCACCACCCGCCTGCCCTCCGGCATCGACGTGCCGGTGCTCGGCCTCGGCACCTGGAACATGGGCGAGGACCGGCGGCGCCATGCCGAGGAGGTGGCGGCGTTGAAGCTCGGGCTCGACCTCGGCATGACGCTCGTCGACACCGCCGAGATGTATGGCTCCGGCGGCGCCGAGGAAGTGGTGCGCGACGCCGTCGCCGGCCGCCGCGACGCGGTCTTCCTGGTCAGCAAGGTGCTGCCGTCGAACGCCTCGCGCGCCGGCACGGTGCGCGCCTGCGAGGCCAGCCTGAAACGCCTCGGCACCGATCGCATCGACCTCTATCTGCTGCACTGGCGCGGCGGCGTGCCGCTCGCCGAGACCGTCGCGGCCTTCGAGGCCCTGAAGCAGGCTGGAAAGATCCGGCACTGGGGCGTCAGCAACTTCGACACCGAGGACATGGAGGAGCTTGCCGATGCCGGCGGCTCGGGCGTCGAGACCAACCAGGTGCTCTACAATCTGTCGGAGCGCGGCATCGAATACGACCTTTTGCCCGAGGCGGCGGCACGCGGCCTGCCGGTGATGGCCTATTCGCCGGTCGGCCAGGGCGATCTGGCGCGCGACGCGCGCATCGCCCGCATCGCCGCGCGCCAGAACGCCACGGCGGCGCAGGTCGCGCTCGCCTTCGTGCTGCGCAAGCCGGATATCATCGCCATTCCCAAGGCGGTGCGGCCACAGCACGTGCGCGAGAATCGCGTCGCGCTGGACATCGTGCTGACCGACGCCGACCTCAAGGAACTCGACGCCGCCTTCCCGCCGCCACGCCGCAAGCAGCGGCTGGCGATGATTTGACGGCGACGCCGATTGCCTTTGGCGGACTGGTTCCATGCCGCCGCTTCGGGGGCGGGAGACATCGCGACGATCGGCGCTGCCTCGCCGAGGTCTCCGGTCCAGCCGTCGACGCCTACGATGCCGGCGATACGATGCCGCGCCACGAGGAGGCGACGAGCATTCTCTGCCCGGATTCCTCGCGCTGGTTTTGGCAAAGGTCGTTGAAGCGGCGCCCGGCTTCGTATAAGAAGCGGCTGCCGGGATTGCAGCACGCAGGTCCGGCCGGCCAAGCCGCCTCGGCGTGCACCCGTAGCTCAGCTGGATAGAGCGCTGCCCTCCGAAGGCAGAGGTCGTGAGTTC
>NZ_JCACER010000078.1:0-24827 GCF_059502445.1 Kumtagia sp.
GGCATGCGCCTGCGGCATTTCGATTCACCAATAACTTTCCCCGGACAGCCCTGCCGGGCAGGGGGAGAGGTGGCCCGAAGGGCCGGTGAGGGGGTGCTGCAATCAGCCCCAATGGCGTCGCTGCCGGTTCAGGCCGTCTCGATGTCGGGGATGCGCAGCACCTGGCCCGGATAGATCTTGTCCGGATGGGTCAGCATCGGCTTGTTGGCCTCGAAGATGATCGTGTTCTTGGCGCCCTTGCCCTTGCCGTACTGCGCCTCGGCGATCTTCCAGAGGTTGTCGCCCTTCTTCACCGTGTAGAACACCGGCGCCTTGGCCGGAGTCGCCGCCTTCACGAGCGCCGTCATATCGGTGCTTTCGAGCTTGAGGCTCGACTCCGGCGCCACCACCTTGAGCTCGTCGGCCTCGACCGCCGAGACGCCGAGCGTATTGCCGACGGCGATGACCGCCTTCTCGAAGGCGGACTGGTCCTTGACCACGCCCTTCAGCACCACCTTGTCGCCCTTCACCGCGACGTCGACCTTGTCGGTGCCGAGATTGTGCGACTGCAATTCTTTCTTCAGCGCCTCGGTCTTGGCGGCATCGTCGTCATCCTCGCCGAAGCCCAGCTTCTTGCCGACGCTCTTCATGAAGTCGAACATACCCATGGCCGTGGCACTCCCTAGCCGTTGCATTGCCTGCGGAATCTGCCCTGAAATCGCCGGGATGAAAAGCCCGGCGCACCCGCCGACTGCCCGGATGTTTAATTTCCCGCCGCGTTCGGAGCCGCCCCTCCCCAATATGCAGCCTCGTCATCCACGCATCCGGCCCGAAGCGATCGCGCCCGGGCGGCGGCTCAGTCGTCGCTGACCCTGCCGCGCAGCCGCTTCACCGTCGAGCGGCCGGCCTTGGATTTCAGCCGGCGCTCGACCGCGCCCTTCGACGGCCTTGTCTTCTTGCGTGGCGGCGGTGGGGGCTCGGCGGCCTTGGCGACCAGCGCCGCCAGGCGCTGGCGGGCGTCGATCCGGTTGCGCTCCTGGGTGCGGAAGCGGTCGGCCTCGATGACCACCACGCCATTCTTGGTGGCGCGCTGGCCGGCCAGCGCCAGCACCCGCTCGCGCACGCGCTCCGGCAGGCCGCGCGCATTCGCGGCGTCGAAGCGCAGCTGCACGGCGCTCGCCACCTTGTTGACGTTCTGCCCGCCCGGCCCGGACGCCCGGATGAAAGTCTCCGCGAGGTCATCGGCATGGATGACGACGCCGTCGGCGATCTGGATGGGATCGTCAGGGTTCATCCGCCAGACATGGCGCGACGGCGCGCAAAAGGGAAGGGGCCGCAGCCACCGGGCGGGCGCAAACGCCCGAAACCCGCGCGATCCCGCAGCCCGGCGGCAAAACAGCCTGTTCCCTTTCCGTATGAATGCGTTATAGGCGCGGACCATGACCACGCCGCTCAAGAACATCCGCAACTTCTCCATCGTCGCCCATATCGACCATGGCAAGTCGACGCTCGCCGACCGCCTCATCCAGCTCACCGGCGGCCTCGACGCCCGCGAGATGGCCGGCAAGGAGCAGGTGCTCGACAACATGGACATCGAGCGCGAGCGCGGCATCACCATCAAGGCGCAGACGGTGCGCCTCAACTACCGCGCCAAGGACGGCCAGGACTACGTCCTGAACCTGATCGACACGCCCGGCCATGTCGACTTCGCCTACGAGGTGTCGCGTTCGCTGCGCGCCTGCGAAGGCTCGCTGCTGGTCGTCGACGCCAGCCAGGGCGTCGAGGCGCAGACGCTGGCCAACGTCTACCAGGCGATCGACGCCAACCATGAGATCGTCGTGGTCTTGAACAAGATCGACCTGCCCGCCGCCGAGCCCGAGCGCATCAAGGAGCAGGTCGAGGAGGTGATCGGCCTCGATGCCAGCAACGCCGTGCTCATCTCGGCCAAGACCGGCATCGGCATCGAGGAGGTGTTGGAGGCGATCGTCACCCAGCTCCCTCCGCCCCGCGAGGGCGACGCCCAAAAGCCGCTCAAGGCCATGCTGGTCGACAGCTGGTACGACGCCTATCTCGGCGTCATCGTGCTGGTGCGCGTCATCGACGGCGTGCTGAAAAAAGGCCAGCAGATCCGCATGATCGGCACCGGCGCCCGCTATCCCGTCGAGCGCACCGGCTTCTTCACGCCCAAGATGGTGCAGGCCGACCAGATCGGCCCCGGCGAGTTCGGCTTCATCACCGCCTCGATCAAGGAGGTGGCCGACACCCGCGTCGGCGATACCATCACCGAGGACCGCCGCCCCACCGAAAAGCCGCTGCCGGGCTTCAAGCCGGCGCAGCCGGTGGTGTTCTGCGGCCTGTTCCCGGTCGACGCCGCCGACTTCGAGGATTTGCGTGCCGCCATGGGCAAGCTGCGCCTCAACGACGCCAGCTTCTCCTTCGAGATGGAGACCAGCGCTGCCTTGGGTTTCGGCTTCCGCTGCGGCTTCCTCGGCCTGCTGCATCTGGAGATCATCCAGGAGCGGCTGGAGCGCGAGTTCGACCTCGACCTCATCGCCACCGCGCCGAGCGTCGTCTACCGCATGCGCCTCACCGACGGCACCGTGAAGGAGCTGCACAACCCTGCCGACATGCCCGACCTCGTCAAGATCGAGGCCATCGAGGAGCCGTGGATCCGCGCCACCATTTTGACCCCCGACGACTATCTCGGCTCCATCCTGAAGCTCTGCCAGGACCGCCGCGGCGTGCAGGCCGACCTCTCTTATGTCGGCAAGCGCGCCATGCTGGTCTACGACCTGCCGCTCAACGAGGTGGTGTTCGACTTCTACGACCGCCTGAAGTCGATCTCCAAAGGCTACGCCTCCTTCGACTACCACTTGACCGACTACCGCGAGGGCGACCTGGTGAAGATGTCGATCCTGGTCAATGATGAGCCGGTCGACGCGCTCTCCATGCTGGTCCACCGCTCGGCAGCGGAAAAGCGCGGCCGGGTGATGTGCGAGAAGCTGAAGGAGCTGATCCCGCAGCACATGTTCAAGATCCCGATCCAGGCGGCCATCGGCGGCCGCATCATCGCCCGCGAGACCATTTCCGCCCTGCGCAAGGACGTGACGGCAAAATGCTACGGCGGCGACGTCACCCGCAAGCGCAAGCTGCTCGAGAAGCAGAAAGAGGGCAAGAAGCGCATGCGCCAGTTCGGCAAGGTCGACATCCCCCAGGCGGCGTTCATCGAGGCGCTGAAGATGGGGGATTGAGGGGGTAGCGATCGACAAGCGTAGCAAAAAACTGGAGAGGCAACACACGTTCCTCTTTTGTTCCCAAGCCACTTCGGCTACGATTCGCACTGCCTACTTTGTAAGGCTTGTGGGGGACACATGCTAGCGAACAACGAAACTTGGCATTCCATTAGGCGTATGGCTCGTATTAACCATGATCGATATGCCCTAATTTGCAACGACGCGTTGAAGGTCCTCGGACGACTACCTGACAACTCCGTTGATACATGCCTGACTTCACCACCCTATTGGGGGGTAAGAGACTATAAAGAGACGCGGCAAATCGGTGACGAAGTTGAGCTTGATGCCTACGTCGAGCAAATCGTCAAAACGTTTGAATTAATAAAACCCAAACTGCGTTCAAAAGGTACTGTTTGGCTCAATCTAGGAGATAAATACCTAAGCGGCATCAGCACTGAGGGTGGTCGCCCACCGTCTACTGGCTGGAAACGCAACAAACAACTCGCGCTGGTTCCGTTCCGGGTGGCGATCGCTCTCCAAGAGCAGGGTTGGTGGTTGCGCAACTCTGTCGTTTGGCACAAGCCAAACGGAATGCCAACGAGTGCAGATGACAGGTTGGCTAATAATTGGGAACCTGTGTTTTTATTCTCAAAGGGCGAGAGGTATTACTTCGACTTGGACGCTATCCGCGTTCCCCATAAAACGGATGACAATAAGGAGCGCGTTAGGGCGCTAAACGGTGGAAACCGCGGCTTTACGGCTGGTGCCAGCGAATTACGCCGATGGCTCAGTTCGCCTCGCCATCGAGCGACCATCGATGGGTACAAGGAGATTGATGTTAGGCCCAATGCTCCCGATGCCGTAACGCTAGCATCATATCTCCGAGGTTACCTGACTAAGCGTAAGACCACTATTGGCAAGATAGCATCCGAGCTAGATCAACCATTTGAACGAGTACGTCACTATTTCCGGACCGATGAAATCGGAGCACGATTGCCACCTCCTGACACTTGGTTGCGGTTGAAGGAGCTACTCCAGCTTGACAGTCAATTTGATGAATCGATGGAAGTTCAGCGCAAGGACAACGTCTTCCGCAATCACCCAAAAGGGAAAAATCCTGGTGATGTGCAAGCTTTTGGCGTAGGTCCGAACACAACCGGGCATCTAGCAACAATGCCCGTAAGGCTGGCAGAATGGTGCCTCTCTGCAACGCTTCCATTAGGGGGGGTCTGTCTGGATCCGTTTTCTGGAAGTGGAACAACCGGCATCGCTGCATTGAAATTGGGGGGGAAATACGTCGGAATAGATATTTCAGAAAAACACATAAATTCTTCCGAGAAGCGATTTATTAACTTCTTGTCTGAGCAATTGCAGCAAGCCGCAGAATAGCAGGGGTATCGAGTGCATCAAGATTACCGAATTCTGGGTTTGGATCAAATTGAAGCAATCGAAAAATCAACTCTTAGGGTAGTTGTCCAAGCTATCCAAGAGTACTCCTGGGAGGCTAAGCAGATTTTTGATAAGACAGAAGCTGCAAGCGATACAGAGGTCATCGTTTTGGCAGAAGACATTGTTCAGTATGCCCTTGAAGTCGCCGAATTTTACCCGATCAACAAGCGCTATGCTGGCTTTATCGACTACAAGAGAGTTCGATGGTTTCCTGCCGCCTTTGGAGTTTTCCCGCAGGCATTACTCGTTGACGCAAAGGCATCTACTGAGAACACAAGGGATACACTCCAGCAGTCACAGCTTCCTATGGACGCGGAATTCCTCGGGCGCGATGGGAAAACTGTCCGCCTCCGTGCCGGGGTCGAACCACATCTAGAGATTGCATTTGAAGATGGCGCAACCGTCGCAGCCATTTCAACGTCGATCTTAGTTCACTTCTACTACGACAATCGCCCGTCATCCGGCGGGCAGCAACGGGATTTACGCTCGATATTCGTGCTTTCACTGCCACACGCCAGTCTGAAGCAGAAGTACAATCCTGATCCCCAAACTACCTTCTTTGGTCAAGGAAAACACTCCCCTGCGAGGGGGGAGGTTCCACGCGTACGTGTCTACTTTTCTCGATTGAAGTCAGCATGCCCTTGGCGGTTGCAGGAACTGAAGTACGATCCTAGTGGAGGTGGTTACACGACGCCGCGATGGCGAGACGGTGACGGTGCTGATAGTGAGAGCAGCAGCTTGTTTCATTTTATTCCGCGCGGCAGCCGATAGACGGCGTCACCACCTTCGATATGCCTGATCGAAATTTCGCTAGATCCCACTGGCCCCGTAGTCCCCTCGCTCCTTCCAGCGCCCCCATCCGTCTCGGCGCTGCGCGCTCATCCACCTTCTCCTCAACGGGGAGAAGGTGGAGTACCGTCCCTTCAAAAAAAATTCTCCCAGCTTTTCCCCACCCCCAAACCTCCCGCACAATCGCATGCGCTCGCTTATCCAACGCGTCTCCTCCGCCTCCGTCACGGTGGACGGCGCCATCATCGGCGAGATCGGCCCCGGCCTCCTGGTGCTGGTCTGCGCCATGCAGGGCGACAGCGAAAAACAATGGCTGGCGCGCAAGGTGGTCAGCCTGCGTATCCTCCGCGACGACGACACCGGCGGGGCGGCACTCGTCGTCAGCCAGTTCACGCTGGCGGCGGAAACCAAGGGCAATCGCCCCGGCTTCTCCACTGCCGTCGCGCCGGACGACGGCAAGCGCCTCTACGCGCATTTTTCGGCTGAGATGGCGTCGTTCGGCGTGCGGGTGGAGAACGGCGTTTTCGGCGCCGACATGCAGGTGTCGCTGGTCAATGACGGCCCGGTGACCATCTGGCTCGACACGGCGGGCTGAAGCGCCCCCTTCTCCCCTTGTGGGAGAAGGTGGCCGACCCGGAGGCGCGAGCCGAAGGGGAGGTCGGATGAGGGGTGTTGGGCGAAGCGCCGCGCTGGAACACCCCTCATCCGCCTTCGACAAGCTCAGGCTCAGGCACCTTCTCCCACAAGGGGAGAAGGTTGGGCGCTCGCCCGTTGCGCCTCCCGATGCTAGCCTCCTCCGTGCAACAAGGTTTCGCCCATGCGCGGTTTCGACTTCTCCTCCTGGCAAACAATCCTGACCTCGATCGCCGGGCTGCTCTTGGTCACGCTGATCGGCATGGGCATCCGGCTCATCATGATGATGACGCTGCAGCAGCGGCGCGAGCGCCAGAACCGCCAGATCAACGAGCGGCTCAAGGCGCTGATCGCCGCCTACAAGGTGCTCGGCGGCTCCTTCACCGGCACGCTCGCCGTCAGCCCGCTGCATCTGCGCGACCTTCGCGCGGCGGCCGAGGCCGAAGGCGCGGAAGCGGCCGCCGCTGGCTCGGAGCGAGCGCGGCGCATCCGCGACGCGGTCGAGGCCGCGCTGTCCGACATAGTGCTGTTCGGCACCGAGAAGCAGGTGGAGCTCGCGGCCGCGGCGATGCGCGACATGGCCGCCGGCAAGCCGGTCCACGTGCATGAGCTCGTCGCCTCGTTGCGCGTCTATATCCGCGAGGTCTTGGACCTCGATCCGATCCCGCAAACCGTCGTCATCCCCGCCCAGGGTCCGGCACGCCCCTCCGCTTCCGCCGGCCGGGTCGGCCGCGAGCGAGAAGGCGGCGGCGGACGCGGCGGCGGTGGCGGAATGGGCGGCGGCATGATGATGGGCGGCCTCGGCGCCGCCGGCGACACCGACCCGGCGGACAAGGGCTGACGTCGAGACGAAGGGTTTTATCACCAACGGCCCGGTGACGATCCGGTTCTGATGGCGGATTGAGCCGTTGGCCCGGTGGCAGACGGCGCTGTCGAACGGGCCGGCCGCGGCCAGCACATGCCGGCACAGGAGTTTCGGTGCATACATTTTCGCCGGCTTTGGTTCGCCACCTTCGAGGCCTGGATTCCCGACACTCTCCGCTCCCTTCGGTCGCTCACGAGGTCGGGAATGACGACATCGACGGGAGCCTCCGCCAGTCGCCAGCGTCGGTGCTTGGCCGAAGCAAATCATGAATTGTCGTCATTCCCGACCTCGTGAGCGAGCGACAGCGAGCGGAAAGTGTCGGGAATCCATGCCTCGGACTCGAAGACGCCAAAGCCGGGGCAGGCCGACGCCCGGCTCGAGACCGGCAGCGGAAATGTCCCATTCACCATGCCCGACAGGTGAGGGGCAATCCGAAAAAGGGGATAGTTTTTCGCCCCTCCGCGCAAAGACGGCGGCACCCCAAGGCCGAAAAGCCAACCGCCTCCGGCACTTGTCCTGCGTCGCCGCGACCCGCGCCGGCGAAATATGCCCCTGCCGGCCGATTTTCATCCCCGCTCTTTCCGCCTCCCGCATAATCTCCGGCAGTTCCTCCCGCGGGAACACCGGTCGCGACGGTGGTTTGGTGGGGAGGGACCGGCGCCTCCGGTGCGGGAAGACGTAGCCCGCGCCCGGGGAGGCCCGTCCGAAGGTTCCTCCTCCGCAACTATGTGCGGGGCGCACTGGACGAGTGCTGCGGCATGGCCAGCCGAGGCGACGCAAGAAGCCGGAGCCGGAGCTATAGCGAAGCGGAACGGGATAGGGCCCAAAGTCGCCGGACGGGCGGCCGCGAGGTCGCGCAAATTTTAGATGAGCGACCTCGCGGCCGCCCGTCTTCCCGACCTTTCACAAAACTCGGCGGCAGCGCGCGAGAAGGAGAGCCCATGCCCAGACGTACCCGGGACGATATGAAAAGCCCAGCCGACGGCACGCCCCTGCCCGATCGGCAGCGCTGGCTGGAGCGGCTGGCCGCCGTGCCCGGCCTCGGGGCGCCGCCGGAAGGCATGAGCGAGGAGGAATGCTGGTCGCCGAAACCCTGCGAGCCGGCCGACTGGAGCGATCTTCTGGTCGCCGACCGCTACGAGCATTTCGAGATGCCGCCCGGCTGCCCGCGCTTCCGCGTGCCGCATGCGCCGCGCACGCCGTGGCAGAGCGAGGCGCAATACGAGGCCGACCGGCGCTCGACCGAGCAGTTCTACTTCACGCTCTCCATCTGCCTCGGCATCGCCCAGCAGGCCGCCACCGTCGTCGGCCTGCACAGGAGCTGTCCGCGAAATCCCTGCCGGCGCGCCGGCCAATGCGTGTCGCGGCGCGCCGAGGACGACTGGACGGTGTTTCCGGGACCGATGCTGCCGCCCTGCTGCAACGACCGCGCCCGCACCGAGCTGGTGCGCCACATGGTCAACGTCAAGCTCGAGCAGATCCGCGAGGAGCGGGGCGGCGAGGAGCCGTAGCCGGCTTACTGTGGGAAGCAATCGCATATGGCGGTTTTCGTCACCCCGCCCGCCTCCCTGAAGGCAGGGCAATCGTATGTGGTGGTCGGCGAGGACTTTCGCCGCTTCGTACCCCTCGCCCCTAGCCGGCTGGCCTCTCCGCCAGGCGCCGATCGTCGACGATTTCGCGCGGCATGGCGACCACAAGGTCCCCCTCCCCCTTGTGGGGAGGGGCTAGGGGTGGGGGTAACTCACATGCGACTGTCCTGCATCGAGGGGAAGCAGGGTGACAAACCAGGGCCATGCGTTTGCCCTCTCCGCGAGGAGGGGCAAGCCGCGTCGCTCCCTGCGCTCAGCTCCGCCGGCGATACATGTAATAGCGCTCGGCCGGCACGCTGTCTGGCAGCGGCAGCGCGGCCAGCGCCTGATGGTCGAGCGGCAGGCCGGAGACGATGATGCCGCCGCCCTGCACCAGCGAAGCCGTGAGGTCCGGCAGCCATTCCAGCGTCTGCCGGTCGAGCGCGTCGTTGCCGGTGCCGATGTCGACATGGGCGAGGGCGGCGCCGATGCCGGCGAAGCGGGGGGCCGTGACGCGGATCTCGCCGAGCACGAGATCGTCCTCGGCCGGCACGCAGCTCAGATGCGCCGCCAGCACGCGGTCGAAGGCGATGATGCGCCGTCCGGGCAGGCGCTCGCGCAGGTGGTCGAAGGTGCGGCCGTTGCCGAGGCCGATCTCCAGGATCGGGCCGTCGAGCGAGGCCGCCTCGGCGCAGGCGGCGTCGAGCAGGGTGCGCTGCGCCGTCATGCGGCGGATGAAGCTGTCGAGGCGGCTCATCGGCGCCCGCCGCCCTGCTTCGCCCGGTGCTTCGGGCGCGGCGTCGTCATGCGCAAAGCCACGCCGTCACACCCCGCTGCGGGCCGCGCGCGGCAGGAAGCGTTCGATCAGCTCCTCGACATGCGCGTTGCGGGCGCGCGCCGTGTCGCCGCCCATGACCACCACGACGAGGCGGCGGCCGTCGCGGCCGACCGAGGTGCAGATGTTGAAGCCGGAGGCGCGGATATAGCCGGTCTTGATGCCGTCGACCCCGGCGACGCTGCGCAGCAGCTCGTTGTGCCCGCGGATGGCGCGGCCGCGATAGGCGAAACTCTGATTGGAGAAATAGGCGTATTGCGCCGGGAAGCGTTTTCGCAGCGCCAGACCGAGCACGGCCATGTCGCGCGCCGTCGTCACCTGGCTGTCGTCGGGCAGGCCCGAGGCGTTGCGGAAGGTGGTGCCGCGCATGCCGATCGAGCGCGCCTTGGCCGTCATCATGGCGGCGAACTGCTCCTCGCTGCCGCCGAGATATTCGGCCACCGCCACCGCGACGTCGTTGGCCGACTTGACGGTGAGCGCCAGGACCGCGGATTCGGCGTCGATCGTATCGCCCGGCCGGAAGCCGAGCTTGCTGGGTGGGCGCCGCGCCGCATGGGCCGACACCGGGATCGGCGTGTCCCTGGCGATGCGCCCGGATTCCATCGCCTCGAACAGCATGTAGAGCGTCATCATCTTGGTGAGCGAGGCAGGATAGCGCGGCGCGGTGGAATCCGCCTCGTAGAGCACGCGGCCGGTATTGGCATCGACCACGATGGACGCGTATTTGAGCGAGCTCGGGCGCTGCGGCTGCGCCACGCGCAGCGTCTCGCTCGTCGAGCAGGCGGCGAGCGCCACCAGCATCAGCAAGAACATCGCCGCCGTCCTGAGCGGCGCGGTGATCGTCATCATGGATTCCCGCACGACGCCAATTGCCCGATTCGGGCCGCCCACTCCCCGTGAAGCAGCCGCGCGGACGCTACTCCAGGTGCGCCCCTTCCTGCAACGGCGGATGCCGGCGCCTCCCCAGCTCTTCGTCCGCATCGCCGGGTATTGAGCCAGCACACATGGTTGACATGGCGCAGCTTTCGTTCAACTATGAAAACGCGCCGGGCAAGCAGGCCCGACAAGGCGCAAAGCTGCATGACATATTGATGGCAAGCGTGCCCACAGTGCCAACTGTCGGGCACTTTTTGCGTTGAGGGGTCATGACGCAGGCGCAATACCACATCGGCGTGCTGTTTTCGCAAGGCGGCCCATACGGGGTGGTTTCGCGCTCCATGTACAACGGAGCCATGCTCGCCTTCGACGAGATCCGGGCATCCCGGGACTATGCCTTCGCCGTAACCCCGATCGTCGCCGACCCCGCCGGTCGCTTCGAGCAGTATGCGATCTCGACGTCGGATCTCCTGGGCAGGCAGGGCGTCCGCCACGTCGTCGGCTGCTACACGTCCTCCAGCCGCAAGGACGTCATCCCGCTCTTCGAGAAGCATGACGCGCTGCTCTGGTATCCTTCGCACTACGAAGGTTTCGAAAGCTCGTCCAACGTCGTCTACACCGGCGCGGCGCCGAACCAGCACATCGTTCCGCTGATCGAGTTCCTGCTCGCGCACATGGGCAAGCGCGCCTATTGCATCGGCTCGAACTACATCTGGGCGTGGGAGAACAACCGCATCCTGCGCGAAGCCCTGTCCGCGGCGGGCGGAACGGTGCTTGCCGAGCGATACACGGCCGTCGGCGACATTGACCTTTCGAAGATGATCGCCTCCATCCTCGACGCAAGGCCGGATTTCATCTTCAACACGCTGATCGGCACCAGCGCCTACCGCTTCTTCCAGGACTTCCGCATCGCCTGCGCGGAACGCGGCATCGACCAGCCCGCTGAAATGCCGGTCGTGAGCTGCAGCCTTTCCGAGCCCGAGCTGGAGCAGATCGGGCCGCGGGCCATGGACGGCCATATCAGCTCCAGCGTCTATTTCTCCTCCATCGACACGCCGGCCAACCGGCGCTTCGTTGCCGCCTACCAGGCGCGCTGGCCCGACGGTCCCGCCACGTCGGCGGATGCGGAAGCCTCGTATGTCGCGGTCAAGATGCTGGCCGCCGCGGTCGCGGCGGCGGGGTCCGACGATGTCGAAGCCGTACGCCAGGTATTGCCCAGCCTGTCCCTCGACGCACCGCAGGGGACCGTCAGCATCGACGGCCGGACCACCCACGCCTGCCTCACCCCCCGCATCGGCAAGTCGACCAGGGCGGGGCAGTTCGAGATCCTGTGGGCGGCAAGCCGGCCGGTCCGGCCCGATCCCTACCTGGTCCAGACCACACCCCGCTATGCGGTGCGCAACGGCATGCCGGCACTGAGGGCGGTCAAGTGAGCGAACCGCGGATCATCCAGAACTTCATCGGCTACCGGGCCACGATCGCCACGGAACAGCCGGCGGCCGTCGAGCAGCTCGAAGACATGCTCGCCAAGCTCGGCATGTCCTCCGCGATCGCGGAGATCGCCGACGGCAAGCTGCAGATCGAGCCCGGCGACAAGGATGTGCTGTTCATCGATTCCGATCTCAACGTCACCGTCGAGACGGGCGGCGCCGAGCCGAGCCGATGCCTGCCCGTGATCGGCATCGTCGGCGTTGAGGCCCCCAGTAGGCTGCGGTCGCTGATGCAGCTGGGAGCCACCGCGACGCTGCGCAAGCCGGTTCACAGGGCGGCGGTCTATTCGGCGCTCTTCGTCGGCATCAACGAGTTCCGCCGCCGCCGCTACCTCGCCGATCGCCTCGAACAGCACGAGCGCCGGCGGCTGCTGCGCAAGAGCCTGGTGAAGGCGGTGCTCGTCGTCATGCAGCGCACCGGAGCCGACCACTCCGCCGCCTATGATCTGCTGCGGCGCGAAAGCATGCGCTCGCGCCAGAGCATCGAGGATTTCTGCGAAACGTTCATCCAGGCAAACGGTCCCGAGTTGGATGAACCCGAAACAACGGTCGGGACGACGAAAACATACGCCAAAAAGCCTTGAACCAGAGGAGAAATAGAATGACTGTCAGTTTGCTACGGGCAGCTACATTGGTCTGCGCTTTCGCGCTATCGGCGACCGCCCACGCTGCCGATCCCATCAAGATCGGCGTGCTGGAGGATCAATCGGGAGACTTCGCCGCGGCGACCATCGGCAAGGTTCACGCCATCGAGCTCGCGGCCGAGGAAATCAACAAGGCCGGCGGCATTGCCGGCCGGCAGATCGAACTGGTCGTCTACGACACCCAGTCGGACAACAACCGGTATCAGGAATTCATGCGCCGGGTGCTCCAGCGCGACAAGGTCGACGTGGTGTTCGCGGGGTTCTCGTCGGCCTCGCGCGAAGCCTACCGGCCGATCGTCAACCAGTTCGACGGGCTGGCCTTCTACAACAACCAGTATGAAGGTGGCGTCTGCGACGCCAACATGATCGTCACCGGCGCCGTGCCCGAGCAGCAGTTCTCCACGCTGATCCCGTGGATGATGGAGACCTACGGCAAGCGCGTCTACACCATCGCGGCCGACTATAATTTCGGCCAGATTTCCGCGGAGTGGGTGCGCAACATCGTCAAGGAGAACGGCGGCGAGATGGCCGGCGAGGAGTTCATCCCGCTCGGCGTTTCGCAGTTCTCGCAGACCATCCAGAACATCCAGACGGCAAAGCCGGACTTCGTGGTGACGTTGCTGGTCGGTGCGGCCCAGGCTTCGTATTACGAGCAGGCCTCGTCGGCCAAGGTCGGCCTGCCGATGGCGTCGTCGGTCAATGTCGGCCAAGGCTATGAACACAAGCGCTTCACGCCGCCCAGCCTGGCCAACATGTATGTGACGACCAACTACATCGAGGAGGTCGACACGCCAGCCGGCAAGGCGTTCCTTGAAAAGTTCCACGCCAAGTACCCGAACGAGCCCTATGTGAACCAGGAAGCGGCGAACTCCTACATCGCCATGAACCTCTACAAGCAGATGGTCGAGCGCGCCGAGGGCTCCACCAACCGCGAGGATCTGCGCAAGGTGATCGCCCAGGGCGACGTCTGCTTCGACGGGCCGTCCGGCAATGTCTGCCTGGACCCGAAGAGCCAGCATATGTCGCACACCATCTTCCTGGCCAAAGTGGGCGACGACCACTCGATCTCGTTCCCGAAGGTGTGGGAAAACATCAAGCCTTACTGGCTGGGTGATGCCGGCTGCGACCTGACGCAGGCCGATCCCAGCGAGCAGTACACGCCGTCCAATCCTCCGGCCAAGCAGTAGTCCCTGACCGCCGGGCTGGCGCGGGTTCTTCGCGTCGGCCCGGCCGTAGCTGTTTGCCAACCGGAGAGCCTCATGGATCTTGCGACAGCAGTCGTGTCGTCGGCCTATCAATTCGGTGACGCGTTCGCGTTTCTGGTCCTGTCCGCATGTGGCCTCGCGGTCATTTTCGGCATGATGGGCGTCATCAACCTCGCCCATGGCGAGTTCATCATGTGCGGCGCCTACATGACCGTTTTCGCGGTCGGCTGGGGCCTGCCGCTGCCGCTGGCGATCCTGTGCGGCAGCCTTTTCGCCGGGCTGGTCGGGATGGTGATCGAGCGCCTCGTGGTGCGCAGGCTCTATGCCCGGCCGCTCGATTCCATCCTGGCGACCTGGGGCGTCAGCCTCATCGCCTCGCAGGGCACGCTGATCCTGTTCGGCCCGACCATGCGTGGCGTCGGCACCCCGCTGGGCAGCTTCACGGTCGGCGCGCTGTCTTTTTCCTACTATCGGCTGGTGCTGATGGCGACGGCGCTCGCGGTGTTGCTGCTGCTCTATTTCGTCTTCAACAAGACCCGCTTCGGCGTGCTGGCGCGCGCCACCATCCAGGCGCCGCACATGGCCAACGCCCTCGGCGTCGACACCAACCGCGTCTACGCCTTCACCTTCGGCATCGGCGCGGCTCTCGCCGGCCTGACCGGAGGCATCTATGCCCCGACAATGACGATGATCCCGACCATGGGCACCACCTTCATCATGGAGGCCTTCGTCACCGTCGTGGTCGGCGGCGCCGACGTGTTCATCGGAACGGCGCCCGCCGCGGCGTTGCTGGCGATCGTCAAGGCCTCGCTGACCTCGTGGCAGGGCCAGCTGGCCGGCCAGATCGGCCTGCTGCTTGCCGTCATCGTCGTCATCCGCCTCCTGCCGAAAGGCATCACCGGCTTCATCCTGAAAGATCGGGCGTAAGCAACAATGTCAGTGTCACGGATGTTGAAACGGCTGGAAGGGCCACAGACCATGGGCAGGGGACCCGTGTTCTGGAGCGCCTTCGCTGTCGTGTTGGCCGTCGCGGTCGTCTATCCGCTGTTTGCCGACGGCTACGATGTCGGCAACAATATCTACTTCCTCAACTGGACGTTCATGGCGCTCGGGCTCAGCCTGATCTGGGGTTATGGCGGCTCGCTCTCCTTCGGCCAGACCGCCTTCTTCGGCATCGCCGGCTACAGCTACGGCATCCTCACCATCAATTTCGGCACGGCATACGGCTTCGGCCTGCTCTCGGTGCTGATCGCCGTCGCCATCGCGGCGCTGTTCGCCGCCGTCCTCGGTTATTTCCTGTTCTTCGGGCGGATCAGCGGCATATTCCTCGGTATCGTCACCCTGTCCGTGACCCTTGCCCTCGAACGCTTCATGGCCCAGACGGCCGGCCCGGAGTGGAAGGTCGGCAGCGCGCGCCTCAACGGCTTCAACGGCATGAGCGGCATGCCGCCGCTGACCCTGCCCTGGTTCGGCGGCGAAATCGTCCTTTATCCCGACATCGGCCTCTACTATCTGGTGCTGGGCCTGCTCGTCGTCGTCTATCTCGGGCTGCGCATCCTGGTGAACTCCAAGTTCGGCAATGTGCTGGTGGCGCTGCGGGAGAACCCGCAGCGCGCCGAGATGCTCGGCTACGACATCCGCAAGTATCAGCTCGGCTGCTTCGTCATCGGCACTGCGCTGGCCGGCCTGAGCGGCGTCCTCTACACCAGTTGGGGGCAGTACATCACGCCGTCGAGCATGGGCATCACCGCCGCGGCGCTGCCGATCATCTGGGTCGCCGTCGGCGGCCGGTCGGACCTGACCGCCACCCTCATCGGGACGCTGGTCGTGCTTTCGGCGTTCCAGGCGCTGACCATCTACGGCAGCCAGTACGCGCTCGTGGTGATGGGCCTGCTGCTCGTCTGCACCGTTCTCCTGGCGCCCAGGGGGCTGGTCGCCAATGCCGGCATCCTGCTGGCCTCCCTGTTCGACCGCAAGGGCAGGAGCAAATAGCCCATGGCCCTGTTGCAGACACAGAACCTCAACAAGCATTTCGGCGGCCTGCACGTCACCGCCGACGTCAGCTTTTCCCTGCAGCCCGGGAAGATCCACTGCCTCATCGGCCCCAACGGCGCCGGCAAGAGCACTTTCTTCAAGCTGCTGCTCGGGCAGTACCAGCCGTCGGCCGGAACGATCATGTTCGACGGCGAGGACATAACCCGCCTCAAGCCGTTCCAGCGCATCAACCGCGGTATCAGCGTCAAGTTTCAGGTTCCGGGCATCTTCGCGGCGCTCAGCGCGCAGCAGAACCTGCAGATCGCCCTGCAGCACCGGCTGGGCCCGGCCGACCTCGACGCCGAGGTCGAAAGGCTGCTCCGCTTCCTGCAGCTCGAGGAGGTCGCGGACCAGCAGGCGGGCAACCTCAGCCACGGCCTTAAGCAGTGGCTCGAGATCGGCATGGCCATCAGCCTGAAGCCCAAGCTCCTCCTGCTCGACGAGCCGACCGCGGGAATGTCGCCCGAAGAAACCTTCATGACCGGCGAGATCGTCCAGCAGCTCAACGCCGAGGGCATGACCGTGCTCGCGGTCGAGCACGACATGGCGTTCGTGCGCCAGGTGGCCGACCGCGTGTCGGTGCTGCATTTCGGGCGCATCTTCGCCGAAGGCACGATCGACGAGATAGTCGCCGACGAGCGGGTCGCCGCCATCTATCTGGGGCAGAAGCATGACTGAGGCCTTGCTCGAAATCACGGGCCTACGGGCTGGCTACGGCGGCAAGCCTGTCCTGCAGGGCATCGACCTCACCGTCGCGAAGGGTGAGATCGTAGCCGTGATCGGCCGCAACGGAGTGGGCAAGTCCACGCTGATGAAGACGCTGATCGGCCTGGTCGAGAGCATGGCGGGGACGATCAGGCTGGATGCCTCCGAACTCACCGGGCTCAGCCCGTTCCGGCGCGCACGGCTCGGCATCGGCTATGTTCCGCAGGGTCGCGACGTCTTCCCGCGCATGAGCGTGCGGGAGAACCTTCAGGTCGGCGAGGCCATGCGCGAGCGCATCGCGCCGGATGTCTACGACCGTATCTACAGCCTTTTCCCGATCCTGAAGGAGCGAGCCGGCCAGCAGGCGGGGACCATGTCGGGCGGGCAGCAGCAGCAGCTCGCCATCGGGCGGGTGCTGGTGGGCTCGCCGCAACTGCTGCTGCTCGACGAACCGTCGGAAGGCATCCAGCCGTCCATCGTGCAGGACATCGGCCGCATCATCCGGCAACTCAACCGGGAAAGCGGCATGACGATCATGTTCGTCGAGCAGAACCTCGACATGATCAAGGCCCTCGCGCAGCGCTGCTACGTCATGGACAAGGGGCGCATCGTCGCTCACGTGACCCCGCAGGAGCTCGAGGACCGCGACACCATCAGAAAGCACCTGGCCGTCTAGGCCGCGCGATCAACAAGGGAGAAAACGAGATGTCCTGGCTTCACGATTCGATCATGGCCAAACGCGCGGTGGCGAAGGGCAAGGTCAACAGCGTCCACAGCATGACGGAAGCCGATCAAGGCAAATATCACTACGTCTACGGCCCTTATGCCGAGCCTGTGCTCAGGGTCGACCCCGGTGCCGAGGTCTCGGTCGAGACCCACGACGCCTTCGAGGGCCAGATCAGGAGCGAGTCCGACATACCCAGTCAGATCCTGAATTTCCCCTATCTCAACCCGCAGAACGGGCCGATCTACGTCAACGGCGCCGAAAAGGGCGACTGCCTGGCCGTCTACATCAAGGAGATCCGCCCGCGCGGGGAGCAGCCGTCGGGCACGACCTGCCTCATCCCCGAGTTCGGCGGCCTCGTCGGCACGGGTGATACCGCCATCCTCAACGCACCGCTTCCGGAGCGGGTGAAGAAGGTCCACATCGACGCCGTGAAGGGCGTGACCTGGAACGACAGGATCACCATACCCTACGAGCCGTTCATCGGCACGATCGGCACGTCGCCCGAGATCGAGGCGATCTCGGCGCTTCAGCCGGACTACTACGGCGGCAACATGGACCTGCCGGACGTGGCGCCGGGCGCCGTGGTCTACCTGCCGGT
Source organism: Kumtagia sp. (assembly GCF_059502445.1). Taxonomy (NCBI): domain Bacteria; kingdom Pseudomonadati; phylum Pseudomonadota; class Alphaproteobacteria; order Hyphomicrobiales; family Phyllobacteriaceae; genus Kumtagia; species Kumtagia sp. The sequence goes on from NZ_JCACER010000078.1 coordinate 17,631, forward strand.
CAACGCGCCCGGCGGTCTGCTCTATCTCGGCGACTGCCATGCGAACCAGGGCGACGGCGAGCTGTGCGGCGTCGCGCTCGAGCACCCCACGGTCACCACCGTCCAGATCGACCTCATCAAGAACTGGAACTTCAAATGGGTCCGACTTGAGAACGAAAAGGTTGTCATGACGATCGGCTCGGGTCGTCCGATGGAGGACGCGGCCCGTATCGCCTATCGCGAGCTGGTGCGCTGGATGGCCGCCGACTACGGCTTCGCCGAGCTCGACGCCTATATGCTGCTGACGCAGGTCGGCCGCGTGCGGCTCGGCAACATGGTGGACCCGAAATACACGCTCGGGGCCTCCATCCTCAAATCCTATCTCGCATAGCTATCCTTCCGCCGTTCGTCGCCGTCGTCTTGACGGCGGCGATGCGGCCGCAGCCACTCAAACGTGCTTGCGGCCGCCGGTCTCGCGGAACCAGCTGTCGGGATAGGGATACCACCATTCCTGTATCGCCGGCTTGTGGTCGATGACGACCATCTTGGAGCGGCGGAAGGCGTCGAGGCCCTGGCGGCCGAGCTCGCGCCCGAGGCCGGACGCCTTCCAGCCGCCGAACGGCAGGGCGTCGTTGTCGATGAGCGGATTGTTGATCCAGACCATGCCGGCCTCCAGCCGCTCCGCGGCCTCGTGCGCCTCGGCGAGATCGGTGGTGAAGATCGAGGCGCCGAGCCCGAACGGGCTGTCGTTGGCGCGTTCTATCGCCTCGTCGAAATCCTTCACCCGGCAGACGGCGGCGACCGGACCGAAACATTCTTCCCGGCAGATCGCCATGTCGGGCGTCACACCGGTGAGGATCGTCGGCTCGTAGAACCAGCCGATAGTGTGGGCCGGCGGAATGCGGCCGCCTGTCACGGCCGTGGCGCCGCTGGCAATCGCGTCTTCGACCAGCCGCATGACCTTGGCGCGCGCCGCCTCGCTCACCAGCGGGCCGATCTCGCTCTTGTCGAGACCGTTGCCGATCCTGAGCGCCCGCGTCCTCTCGGCGAACAAGTCGACGAAACGGTCGTGCACCTCGTCGACGACGAAGAACCGCTCGGCCGAGGTGCAGACCTGGCCGGAGAGGTGGAAGGCGGCGGTGACGGCGCCGGCCGCCGCGACATCGAGCGGCGCGTGCGCCGAGACGATCATCGGATCGGAGCCGCCGGCCTCGATGACACAGGGTTTCATGCGCTCGGCGCAAGCGACCGCAACTGCCCTGCCGGCCGCTACCGAGCCCGTGAAGGCCACCGCATGCGTTCGCTCGGACTGGATCAGCGCCTGCGCGGTCGCCGCGCCGCCTGGCAGGCAGGAGACGAGGCCCTCGGGCAGCGAGCGAAAGACGCTCATGTAGTCGAGCGTCGACAGCGTCGTCGCCTCCGCCGGCTTGATCACGCAGGCATTGCCGGCGGCGAGCGAGGCCGCGACCGTCCAGCACATCAACAGGATCGGAAAATTGTAGGGCATGATGTGCACCGACACGCCGTAGGGCTCGTAGCGCGCATACTGGAACGAGCCGGCCTGCGTCGTCCCGGCGATCTTGCCCGCCTCGTCACGCGCCATCTCGGCATAATAGCGGAACACGCCGGCGCAATTGGCGATCTCGCCGATCGCCTCCGGATAGGGCTTTCCCATCTCGCGCACCATCAGCTCGGCGCAGCCGGTGAAGTCGGCTTGTTCGATGGCGTTTGCCACCTGGTGCAGATGTTTTGCCCGGCTTTTCGCGTCGAGCCTTTTCCACATGGCCTGCGCGTGCGTGGCGGCATCCAGCGCCGCCTCGATCTCGGCATCGGTGGCAGCGGAAATCGCGCCGACGGTCTCCAGTGTGGCCGGGTCGATGACGGGCTTCGGCGCGCCCGCCATCGGATGATAGCCCGGGTTTACGAAGAAGGTGGGTCGCTCTGGCAGGAATTCCATGCCGGCCTCCTGCTCAGCGGATCATGTAGACCTTCTTGATCGTCTCATGGACGGTGCACACGCCCTTCCAGTCCTGCGGGAAGAAGGCGGCTGTGTCGGGCATGATCTCGATCACCTCGCCGCTTTCGTGGACATAGGTGCAGCGGCCTTCGAGAAAATGGCAGAACTCGTCGCGCGTGACGTGGCATTCCCATTTTCCGGGCGTGCAGACCCACAATCCGCATTCGGAGCGCCCTTCTGGTCCCTTGTGCAGCAGCTTGCCGGAGGTATGCGACTGGCCCTCGATCATGGTCGGGATGACACCCCAGTCGACGAGGTCGGTGATGGAGAGCGGGTTCTTCCAGACGGGAGTGGTCATGATTCGTTCCTTCGGCTCATCTTCTGCCAGGATGTAGATATTGCGCATGGTCTCATGCACGGTGCATTCGCCGGTCCAGCCGGCCGGGAACATGACAACCGTGCCAGGCCCGACCTCGATCGTCTCGCCGTTGTCCGAGCGATAGGTCGCCCGGCCGAAGACGAAATGGCAGAGCTCGTCGCGCGGGATGGCGAGGCGCCAGCGGCCGGGCGTGCACACCCAGATGCCGCATTCCGGACGGTTGTCGGGCCCCTTGTGGACCAGTCTTCCGCTCGAATGCGAGGAGCCCGGAAATCGCGTCCGGCTGCACGCCCCAGTCGACAAGGTTGGTGCGCGTCGAGGCGTCGTGGAGATGCGAGGCGGAGGAGGTCATAGGCAGCACCTTACCCTCCCCCTTGTGGGGAGGGTCGGCGAGCCACCGAAATGAAATGGAGGTGGCGAGACGGGGTGGGGGTCGGGATGACAAACCCTAACTCCCCGCTCCTGGATGGTTTTGGCACCCCCACCCCGCCTCAATCGCTCCGCTTCGCTTCGCAATTTCAGCGATCCTCCCCACAAGGGGGAGGGTAAATCCTGCGCCCTCACAGCAGCCCCTCCAGCAGCCGCGCCGCCTTTTCCGGGCCGTTCTGCGCCTGCATGTGTGTCGAGGTGGCGGCGAGTTTCGCCTGCATCGCCGGATCGGAAATGCAGCTTTCCAGCTTGGCGATCAGCTCGGCGTCGGTCCAGTCGTAGCGCGGCATCTTGAAGCCGTGCCCTGTCTCCTGCACGCGCGTAGCGTTGTCATGGCCGTCCCAGACATAGGGCATGATGATCGCCGGCTTGCCGAAGAACAGGCACTCGGTGAAGGAGTTGTTGCCGCCGTGGTGGATGACGGCGTCGACCTGCGGGATGACCGAGGGCTGCGGGAACCAGCTTCCGAGGATGACGTTGCCGGGCACATCGGCATAAGAATCCGTGTAGCCGCCGACATTGACCAGCGCACGGAACCGGCTGTCGCCGATTGCCGCGATGATGCGCTTCAAGAGGTCGGTGTCGCCGGCGCCGAGCGAGCCGAAGGACACATAGATCAGCGGTCCGTCATTGTTTTTCGCGAAGGTGGGCACCTCGTAGGGCGCCTCCTTGCGCACGCAGCCCTCCAGGTACTGGAATTTCGCCGGATCGAGTGGATGCCGGCGGTTGAACTTCACCGCTTCGGGGTAGAGCAGCAGGTTGAGATGCGGCGAGGCCTCGAAGAACTGGCCTATCGGATAAGGTCGCTCGCCGCTCTCGGTGAGGAAGGCGTTGAAGTCGTCGTGGATCGGCTTGATCACTGCGTTGAAGTGGTCGCTGTAGGCCTTGTGGCAGGCGTGGTCGTTCTCGCCGCAGCCTGAAAGATGCGGGGGTATGTCCTCGTCCTCGATTTCGTTCTCCGAGCAGGAGATGATGCGCACCCAGGGTTTTCCGGACTGCTTTATTGCTGGAAACAGGATGACATTGTCGACGCAGATGAGGTCCGGTCTGATCTTTTCCAGTACGCCAGGCAGGTCCTTCTCAGCCCATTTGGCGCTGTCGACGATCGCCGTCCAGCAGTCCTTCACGTAATTGTCGACCTGGTCGTAGGGCGATTTGCGGAAGTTCGGGATGTGGCCGTTGATGAAGTCCTCCCAGAACTTCGCCATCTGCTCCGGCGGCATTGGTTCGGAGAGGTTCACCGGATAGGCCTCGAAGCCATACCCCTTGTAGACGTCGACAAAGCCGGGATCGGACAAAAACACCGCCTTGTGGCCGCGCGCCTGCACGGCCTGGGCGATGCCGACGGAGTTCAGCGCCGGCCCATAGGCGGCTTCGGGAAAGAATGCGATCGTCTTCTGGGCCATGCCTGCCTCCAACAGAACTCAGTTCCTGAAAATGCGCGTGTCTTCCGCCGCCCAGCCGATCTCGACCGTGTCGCCGACCCTGACCGGGCGGCGGTCGGCGGCGTCGGCGGTGACGCGGACGAGGAAAGGTTTTTCGGCGAGCGCCGTCCGGATGTGAAGCTGCAGGTCGAGGCCGTGATAGGCGAGCGCCTCGACCGTGCCGGCGACGCGGTTGATGCTATCCGCGGCGGGGAATAGCGCCACTCGCTCGGGACGGACGGCGGCCACTGCCCTGTCGTCAACGGCCATGCCCTCCGGCACGCGGCCGCGAAGCATCGTGCCGTCCCGCGCCGTCACACCGTCAGGTGCGGCGCGGCCCTCGCAAAAATTCATCACGCCGATGAAGTCGGCGACGAAACGATCGGCGGGGCGCTCATAGATCTCGTGCGGCGTGTCGCATTGCAGCAGTTTTCCGTCCTTCAGCACCGCCATGCGGTCGGCCATGACCAGCGCCTCCTCCTGGTCGTGGGTGACCACGACGAAGGTAATGCCGACCTCGTGCTGGAGGCGCTTCAATTCCATCTGCATGGCGCCGCGCAGTTTCTTGTCCAGCGCGCCGAGCGGTTCGTCGAGCAAAAGCAGGCGCGGGCGTTTCACCAGCGCACGGGCGAGCGCGACGCGCTGTTTCTGGCCGCCGGAAAGCTGCTCCGGCTTGCGGTCGGCCAGTTGGGATAGCTGCGTCGTCGCCATGATCTCGTCGACCCGCGTGCGGATTTTTTCCGTGGGCAGCCGCTCCATCTCCAGCCCGTAGGAAATGTTCGCGCGCACGCTCATATGCGGGAACAGCGCATAGGACTGGAACATCAGATTGACCGGCCGGCGATTGGGCGGCACGGCGGAAATATCCTTGCCGTCGAGCAGGATGTTTCCGCCGCTCGGCGTCTCGAAGCCGGCCAGCATCCTGAGCAGCGTGGTCTTGCCGCAGCCGGACGGGCCGAGCAGGGCAAAGAACTCGTTCTCGCGGATCGCCAGCGACACGTCGTCGACGGCGGCGATGCGGCCAAAGTTTTTAGTCACCCGGTCGATGGCGAGCAATGTTCTCATCGCTCCACCCGGCCCTTCGAGGCGTCGACGTCCTCGAAAGCAAGGCTATCGCATTTGAAGTTACCCCCACCCCTAACCCCTCCCCACAAGGGGGAGGGGGACTTTGCGGCCGCTATGCCGCACAAAACCCTTGATGATTGGCGCTTTGCGGAGATGCGAGCAAATCCCCCTCCCCCTTGTGGGGAGGGGCTAGGGGTGGGGGTGCTTTCGTCTGAGCTGTTCATAGAGAAATACGTCATTGCCCCACCATCCCCCGATTGAGACGCTGCGAGATGGTGAGCGCGACGATGCTGACGGCCATGACGATGGTGGCGAGCGCGTTGATCTCCGGCGTGATGCCGAAACGGATCATCGAATAGATCTGCATCGGCAGCGTCGTGGAGGCGCGGCCGGCGCCGGCGGTGAAGTAGGCGATGATGAATTCGTCCACCGACAGCGTGAAGGCGAGCAGCGCGCCGGCGATGACGGCCGGCAGGATGACCGGCAGGGTGATGCGCCGGAAGGTGGTGACGGCCGAGGCGCCGAGATCGGCGGAAGCCTCGGTGATCGACCAGTCGAAGCTTTTCAACCGCGCCCGTACGACCGAGCAGACGAAGGCGATGTTGAAGACGACATGGGCGAGCACGATGGTGTGCAGCCCCATGGTGACGTCGAGCATGGAGAAGAACGACAGCAGCGCGATGGCGAGCACGATGTCGGGGATGATCATCGGCGCGAAGATCAGCGCCTCCAGCGCCGAGCCGCGCCTCTTCCGCATCTCCACGCCGAGCGCCAGCAGCGTGCCGAGCAAGGTGGCGATTGCCGTGGAGACGCTAGCCACGATCAGCGTGTTGAGCGCGGCCGACAGGATGTCGTTGTTGCCCGCCAGCGAGGCGTACCATTTGAACGAAAAACCGGACCACACGGTCGGCAGGCCGCCTGCGTTGAACGACAGCGCGACCAGAACCGCGATCGGGATGTAGAGGAAGGCGAAGACGGCGATCAGGATGGCGCGGTTCATGCCGCCTCCTCCCGCACCGTCGCGCGGCCCGATGCCCGTTCGGCGGCAAAAGCCTGCAAGGTCAGCAGCAGCATCATGATGGCGATCAGCACCATCGACAGGGCCGCGCCGAACGGCCAGTCGTTGGCGGTCAGGAACTGGTCGTAGACGAGATTGCCGATCATCTGGAAGCGGCCGCCGCCGAGCAGCGCCGGCGTCACGAAATTGCCGATCGACAGCACGAAGACGAAGACCGCGCCGGCGGCAATGCCGGGCAGGGTCAGCGGCAGGACGATGCGGCGGAAGGTGGTGAAGGCCGAGCCGCCGAGATCGCGTGAGGCTTCCGCGAGTTCCGGATTGAGGCGCGACAGCGGCGCATAGCAGGCGAGGATGACGAAGGGCAGGTAGTTGTAGACGAGGCCGGCGATCACCGCGCCTTCGGTGTAGAGAAGTGACGGCGGTTCGCCGGTATAGCCGAGCCAGCGCAGAAGCTGGGTGATCAGCCCCTCGCGGTTGAGCAGCACGATCCAGGCATAGGTGCGGATCAGATAGTTCGACCAGAATGGCAGCACGGCGAAGAACAGGTAAATGGGCTGTCGGTGGCGCGGCGCGGCGGCGATGGCGTAGGCCGCCGCATAGCCGATGACGACGGCGATCGCCGTCGCCGTGCCGGCGATGCGGGCGGAGTTGAGGAAGATGCCGGCATAAAGCGGGTCGAAAACCTGCGCGAAATTTTCCAGCGTGAAGGTGTATTCGACGCCGCCATAGATGCCGCGCCGGAAGAAGGCCAGCGCCAGCACCAGCGCGCAGGGGATGACCATCAGCCCGGTGAGCCAGGCCAGCGCCGGGGCCATCAGCAGGGTTGAGCGGGGGGTCACGGCCGCCACCTGCCGACGGTATCATCCTGCCTTGGGCAAGGGGGTCGCGCGTCTTCGCACCCCCCTCTGTCCTGCCGGACATCTCCCCCGCAAGGGGGGAGATTGGC